>NZ_JBEYUV010000007.1:0-180185 GCF_040643685.1 Nocardioides sp. NPDC047086
GTCCAACACCGAGCCCTGCGACTCCGGGACAAGTGCTGCCAAGCCGAAGACTGCGACGCCCCCGCCGCCTGGACCGAAGCCCACCACCTCAAACCGTGGTCCGAAGGCGGCCGAACCAACCTCGCGGACATGGTCTTGTTGTGTCCGAGCGACCATCGCCGCATCCACGACCCCAACTACACCTATGAGCGACGACCCGACGGACGGATCAGGTTCGCGCGCCGCGCCTAGGGGGTTCGAGAGGGGACTAGGGAACGACGACGGCGCGGCCGCGAAGCGTGCCTTCGTGAAGTCGCCGGTACGCCTCCGGTGCCTCGTCCAGGGAGAACCGCTCCGTCTCCACGTGCACGAGCCCGGCACGGGCCAGGTCGAAGACCTCCATCAGCTCCGAGCGCGAACCCCAGTACGGAGCCCGGATCACCGCGTCGTACGGCTTGGCGAGCGTGCCGACCTGGGCGCTGGCGGTGCCGACGCCGACGATCACCAGGTCGCTCTCCACGCCGATCACGGACGAGGCCAGGTCGACGGTCGGCTGGGCGCCCACGAAGTCGAAGACGGCGGTGACGCCGCGGGCGCCGACGACCTTGCGGATGTTGTCGGCGGCCGTCTTGTCAGACAGGAAGGCGTGGTGGGCGCCGACGTCGGTGGCCAGGGCGAGCTTGTCCTCGCCGAGGTCGAGCGCGATCACAGTGGCGGGGGAGAGGGCCCGCAGCAGCTGGATCGCTACGTGGCCGAGGCCGCCCGCGCCGATCACGACGGCGGTCGAGCCGGCGACCAGCTTCGGTAGCGTGGCCTTGATGGCGTGGTAGGGCGTCAGGCCGGCGTCAGTGAGCGCCACGTTGGCGATCGGGTCGAGGTCGCCGAGCGGCAGCAGGTGTCGGGCGTCGGGGACCAGGACGTACTCGGCCATGGTCCCGTCGGTGCCGAGGCCTGGCGGGCTGATGTGGAGCTCGGCGGCACGCTCGCAGTAGTTCTCCTTGCCCTGCGCGCAGGGGTAGCAGCGGCCGCAGCCCTGCGGCCCGTAGATCGCCACCGGCTCACCGGGCTCGACCCCTTGCACGCCGTCGCCCAGCGCGTCGACGACCCCGACACCCTCGTGTCCGAGCGTCATCGGCAGCGGGTAGCCGAACGTATGCCAGGCCTCCTCCGGCAGACCCATCAGGAAGGAGTCGGAGTGGCAGGCGCCGGCTGCGGTGATCTTCACACGCACCTGGCCCGGTCCCGGCTCCGGCATCGGAACCTCGCTGATCTCCGGTGCCGCGCCGATCGTGACGTACCTCAGAGCCTTCATCGTCGATCTCCAGACCGGCAGGACCCCCGCCCGCCGCTGCGTCCCGTTCTACCCTGGCGTCCGCGACGACGCCAGGGTAGAACCGGTCCGGCTACTGACCGAAGACCTGCAGTTCCGCGGCGTGGACGATGGTGCCGCGGTCGGAGCCGGTCTTGCAGTCGGTCGTGGTGAGCGGGTCGGCGTCCTGCTCACCGGCGTAACCGGCGTAGCCCGTGCACTGGTTCTCCAGCGCCACCAGACGGACCGCCGCGGCGGCCGTGTCGGGGACGTCGAAGGTGCGCAGGTTGAGGTTGGGGGCGACCGGCCTCGGGCGCTTTCCGGGGAAGGCGTCATCGGCCGAGGTGTAGAAGCGCTTCCAGGTCGCCCCGGCCGTGTCGCACGCGGAGACGCATGCCTCCAGTGCGAACTTCCGCAGCGCGGTGAAGCGCGACCCCGAGTCGGCGTCGGTGTCTGTCGCCGGTGACAGGTAGGCGCTGACGTTGACGGTCCTCACCGTTCGCGTACCGCCCGCCAGGTCGACGGCGATCGAGGGCGTGGTGGCATCGACGTTGTCCGCGGTCACCCCACCCCAGTTGGTGCCTTCGGTGCCGTCGATCAGGGCGGCCGGGTTGCGCGAGCCATCCGTCGAGGTGAGCACCTTGGCGCCGTTGGCGGCCGCGGCCAGGTTGGTCGCGGCCGCGAACGAGACGGTCTTGGTGATCTCGGCAGGGGAGACCGTGACCGTCTTGCGCTGGGCGCCCCCGGTGGCGGAGACGTAGAGGAGCTCGTACGTCCCCGGCACGAAGTGAGCCACCGACCCGAGCGGGGTGTCGGGGAGCGTGTCGGCGATGGGGGTCGCCCGTGCCTCGAAACGACCGACGTAGACCTTCCCGGGCGCCGGCGCGCTGAAGGTGACCTTGACGTTGCGCGAGGCCGGCGAGGCGAAGCTCGGGGTCGGCTCGTGGTCGTCGGCGGTCGTGGTGGCGTACTGGCCCATGCCACGCCGGGCGAACGCGTCGGCGATCACCTGGCGGTTGGTGCCGCCGAAGCGCATCTGGTCGGCGGCGAGGAAGGCGTCACGGGCGTCCAGCATCGAGGTCGCGCCCTGCTGGAGCAGGAACGAGTCGAAGACCAGCTGGATCCAGCGGCGGTTGCCGGGGCACTTGTCGGCGGCCAGCGGTGAGGCGGTCGTCGTCCCGACCGAGCAGCGCCGCTGCAGGGCCTTGTCGGTGTAGGGGTAGGTCGCGTCGTACTTGTCGACCAGTGCCTGCCGCACCGACCACATCGTGCCGTTCCAGATCTCACCGTCGGCGTGGACCTCGGGCCCGGTGGTGTCGAAGCCGTAGTCGGAGAAGTTGAGCGGGTTCTTGTCGATGGCGAAGTCGCGGATCGCGGTCTCGGTGTTGCCGGTCGCGTAGGTGCCGACCGCCCACGGCGTGCCGCCGTTGTAGAGGTCGTGGGCGAACATGTGCTCCGCGCCGGCCAGGTCACCCCACGACTCGCCCATCGCGCCACCGTGCTCGGAGGTGATCCCGTCGTCGGGCCCACCGATCATCCGGTTGGAGATGGCGTGGGTGTACTCGTGGCCGACGATCCCGAAGTCCAGCGACCCGTCGGTGCAGGGCGCGTAGAAGGCGCCGGCGGCGGGCTGGAAGAGGTACTGGTTGGTGATGCCCGGGACCCCGTCCATCAGGGTCAGCTGGTTGGCGTTGTTGCGGCCGGTCAGCAGGCCGGTCTGCTCGATGACCTGCGAGTCGAGCGCGGCGGCCTGGGCGTTGCCGACCTCGGCGTCGAGGCCGCGACCGCCACGGCCGAGGTTGTCGGTCTGCAGGTTGTAGTTCTCCTCGGTGAAGCCGAGGAAGTAGGACCAGTCGTGCATCCGGTTGTGGCTCGCGAACAGGTTGCCGACGACATAGTTGACGTCGTTGCCGCCGGGAACCAGGTTGGTCGGTGCGCACCGGGAGTTGTTCCAGGTGTCGGTGAACGTGCCCGTGTAGTCACGCAGCGGCGAGATCGGCGCCTGCTCGAGGCCACCGGCGGCCAGCGGTGAGAGCCAGCCCTCGTGGGTGTTGGCGTTGTTGCCGATGGTCGTCAGCGAAGGCACGCCGACGGTCGTGTTGAGGAGCGTGTCCCACGGGCCGGCGTTGGCCAGGCTCTTCAGCTCCGGTCCGGTGCACTCGGCCACCTTGGTCCAGCACGCGACCACGTCGTTGGTGGGGACCGCGGCGCCGCCGGTCGAGGCGGCGTCGGGAGTGCCGGGAAAGTAGGACCAGCGCGGGTTGCTGCCCGGCAGCTCACCGCTGGCCGCGCCGGCGTCGGAGGACGCCACGGTCACCGTGTAGCTGCCGACGAGGAGCGAGTCGTCGAAGGGACACACCTGGACCGCGTACGTCCCGGGGTCGATCTTCTCGGCGGTGTAGGTCGCGGCCTCGGGGCTGGTGAGCAGGTCACCCTCCACGAGCAGGCGGCCGTCGGGGGGCGAACAGCTTCACGGTGAAGTCGTCGGTCGGCAGCCCCAGCGCGACCGCGGCCAGGGTGCGGGTCTTGTCGTCGGAGATCTCGAAGGTGTGCTTCGGGCCGCAGGCGCCGAGCGCGGTGCCGGTGAACGGTCCCTCGACGTCGTTCTCGTGGTCGACGTTGTCGCGGCGCAGGAGCACCTCGCCGGTGACCGCGTCGACCAGCACCGTCTGCCCCAGCAGGGTCGCCGCGGCGGAGTCGACGACGGTGGCCTGGAAGACGGGACGTACGCCCTCGCCGGGGACGGGGAGGGCCCGCAGCCGCACCAGCTGATCGGTCGCCAGGTCGGGGACCGTCAGCTTCGTCCAGTCGGTCAGCTTCGCGGCGGCGTCGGTGACGATCTCGCCGACCAACGAGTCGGAGATCGGCCGTCCGGCCGAGGCGGCGGCCTTCAACCATGCCTCGGTCGGGCTCAGCCTCGCCTCGGCGACATCGCCGGTCACCTTGGACAGCGAGGAGGAGACGTAGGTTATGTCGCCGTCGGCCACACACACGGTGACCAGCCCCTCGGTGGCGGCGGACAGACCGTCGTAGGTCTGCCGGAAGAGCACCGCATGACCCCCGCCACCGGCCAGCTTCTGGTCGCTGACGAGCTCGAGGTCGTCCAGCTGGGCCGCGGTGAGCCCGAAGACCGCCGCGTTGTCGTCGAGGAAGTCCCGGGCGGCGGCGACCGGGTCCGAGGAGCCGGCCGTGGCCAGCACGCCGTCTGAGGCGATCAGCGAGGTCGGAGTGCCGTGGGCGTTCCAGCGGATGTCGACGGCGTCCAGGGCATCGGCCGCGGACCTCTGGGTCGAAGTGGGCAGCACCCGGTCGCGTACGTCCAGGCCGGCATCGGCCTCGTGACCGAGCAGCCCGCCGGAGCGGGCCTCCTCGGCCTTGGTGGCAGTGTCATCAGTGGTGGAGAGCGCGGCACCCGAGACCGGCGTCGCCAGTACGAAGGCGCCGAGAGCGATGCTCAGCGCGGCACCGAGGCTCACCCCGGCGCGACTGGAACGAATATCGGTCATGTTATTGAAACGCCCCTTTACCGGCTGGGGTTACGTGATACCCGCAACGCCTGTACCGCGAACCGGCACACGAGAGGTGGAAGGCACCCGATAGTGTTCCGAACACATGTAACCGCCTTCACAGACAGGGGAGCGCCACGATGGGTGACTTCGTCAACCTCACCGTCGAGGACGGCATCGGCACGATCCGGCTCGACCGCCCGAAGATGAACGCGATCAGCTTCCAGGTGCAGGCCGAGCTGCTCGAGGTCGCGACCCAGGCGGCAGCCGACGATGACGTACGCGCGGTCGTCGTCTACGGCGGCGAGAGACTGTTCGCCGCCGGGAACGACGTCAAGGAGATGGCCGGCCTCTCCTACTCCGAGATGGCCAAGCGGGTCGCCGGAGTGCAGGCCGCGGTGACCGCCGTCGCGGAGATCCCCAAGCCGGTGGTGGCCGCGGTGACCGGCTACGCCCTGGGCGGTGGCTGCGAGCTGGCGCTCGCGGCCGACTTCCGGATCGTCGCGGAGGACGCGACCTTCGGCCAGCCCGAGGTCCTGCTCGGCATCATCCCGGGTGCCGGCGGCACCCAGCGGCTGGCGCGGCTGGTCGGGCCGTCCAAAGCCAAGGATCTGATCTTCTCGGGCCGCTTCGTCAAGGCAGACGAGGCGCTTGCAATCGGCTTGGCCGACCGGCTCGTACCGGCGGCCTCGGTCTATGAGGAGGCGCTCGCGTGGGCGAGCCAGTTCAAGAAGGCGGCACCGTACGCCCTGGCGGCAGCGAAGACGGCGATCGACAAGGGGCTCGGGGTGGACCTCGCCACCGGGCTGGCCATCGAACAGCAGCAGTTCGCCGGCGTGTTCGCGACGCAGGACTCCCAGACCGGGATGGGATCCTTCCTGGAGAACGGCCCCGGCAAAGCCAACTTCGAAGGGAAGTGAATCCTGTGTCCGACACCAAGACGTCGACCGGCCCGGGCGTGGTCCACACCATCCGGTCCTACGCCTCGAGGGTGGTCTGGGTGATCGCGCTGCTCGCCGCGCTGGCGCTGGCGATCGGAGCGCTGCTGATCGCGCTCAACGCGAACCAGGACAACCCCCTCGTGGAGTTCGTCCTCAACCTCGCCGACACCGCCGATCTGGGCCTGTTCTCGCGGGAGAACGGCATCAAGCAGTTCAGCGGTGAGGACGCCGAGATCAAGAACGCGCTCTTCAACTGGGGCATCGGGGCGCTGGCGTGGCTGATCGTAGGCCGCATCGTGGCCGGTGTGATCCGACCCTGATCCATGTGACATTCTCAACGCGTAGGCACCTGTCATCCGTATGTGACTGACGGGTAACATCGCTGGCGAACTACGACCATTCCAGGAGGGGCCGGCAAGGCCGCACCATCATGAACATTGTTGTGCTTGTGAAGTACGTGCCGGACGCGACCGCGGACCGGCAGTTCGAGGACGACTTCACCGTCGACCGCGTGAACGTCGACGGTCTGCTCTCCGAGCTCGATGAGTACGCGGTTGAGCAGTCGTTGCAGATCAAGGAGAAGCGTGAGGGTGAGGAGATCACCGTCACCGCGCTGACCGTTGGTCCGGAGGCCGCCGAGGCCGCTGTGCGCAAGGCGCTGCAGATGGGTGCCGACAAGGGCGTCCACGTCGTCGACGACGCCATCGCGGGCTCGGACGCCATCGCCACCTCGCTGGTGCTGGCCAAGGCGATCGAGAAGATCGGTGCCGAGACCAAGGTCGACCTCGTGGTCGGCGGTCTGGCCTCGACCGACGCCGGCATGAGCGTCGTCCCGGCGATGCTGGCTGAGCGCCTCGGCCTGCCGCAGGTCACCCTGGCCTCGGTCGTCGAGACCCAGGGCGACCAGATCCGCATCAAGCGGGACGGCGACGTGGCCACCGAGGTCATCGGCGGCACGCTGCCGCTGGTCCTCTCGGTCACCGACCAGTCCGGCGAGGCCCGCTACCCGTCCTTCAAGGGCATCATGGCGGCCAAGAAGAAGCCCCTCGACGCGTGGTCGCTGGCCGACCTCGGTGTCGACGCCGGCCAGGTCGGCCTGGGCGCTGCGTACACCGCGGTCGAGGAGACCGCGGCCCGCCCGCCGCGTACTGCCGGTGAGATCGTCACCGACGAGGACGGCTCGGGCGCCAAGGCGCTGGCCGAGTTCCTCGCGTCCAAGAAGTTCATCTGAGGCCGAGAAAGGATCTTTGAATCATGGCTGAAGTTCTCGTTCTCATCGACCACGTCGCTGGTCAGGTCAAGAAGCCGACCTACGAGCTGCTCACCCTGGCCGCCAAGCTCGGCGAGCCGTCCGCGGTCTACATCGGTGGCGCCGACGGCGCCGCGGGTGCCGCGGAGGCCGTGAAGGGCTACGGCGCCGAGAAGGTCTACGTCATCGACGATGCCCAGATCAAGGGCTACCTGGTCGCTCCGAAGGCCGAGGCGCTCGCGCAGCTGGCTGCCTCCGCCTCGCCGGCCGCGATCCTGCTGCCGTCCTCCGCGGAGAACAAGGAGGTCGCGGCCCGGCTGGCGATCAAGCTCGACTCCGGTCTGATCACCGACGCCGTCGACCTCGACGAGTCCGGTGTGGCGACCCAGTCCGTCTTCGCGGGCAACTTCACGGTCAAGGGCAAGGTCACCAAGGGCACCCCGATCATCACGGTCAAGCCCAACTCGGCCGCTCCGGTCGAGAAGGCCGGCGCCGCCGCGGTCACCCCGTTCGAGGTGACCATCTCCGATGCCGCCAAGACCGCCCAGATCGTGGCCTCCCAGCCGCGTAAGGCCTCCGGTCGCCCCGAGCTCACCGAGGCCGCGATCGTGGTCTCCGGTGGTCGTGGCACCGGCGGCGACTTCTCCGCCGTCGAGGGTCTCGCCGACGCGCTCGGTGCCGCTGTCGGCGCCTCGCGCGCCGCGGTCGACTCCGGCTGGATGCCGCACACCTTCCAGGTCGGCCAGACCGGTAAGACCGTCTCCCCGCAGCTCTACGTGGCCAACGGGATCTCCGGTGCGATCCAGCACCGTGCCGGTATGCAGACCTCGAAGACCATCGTCGCGGTCAACAAGGACGAGGAGGCACCGATCTTCGAGCTCGTCGACTTCGGTGTGGTGGGCGACCTGCACACCGTCCTCCCGGCGGTCACCGAGGCTGTGAAGGCCGCCAAGGGCTGATCACGTGTGGGACGTACGTCCCGAAAACCCGCCTCCGAGCACTGCTCGGAGGCGGGTTTCTTTCTGTTTGGCATCGTGTTCTGGGAATTGTCGTTGCACGGCATACGTCGCTGGGTATAGTCCGGCCGCATGTGGGGGAATGTGCTCAGGTCGAGGAAGACCCGGAAGATCTCGATTGCTTCGGCTGTGGCCGGCTGCGTGGCGGCTCTGATCATGGCGACGATGTCCGTGGTCTCGGCGCCGGCGACGGCGGCGACCTGGTCGCCGCCGGCGGGCCCGTTCTTCAACAACCCGACCGGTGCCGCGTCGCAGCGCAACTACATCGTCCACCGGATCAACAACAGCGTCCGCTACGCGCGGGCGGGTTCCTACATCCGATTCGTCACCTACAACCTCGACCGCGCCGACACCGTCGATCAGCTCATCGCCGCACACAAGCGTGGTGTCCACGTGCAGATCCTGGTCAACCGGAAGATGTGGAGCAGCGGTGAGCGGAAGCTGGCCAACCGTCTCGGCACCAAGCGCTCCCGTCCGAGCTTCATCTACGGCTGTGCCGGTGCCTGTCGTGGGTACGACAAGGGCAACCTGCACATCAAGATCCACTCCTTCACCCAGGTCGGCACCAAGCGCAACATCCTGATCAACAGCTCCGGCAACCTCGGTGGCGGAGCGGCCGGTTCGCAGTGGAACGACGCCCAGACGATCTACGCCAACGACAGCCTGTGGAAGACCTGGTTGCGGATGTTCAACGAGCTCAAGGCCGACCGGAAGGCCTCCCCGCGCTACGTGTCCTGGTCCGGTGGCGGCACCTCCGTCGGCTTCCAGCGTCAGCGGCCGGGCACGACCAGCGACGAGATCTACGCCCGCGGCAGCGGCGACCGGGTGATCGACCGGCTCCGCCTGATCGGCTGCCGTGCGCCGAGCGGCTACGGCACCAAGGGCAAGACGCTCCTGCGGATCCACATGTACGCCTGGTACGGCCAGCGTGGTGAGCGTATCGCCGACGAGGTGGTGCGGCTGAAGAAGCGCGGCTGCGTGGTGCGGGTGATCGGCTCGGTCACCAACAACGCGGTCTACCGCAAGCTGAGGGCGGTCGGCATCCCCGCGCGCGACGCCGCCTGGGACTGGGGTCAGAAGAAGTCGACCAGCGGTGACAACATCGTCTACGGCTCGCGCTGCTACTCCCACTACAAGTGGATGAGTGTCAACGGCCGCTACGCGGACAAGGGCACCTTCAGCGTCTGGACCGGCTCGGAGAACTGGTCGCCGCCGTCGTTCAGCAACGACGAGGTCACCTTCCGGTTCACCTCGAAGAGCTACTACCAGGCCTACACCTCCCGGTTCAACAAGATGTGGGACAGCCCGCGAGCGACCCACCGGATCTACACGCAGCCGAAGTCCCGGCCCTGCGCCTGAGCACGGGGCGCTAACCTCGCCCGGTGAGCGAGCGTCAGCGAGTGAACTATCCAAACGGCACGCGACCACGTCCGTACCCTGGCGCTTGCGCTACGGACGTGGTCGCGTGAGCTTCGGTGAACTCGGGGGCGGCCTCCAGCCGCTCGATGGTGGCTGGTCGGGCGAGACGTTCCTGGCGGAAGCCGGCGGGGAGAGGTCGGTCGTGCGGGTCTTCGCCGATCCGCGCCACCATCCGCAGGCCGCCGAGATCCAGGAGGCCCTGCACCGTCTGGTGCGCGGCCTCGTCCCGGTCCCCGACGTCCTGGAGCTCCGCCGCGACGACCCGGCCACGGGCATGCCCGCGCTGCTGGTGACCGAGTTCGTCGAGGGCGTACGCGGGGACCTGCTGCTCCGCGACCTGGACGAGACGCACCAGGGCAGGCTCGGCAGAAACCTCGGGGAGATCGCAGGCACCCTGGCCGGGATGCCGTGCTTGAGCGCCGGTACCTTCGCCGACAAGGACCTGCGGATCGAGGCGTTCGCGCTGGACCTGACCGAGTGGGTCGAGTCGTACGCCGAGCGCCTCGACTGGTCGCCGGCCGACCTGAAGGGCCTGCGCGACGTGGCCGCCGACGCCCAGGACCTGCTCGACACGGTCGCCCGGGTGAGCCTGGTGCACAGCGACCTCAACCCCAAGAACCTCATCGTGGACCCGGACACACTGCGAGTACGCGCGGTGCTGGACTGGGAGTTCGCCCATGCCGGCTCGCCGTTCGCCGACCTCGGCAACCTGCTGAGGTTCGACCGGGACGCGGCGTACGTCGCGGGGGTGCTGGAGGGCTATGTCGCGGTGCGGGGCGGCAGCGCCGCGGATGCTCTCGACCTGGCCCGTGCCGCGGATCTGGTCGCACTGGTCGAGCTGAGCGCGCGACGTACCGCCAATCCGGTGGCAGCCCGGGCGCACGATCTTCTCCTCGCGATCGCGCGATCCGGGGATGTCCACACCGCCCCGGAAGGCTCCGTTCACGGCTAGGATTCGGAGTGCGTCGGACGGTGCCGGCGCAACCTGGGGGATGGTTGTGGGAGTGAGTGGATTCGACGGGGCTCAGGGCCCCGCCGGAGGCTGGTGGCGTGGTTGGACGCCCTGGATCTCGGCGCTCGTGCTGTCGGCGCTGTTCGCAGGCGCGACATCGGGGATCGCGTTCGTGCGCAAGTCCTATCAGCCGCCGGTGGACTATCCGGCGATGACCGAGTCCGAGCCGGCGGCGAGCACGGCGGGCTCCGCGTCCGCGTCGCCGGAGCGGGACCGGAACGAGTCGCCGTCGACGCGACCGACGGGCACACCCGCCGAGCCGAGGCCGGTGAAGGCGCCGCGCAGCCGGCCCTCGCCCTCCGGGTCGGGGAGCGGCGAGCCGATGGCGACGACGGATCCCTCCGAGAGCCCCTTCCACCCGCTCGGGGGTCTCGGCGTGCTGTTGGGACTGGGCGAGGAGGACTGAACCCGGCCGTGCGGTCCGCACGGCGAAAGGGGTGGTGGCTGCGCACGCGCGACGGCATAGGCTTCTCGTATGAGTGCAGAGGCAGTGATCCGTGAGGTGGCGGCGAAGGCGCGAGAGGCGAGCTACGAGCTCGCGGTCGCGCCGCGCAGCGTGAAGGACGCGGCGCTGCACGCGATGGCCGACGCGCTCCTGGAGCGGTCCGGCGAGGTGCTGGAGGCCAACGCGGCCGACGTCGCCCGCGCCGAGGGCTCGGGCAGCCCGGCCAACATCATCGACCGCCTCACCCTGACCCCGGAGCGTCTCGACGGCATCGCCGCCGCCCTCCGCGAGCTCGCCGCCCTTCCGGACCCGGTAGGAGACGTCGTACGCGGCAGCACCCTCGCCAACGGCCTCGAGCTGCGCCAGGTGCGGGTGCCCTTTGGTGTCGTCGGGATGATCTACGAGGCCCGCCCCAACGTGACCGTGGACGCGGCCGGGATCTGCCTGAAGTCCGGCAACGCGGCACTCCTGCGCGGCTCCTCCAACATCGCCTCCAGCAACGCGGCGATCGGCGAGGTGCTCCGCGATGCCGTCGTCTCCGCCGGCCTGCCGGCCGACGTGATCCAGATCGTCCCGGGGGAGGGCCACGACTCGGTCAAGGCGCTGATGCGGGCCCGCGGCCTGGTCGACGTGCTGATCCCGCGCGGTGGCGCCGGGCTGATCCGCAGCGTCGTCGAGGAGTCGACGGTGCCGGTCATCGAGACGGGCGTGGGCAACGTACACGTCTATGTCGACAAGGGTGCCGACCTCGAGAAGGCGGTCGCGATCGTGGTCAACTCCAAGACCCAGCGCACCAGCGTGTGCAACTCCGCCGAGTCGCTGCTCGTGCACGCTGACATCGCCAAGGAGTTCCTGCCCATGGTGGTCCCCGCGCTGCAGGAGCGCGGGGTGCAGATCCACGGCGACGAGGCCTTCTGTGCCTACGACCTCGTCGAGCCGGCCACCGACGAGGACTACGCGGCCGAGTTCCTGGCGCTGAAGATCAGCGCCGCGGTCGTACCCGATCTCGACGCCGCCATCGCCCACATCCGGCGCTGGTCGAGCGGTCACACCGAGGCGATCCTGACCGAGGACCTGGGTGCGGCCCGCCGGTTCACCGCCGCCGTCGACTCCGCGGCGGTCATGGTCAACGCCTCGACGCGGTTCACCGACGGTGGCGAGTTCGGCTTCGGCGCGGAGATCGGGATCTCGACCCAGAAGCTGCACGCCCGCGGTCCGATGGGTCTCCCCGAGATGACCTCGACGAAGTACGTCGTCACCGGGGACGGGCACGTGCGCTGACCTGAAGCGGCCGCACGGGCGGGAGCAAGGTAATCTGTGCGCCATGTCGAACTCTGTTGTGTCGAGCATCATCACCTCCGCTGAGCACGGGGCCGAGCACGGCACCTCTGGCATCGAGTGGGTCATCGGCGGCGGCGTCCTGGCGCTCCTCGTCTTCGCTCTCCTGGTCCTGGTCTGGTTCGCCGGTGGCCGTGAGCACTCCTGAGCGCTGATCAGATGGGCATTGGGGGAGCGCCCGACCCAGGCCTGGAGGGCCTGACCGGCAAGCGTCGTGTCGGAGTGATGGGTGGCACCTTCGATCCCATCCACCACGGCCACCTGGTGGCGGCCTCCGAGGTGCAGTCGTTCTTCGACCTCGACGAGGTCGTCTTCGTGCCCACCGGCGACCCGTGGCAGAAGGCCGACCGCGATGTTTCGCCCGCCGAGCACCGCTACCTGATGACGGTCATCGCGACCGCCGCCAACCCGCGCTTCACCGTGAGCAGGGTCGACATCGACCGCGCCGGCCGCACCTATACGCGTGACACGCTGCGTGACCTCGCCAAGGCGCTGCCCGACGCAGAGCTCTACTTCATCACCGGTGCCGACGCGCTCGCCGAGATCTTCACCTGGCGCGACACCGACGAGCTCTTCGAGCTCGCCCAGTTCGTGGGGTGCACGCGTCCGGGATACTCCATGGATCCCGAGGTCATCGCGAAGATCCCGTCCGACCGCATCACCATGCTCGAGATCCCGGCCCTGGCGATCTCCTCCTCCGACTGCCGTGAGCGGCGTCAGCGGGGCGAGCCGGTCTGGTATCTCGTCCCCGACGGCGTGGTGCAGTACATCGGCAAGCACGACCTCTACCGCAAGAACCCCTCAGACAAGGACCGCGTATGACCGCGACCGAGCACGCCATCGAGCTCACCATCACTGCCGCCCGGGCGGCCTCGGACAAGAAGGCCGGCCACATCATCGCCTTCGACGTCAGCGACCAGCTCGCCATCACCGACGCCTTCGTGCTGGCCTCCGCCCCCAACGAGCGGCAGGTGCAGTCGATCGTCGACGAGGTCGAGCTGAAGCTGCGCGATCTCGGCTCCAAGCCGCTGCGCCGCGAGGGGCACAAGGAGGGGCGCTGGGTGCTGCTCGACTACGGCGAGATCGTCGTGCACGTCCAGCACGAGGAGGAGCGCCAGTTCTACGCCCTCGAGCGGCTCTGGCGTGACTGCCCGTCGATCTCGCTGCCCGCCGACATCGTCTCCGAGAGCTGAGGTCCGGTGGTCGAAGCTGCCGTGCCTCCAGCGACCCGTCGCATCGTCCTGCTCCGCCATGGCGTCACGCCCTGGAACGCCGACGGCCGTTACCAGGGCCAGACCGACATCGAGCTGGCCGAGACCGGCCACCAGCAAGCCAAGGCCGCTGCTCGTGCGCTCGGGACGACCTACGCGATCACCCGCCTCGTCTCCTCGGACCTGATGCGGGCGCGGCAGACCGCTGCGTACGTCGCCGAGGAGACCGGCCTGGAGGCCGCCTACGACCCGCGGCTGCGGGAGGTCTGCGCGGGGGATGCCGAAGGCATGAACCGCGCCCAGATCTTCGAGCGCTTCGGTGAGATGCCGGCCAGCTGGGAGCCGCACGGCGGGGAGTCCTGGCCCACCGTCGCGGCGAGGTTCGCGGCCGCGCTGAACGACGTCGCGGAGGAGGTTGCGCCCGGCGAGACCGTCGTGGTCGTCGCTCACGGCGGCGCGATCCGGCAGGGCCTGGCCGCCTTCCTCGGCTGGGACCCGTCCGTCGTCACCACCCTCGCCCCGCTGACGAACTGCGCCTGGATCGAGCTCACCGCCCGGGAGTCCGCCCACGGACTCATCCCGTCGGCGCCGTGGCGCCTCGCGACGTACGGAATGGGGGCCCCGATTTCGTGATCGGGAGAAGCTTCCGCTACTGTTCTTCTCGTTGCCCGGGGTGATCATCCGGGACAACGCCACGGGGGTGTGGCGCAGCTGGTAGCGCATCTGCATGGCATGCAGAGGGTCAGGGGTTCGAGTCCCCTCACCTCCACCGAAAATACTGGTCAGGGCCATGTTCTGAACTCTGAGAAGGGTTCGAGAACATGGCCCGTCCGCATTTATTCCGCACTTAGTACGAAGCCCAGTCCACATTGAGGGCGGGCTCCCTTTCGTCGGGTTCGTTGCGTCACCGACGCAACCGGATCGGTGGTGAGCTGGGGAGCGCTGCGCACCTACTGGGCATGAACACGACACATGCCACTGTCACGAACATCACCGCTGCTGCCTCGCAAGCCGTGCCGTCAGAGCACATGCCTGGGGCTACGGGCCCGGTCCTCGAGCCGACACTCACCATCAAGGAGCTGGCCGCGCAGCTCCACGTCGCGGTGCAGACGCTCTACGACTTGCGCAGCCAAGGCCGCGGGCCGCGCGGGTTCCGGGTCGGGCGGCACCTGCGGTTCCGGGTCTCCGAGATCAAGACCTGGCTGGCCGGTCTGGAGGCCGAGGACGCCCGCGCCTGCCAGGACGCCCAAGACGTCCGGGAGGCACGGGATGGTCGGGGAGGCACGTCATGAGCGGCCGACCTCGCACCGCGATCGGCACCTTCGGGGCGATCAATGTGATCAACAAGGGCCCCAAGCGACACACCGCCCACACGAGGTTCCGCGACATCGACGGCCGGCTGCGGGAGGTCGAGGCCACCTCGACCTCCCGCAACGCCGCGATCGCGCTGCTCAAGGAACGCCTCAAAGCGCGCACGGGCTACGGCGCAGGCGGACTGCTGCACCTGTCCAGCCCGTTCGGGGACCTGGCCGAGCTGTGGCTGGCCGACCTGGAGATGCGCGACATCGTGGAGAACACCAAGAACAACTACCGTGACGACCTGCGCCTGCACGTGGGCCCGTTCTTCGAGCACTACACCCTCGGCGAGATCACCACCGGCCGGGTGGAGGCCTTCCTCAAGGCCCAGCAGACGATCTCGTACTCCCGGGCCAAGCACACCCGTACGCTGCTCAACCAGCTCTTCGGGTTCGCGCTGCGCCACGACGTCCTCACCCGCAACCCGGTCGAGGGCACCTCCCCGTTGCCGAAACCGAAGAACGCGCCGCAAGCGCTCACCTGGCCCCAGATCACCGCCATCCGCGCCGCAGCAGCCGCCTGGCGCACCGGTCCTGACGTCAAGGGCCCCAGGCCCGACGGACGGGTCCGCGACGCGGTGGAGGTGCTGCTCGGCACCGGGATGCGGCCCGGCGAGGTGCTGGCGCTGCGCCCGGCCGACGTCCTCGACCGGCAGATGCAGTCCGCCGGATCGCCACGGCGCCGCATGGTCGTCCACGTCTGTGGGACCGTGGTGACCGAGAAGGGCAAGGGCACCTACCGGCAGGACCATCCCAAGACCGACGCCTCGGACCGCTGGCTCCCCGTACCAGAGTTCGCAGCCACGGTGATCCGTGACCGGCTCGCCACGATGCGACCAGAGCAGGCGGAGTGGACGCTGTTCCACAACCGCAACGGCAGGCCGATGACGCTGCACAACTTCCGGCGCACATTCCGGGAGTTCCTCGACCTCGCCGGCCTGGCGGGCTCCGGGATCAGCCCACGCTGGTATCGACGCACCGGTGCCACGGTCCTGGCCCGCGGCCTGGGCGTCGATGTAGCCTCCACCCACCTGGGGCACACCTCGGCGGCGATCACCGAGGGCCACTACATCGAGCCCGACACGCTCGTCGACCACACCTCTGCTGCGGTTCTGCAGAAGACTCTGCGACCGGGCTCGACCGCGACCGATCTGCTCACCCGGCCCACCAGTCCTGCCGAGGAAGCTGTGCTCGACGAGATCGATGACGACCCGGGCGACGGCGTCGGGACTGCCGCCATCACGGGAGAGGTGGCCTGAGTGACGAACGGCCGCGTGTCAGCGTCGACGCCGTCGACGCGTGGGTTGCCGAGCACGGTCGATGTCGGCCTCGAGGAACTCCTGCATCGCTGCGACAGCCTGCTGCCACAGCAGACTCTCCTTGAGTTTGGACAGTGCCTCGGGCGTGGTGAGCTGGCGGAACACGTCGGCCACTGCGTCGGGTGAGGTGGAGACGCGTCGCGCGCACTCCTGGAGGCCGTGCTCGTGGGTGACCACCTTGACATCGAAGGCCCCAGGAGTCCGTGCCCGGCGGGCGTCATAGGCGGCCTTGCGGCAGGCTGGGCTGCAGTATACGGCCCGGCGGCCGGTCGGCTTCGGCCATGGCAGCCCTTGCCCACACATGGGACACAGCCGGGTCACGTAGTTCAACCGGTCAGTCGTCTTCTTGGTCATCGATGTCTCCCTTCTGCCGGCGTGACCATCCGAGCCAGGGATCGCGGTAGAGGAGGCGTTGCTGTGGATCCCGGATGCGTCGGTGGCGAATCACTGGTTTCGTCGGACCGCCGGGGACGAGAGCCCACGTCCGTCGGGAACACATCTTGATACCTCGGCCTCAGATGAGACGGCGGCTGTTGAGCCGCTGCTCACGCATGAACTGGCGTAGGTCGCCGACCGTGGTCATCAGCCTGCGGCCGAGCTTGAAGTACGTCGGCCCGATACCCTGCCGGCGCCACCAGCGCAGGGTGTTCACCGGCGTCTTCAGGATCAGCGCCACCTCGGTCAGCGTCAGCACCTCCTCGTCGTCACGTCGGGAGAACGGGACCTCGCTCGTTGTCTCGTCTGTGGTCGTGTTCGTGCTCATGGGATCTACCTCCGATATCTCCTGGCACGTCGAATGTCACCGGATTCGAGACCCCGCTGAACGGTGATCGGCGACTGACGTGAACGGTTGTCACCAGGTAGGTGTGCAAGGCGAAGAAACTCCTCGGCGTGTCGATGTCCGTACGGGTATCGTTGCCACATCGAAGCAACCCGTCTCATCACTGCCGCACGACGGGGGAGTGGCCTGACCCAGACCGAGCTCGCCAAACGAGCCGGCACATCCCAGTCCACCCTGTCGGCCTATGAACGCGGCCTGAAGACGCCGAGCCTCGCTGTCACGGCCCGCATCGTCGAGACTGCCGGCTTCGACCTGCACCTGGGCACGGCGCCGAGGTTCACCCAGCGCACCGCACCCCGTCTGGCGCCGTTCTGGGTGCCCGACCGCCTCTGGCGAGGTGTCCTACCCGAGTGTTTCGCCACAGTCGTGATCGAGGACCCCTCCAGATCCGGCGTCAAACGCTGGAACCTCCGCCGACGCCCCGCACGGCGAGCGTGCTACGCGATCTTGCTGCGCCGCGGCACGCCCGTGGAGATAAGCACCTGGATCGACGGCGCCCTGCTCGTCGACCTCTGGGACGACCTCGACATCCCGCGGGCCATCCGTGAGGCCTGGCAGCCAGCGGTCGACCTGGCCGGAGCCGGGCCCGTCGAGCACGCGCGCTCGACCAGGGATGCCAAGCGCACTGACGAGGTGATCGTGGCCGACCCGATCCTGCTCACCCGTCGGGAAGCCCATGCGCTCGTCGCCGCCGAGGAGCGGCACGAGGCACGCATCCGACGGCCTTGATGCGACCGAGCATGTTTAGGATTTGCTACACTTGATTCGATGGATGAGTGGGAGGTCCGGGTGACGAACGAGTTCCTGGCATGGACCAAGGAACTCCAACAAGCCTCGATGGGACAGGTGATCGATGCGATCGACCGCCTTGCCGATGCCGGGCCGACCCTCGGGCGACCGTTGGTCGACAAGCTCTCCGCATCGACCATTCACAACCTCAAGGAGCTCAGACCAGGGTCAGCCGGTCGGTCCGAGATCCGCATCATCTTCGTCTTCGACCCATGGCGCTCGGCGATCCTGCTCTTGGGCGGGGACAAGTCCGGCAACTGGAGTGGCTGGTACAGGGAAGCCATCCCGCGAGCCGAAGAGCTGTATGAGGATTACCTGAAGGAGCGAGAACAGGAGGAGGAAGACCGATGAGCAACTATCCGAAGTGGACCGATGTGCGTGACGATCTCGTCGCGCAGGCAGGCGGCGAGGAGAAGGTCACCGAAGGCCGCCAGCGCAATCAGGCGGTCATCGATGGGCATCGCCTCGCTGAGCGCCGCAAGGCTCTGAGCCTGACCCAATCCGACGTGGCCGAGCGGATGGGGGTGACCAAGAGTCGCATCTCCCAGGTCGAGCGCGGTGACGTGTCGACCTTCGATGTGATCGCCCGCTATGTGCAGGCGCTGGGCGGCGAGATCCAGGTCTCGGCGGTCTTCGGCGACGATCACTACGTCTTGCGGGGAGCCAGCCCGCGAGTCGCCTGAGTTGGCGTTTCAGAGACCGAGTCCGCTGTCGCGTGATGGGGACTGTGTCGAGATGAGCCGAACATCGTGATCGGGGACGTTTGGTGCTCGGGAGGTGCGTCGGCGCGAGGATGTGTACCGGGGCTTGCCGATCGGGCCGAACCTCTCGATCTCCTCGGCTGCTCGTTGCGTGGACAGGGCCGGGCCGAGGTCGGCACGGTCGCGGTCGAAGACATCGATCCACTGCTGGCGGGCGTCATCGAAGGAGTCGGCGACCAAGTGGGCGACGTTGACGTGGCGGCCGCGGGTCATGGCGACGTAGGCGGAGGCAGCGCTGGAGTGATGCCCGATGAGCACGTGAGCTGTGGGGACGGTGGCACCCTGGATGCCGTAGGCCGTGGTCGCGTACGCCAGCTCGACCGCCTGCCGCGCGTATGACATCGGCAGATGACGGCGACCGGCCTCCCCCGCAATGGTGAGGCCGTGCCGGCCGATGGCGATGACGGTCCACGTCTCGCGGTTGGCGACATCGGCATCGGGATCGTTGCGGAGGGTGGCGATCGTGTCGCCGACACTGATGCGCTCGCCGCCGTCGGTGACCAGATCCCGACTGCTGCGGCGGGCGGGTGGGTTGGTGTGGTGGGCCATGGTGTTGATCCGTTGGGCGGCATCGCGAGTGTCGGTGATCACCGCGGTGCCGTCGGAGGCAAGAGAGGCGAGGGCGGCGAGGCGCTCGACCTCGCTGGGGTGGATGATGACCTGGCCACGCGCGAGGAGTTCATCGAAGACCGCCTCGGGGCGTTCGCCGCTGCGCATCCTCAGTGTGAGGTCCGCGTAGGAGGGGTCACGGAAACGGCGCACGCCGTCGAGATCGACGCACGCGGTGGCATAACGGGCGGCGAGGTCAAGCACACCACCGCGACCGACGGCGGGAAGCTGATGGCGATCACCAACCAGCGCGAGGCGGGCGCCGGCCATGTCAGCGACCTGCAATAGAGCCATGGCGGTGTCCTGGTCGAGCATCCCGGCCTCGTCCACGACGAGCAGATCGCCTCGCCTCAGCCGCGCGGCCGGAGTAGGCACGGTGTCGACAAGCCACCAGTGGCCGTGGTCGTCCCAGCGGTACCCGTGTTGGCGCACCAGCCACGCCGCCGACTGTGACGCAGCGCCGACCTGGTCTGCGGCGACCTTGGCGGCCTTCAAAGTGGGGGAGACCACCAGCATCCGTCGGCGCTTGGCTCTCATGGCCGCGCCCGCGGCAGCGAGGGTCGCGGTCTTGCCTGAGCCGGCGGCTCCCTCGACCACCACGAGTCGGGCCGACCCGGCGAGATGCGCCGCCGCGGCGATCTGTTCGGTGGCCAGGTCAACACCGACTCGGGTCGGGAGGGACGCCGGTCTGCCACCGACGTTGCCTCGCGCGGAGAATCTCTTGACCAGGAGATTCTCCACGGCGATCACCCGCGGAGAGGACAGCGAACGGACGTGCTCAGGTACGTCGTCGCGGTCGAGCAGCACCGTCGAAGCGTTCACCGCTCGGGCGGTGAGATCTTCGGCGAGCTCTCGACGGACGGCTCCGTCTACGATCATGCCGAGGCGCGGGCGCCGAGCCCGGTCAGGATCTCAGCGGCCATCGCGTCTCGGTCCAATGTCCCAGGTCGGACCGGCTCCAGGGGAACGGGTCGGGTGGGCCTGCGGAGCCCGAGGTGGGCCAGCTCATCTCTCCACCAGTCCTCCAGCCTCGCTCCCGAGGTCGGAACGACCTTGTCTGGCCGTTCCTCAGCCCATGCTCGCCGATCCCATGTCTGCCGTAGGCGGGGCCCTGGCTCCTGCCCCGGACGTGTATGGCGCCATTCGGCCTCGTACCGGTCCAGGTTCTGCTCGATCTGCCTCGAACGGGCACTGAACGTCGCGACGAACGGCTGTAGCTCGACGATCTCACCGCTGTCGGCATCGACCTGGAATCCCCGCGACGCCAGCAGAGTCCGAAACTCCAGATCGGTCATGACGACCGCGTGGCCGATTCCGTTGATCGCCTCGAGGAAGTCCCGTACGCCGATGGTGTGCAAGCCCCGCCAGTGTCCATGCGCGAAGACCCTGGCGTTGATCTGGACATGCAGGTGCCGGTGCGGATCACCGGCCCGCGAGGTGTGATGGTGGATCACCGCCGCCTCGATCTCCTCGACCGGGATCTGGACCTGCCGCCCTCGCGGGCCGATGCGCGTCGTGGCGTGCTGGGCCAGCCACCCGATCACCTCCTGCGCCGCACGCTCCTGCGCCCGGTCGTAGGCAGCGGCGATCTCGGGATCCACGACGGCTGCCAGCGACCACGTCTTCGGGCCGTTGATCGTGATCTCGACGAATCGGTTCGCACGATCATCGGTCCGCAACCGTCCCTTTGCCCGGCCTGCACATGGCCCCTCCCCAACGTGGCGGCCCGCGACCCAACGCTCGTATGTATCCCCGTCCATCGGCCCGGCGAGATCGATCTTGGAAGGGCTGGCGACGTAACGAGTGGCCACCCCGGTGCCCTCGGCCAGGTAGTAGTCATCGACACGCGACCGATCAGCTTCGACGTAGTTCCGCGCGGCAGCAGGACTGCCGCGGTATATCTTCAACCCGCCATGCAACGCCGAACCTCCGCCCATCAACAACCGTCACCAACCGTAAAAACTCCAGGTCAGGGGGTATCTCACTACTGAACTGCGTAGCATGCGTGCCGACCGCATGGAAGAGGTTTGCGGGCAGAACGAGTGTCACCTTCGGTAACCATCAATAACCATCGGCTGGGCGACGGAAGCCACCCGCTGGGCGGCGCAGTTGAACTACGGCGCCGTCGGGACGCAGGTCACCCTTGCGGGTCGAATCGGTATCCGAGCCCTCGGACGGTCTTGATGATCACGGGGTTGTCAGGATCGGCCTCGATCTTGGTCCTGATCCGCCGGATATGGGGCGGAAGATTTTTTGCCCGGAGGTGCTGGCGTCCGTCGGGTGAGGCCGCCCTGAGGAGGTGCACCCGCTTGAGGGCCTTCTCGGGATGTGTGATGAGTTCCCGCAGGAGGAGGAACTCGGTGACGGTGATCGGCACCACGTCGTCGCCGCGACGCAGCACGACGCCGTCGATGTCGAGAACGAGGGGCCCGTTGACCTGGTCGAGGACGACACATGTGTTTGCCGCGTCGATGACTGAGCGACCCGATACCACGGTTGGCATAGGCAAATCATCCGGCTCACCCATGATCTTGGGTGTGGAATCACGGGTTCTGACATGAATCCGTAATCGCCTTCACGAAACTGCAATACAACGGCATGCAAATCAGATGCTTCTCGCATGCCGATCGCAATCCGATCTAAGCCACGATTCTCTGGCGCTTCAGGGCCGCGTGGCGGCTGGGGGACTGGATCTGCTTGGCGCCGGGTTCGTCTCGACGTCACCCAAGGTCAGTTCTCATGGTTGGAGTGGTTGATGCGCTCACGCGCTCGAAATGTCGTTGGAGCCACGCTGTGCTCGTTGGCCGTGGCAGCGGCCGGCACGCTGGCGGGTCCGGTTGCAGCGATCGCAGCGTCCCAGGTCGTCTCGACCTCCGATGGCTTGCTGTCAGAGACCGAGGCGATGGCAATGGCGGAGGCGTCTGGCGAGTCCGTGGTTGCCAGCGAGTACACCACCGAGCGCGACCTGGTGACCGCTGTGCCCGGGGAAGGCCTCGTCGTGGAGTCGACAGTGGACCCGGTGCGCATTCAGCGTGGCGAGGACTGGGTCGACGTGGATCCGTCGCTTGCCTCAGCAGGGGACGGCCGACTGGTGCCCGCCGCCACCATCGCAGACATGACGATCTCCGGCAACGGGGAAGGTGCTCTGGTCGAGATCGCCGCCCCCGGTGGTGAGAGCCTCGCGTTGTCCTGGCCGGCGGAGTACGGCGACCTCCCGACTCCGACCGTCGAGGGCGATCTCGCGGTCTACAAGTCGGTGTGGCCCGACATCGACCTGGTCGTGCGTGCTGGAGTGGAGTCCTTCTCCACGTATCTCGTCGTGCACACCGCCGAGGCGGCCGCTCGGCCGGAGGTTGCTGACTTCGCGTTCGACATCGAGGTGGACGGTGCCGAGCTCCGCACAGACGATCAGGGCCGCGTGGAGGCGGTCAACGCTTCTGGTGACGTGGTCTTGGCTACCGATCTTCCGAGGGCATGGGACGCGGGCGAGTCCGGTGGCGCCGCGGTGCAGGACCTGGTGACCGAGCCGGTTGGTGCCCGAACGGCTGACATGGAGATGGCGGTCGACCCGGCAGATGGCGCGATGTCGCGCATGTTCGGGGAAGGGACCGGTGACCGGCTGCGCCTGCAGACCCCAGCAGACTTCCTCACCGCCAGCGATCTGCGTTTCCCTCTGGTTCTGGACCCGACCGTCACGGTCGCTGATCAGGATGACCGGTGGGCGATGGTGTGGGACAACGGCGATGACTGGTACGGCGCCCCCGATGACATGCGTGGTCGAGTGGGCTATGACGGCTGGTCCTCGGCTAAGAAGATCTCCCGGATGTATTACCAGTTCCCGATCGACCAGTTCGACGGGACGGATCTGAAGATCCAGAGCGCGACGTTCAAGCACAAGCAGGTCCATTCGCCCGAGCACACCTGCGACACCAGCGGTAGCCCGGCTGTCGAGGTCTATCGCACCGGCGGCTACGGCGCCGGGATCTCGTGGGGCAACCAGCCCGAGCGGATGGCGCTCCAGGACTCCTCGACCCTCCGCAGCGGCCACATCGACTATGGCTGTGATGCCCGCTACCAGGAGTGGGATGTCGTCACCGGCCTTCGCAGCGCGAAGTTCGACAACTGGCCGCGCTACACGCTGATGGTGAAGTCCGCCTCTGCGGTCAAGGACGGGTGGCGGCTGTACGGGATGCCGTTGTCGGGTTACCCGAAGCTGGTCGTCACCTACAACCGTGCGCCGTCGGCCCCCACGGGGATGTCCACCAGCCCGGCGACGACCTGTTCGGGTGGGACGTATCTGCGGGACACGACTCCGGTGCTGTCGGCGAAGTTCTCTGACCCGGACGGACACAACGTGTCGGCGAAGTTCGACGTCGGCATCAACGGGTCGCTGTTGTGGTCGAGCGGCTATGACGGCGCGAAGGCGTCGGGTCAGTTCCATGAGGTGACGGTTCCCTCCGGCACCTTGAGTGATGGGAAGACCTACATCTGGCGTGCCCGCGGACGTGACATCAGCACCGCGGACAACCGTGAGGGCGACTGGTCCACGATGTGCAGCTTCACCATCGACACGACCCGCCCGGCACTGCCCACGGTGACCTCGAGCGGGTATCCGGAGGACCAGATCGCCGGCGGTATCGGCACGGGTGGCTCGTTCACCTTCAAGAGCTCGAGTGATACGAAGTCATTCCGCTACTCGTTCAACGGGGCGACCCCGAAGACGGAGAACGCCTCGAGCATCGGTGGCACGTTGACCAAGACGTTCACTCCGTCGCGGGAGGGCTCGCAGCGGCTGACGGTCGAGGCGATCGACCGGGCCGGGAACGTCTCGGACGCGAAGACCTACCGGTTCAGTGTCGACTTCGCGACGGCGGCGGCTCAGTGGCGCATGGATGACACCAGCGCGGACCCGGAGGCGGATCCGAATGTAGTGCCGGACGCGGTGACCGGCGGTGAGCACCCGTTGACGGTGCCGACGAGCATCGCGCGTGGTGATGGCCCGTTCAGGGCGTTCTTCCCGAACGACTTTCCGGATGACCAGGCGCTTGAGTTCGATGGCACCGACAACGCCGCGATGTCGCCGAACGCGGTGCTGAACACCTCTCAGCCGTTCACGATCACCACCTACGTCCGCGTCGATGCGGTCGAGGACGCCACCCGGGTTGCGGTCTCCCAGGACGGCCAGCTCTACGGCGGGGTCCAGCTCGGCCAGCTCGGGTCGCAATACTGCCCCGAGAGCATGACGACGTGTTTCGGGTTCTGGATGCGGCCCTCGGACTCGGGGACCGACACGCGAGTGACCTCGGCGCGGCCGGTCAACCCCGGTGAGTGGGTGCACCTCTCCGCGGTGTGGGACGCACCGAACAAGCAGATGACGCTCTACACCTGCGCGGTCGGCACTCCGCCGGACGAGTTCCCGATCGACAGCGGTGTTCCGGCGGCGACCTCGACGAGTTTCGAGCCGACGGGCTGGTCCCCGGGTGGCCCGGTGCGGGTGGGGTCGAACCTGTGGAACGGGGTCGAGCAGAACCGCTGGAAGGGCGGGATCGATGACGTACGCCTCTACACCGCGGTCAGGCCCGAGTCCGCGATCAGCTCGATCTGCGCTGGAGACGTCACCGCATGACTGGCTGACCCAGTGACCGGCCGCCTGACGGGCTGATCCCGTCTGAAGCCGCCGCGGGCCCGAGGCCCCCGCAACCAGGGCCCGCGGCACTCCTCTTACCCCGCTATTCGTCAACCGCCACCACTCGGGTGGCAGGAAGCCGAGAAATCCGATGAGCGCAGATTCCCCCACACACTTCCAGGGACCATCCCGCCCGAGACGAGCCGTCTCTCCGTCCGGGCGTTGGTCTGGTCGGTTGCGTCGTTGGTGGCCCCGGGTCACAGCCGGAGCGTTGGGGGCGGTGCTGATCGGGTCCTCGATGTCGATGCCGGCGGTTGCTGCCGATGATGTCTCGTTGAAGGTTCGGCAGAACTGGACTGCGGAGGAACGCCGCAAGTACGGCCTGACCCAGCTCGAGGCGCGCAAGCTGGAGAAGACGATCCCGTCGAAGACCGCCAACACCTCCGATGGGGCACCAGGCAAGGCGTCCCCGGCCAAGGTTGGCGAGGTCAAACCGGAACCGGCCGCATCAAAGCTCCCGGCGGTCAGCAAGGGCCGGGCCAGCGACAAGACCACGACCGAGAGCGTCCTGGTCGGCGGGAAAGAGAAGGACCTCGGCAAGATCAGGGTCAAGGCACTCGCCTCGAAGTCGGAGCGAAAGTCGGCCATCGGCGACAACGCTGCGAATGAGCTGTCGCTGACCGAGTTGGGCGAGGACGCCGCCGCAGATGCAGGCGTCGAGACTCTGGTCGCAGTCGAGCCCGCCGAGAAGGCCGCGGCGTCAACGCCGAAGGGCAAGGTGAAGTTCGAGGTCGACTACGCCGAGCTTGCCGAGGACTCGACCGGCGACCTGGCCTCACGCCTGCGGCTGGTCCGGTTGCCGTCCTGTGCTGTCCAAACCCCGGAGAAGAAGGAGTGCCGGACTCAGACCCCGGTGACGGACACCAGCAACGACCTCGGAGCCAAGACCCTCACCGGAACTCTTGAGGTCCAGTCCACCAGCGATGCCGGCGACACGGCCCCGGCGGCCGAGCCGATGGTGTTCGGGGTCGCGGCCGCGGCATCGGGCTCGGCGGGGTCGTTCGCGGCGACCCCGTTGAGCCCGGCTGCCTCCTGGCAGGTCTCGGAGCAGTCGGGTTCGTTCGCGTGGTCGTACCCGTTCCGGATGCCGCCGTCCCCGGGTGGTCTCGAGCCGGACCTGTCCCTGGGCTATGGCTCCGGCAGCCTGGACGGCAAGGTTGCTTCGACCAACAACCAGACCTCGGAGGTCGGCGACGGCTGGAACCTGTCCGCCTCGGGGTATGTGGAGCGTAAGTACGTTGCCTGTGCTTCCGACACGGCCGCGGTGGACGGGAAGACGCCGAACAACGCCACCCACAAGACCGGTGACATGTGCTGGCGTTCGGACAACGCCACGCTGGTCCTCGGCGGCTCCTCGAGCGACCTGATCAAGGACGCCACCACGGGCGAGTGGCACGCCGAGACCGATGACAACACCAAGATCGAGAAGCTGAGCGGCGGCTGGAACCAGGACAACGACAAGGAGTACTGGAAGGTCACCACCGACGACGGCACCCAGTACTTCTTCGGCCGCGACAAGCGCGCCGCCGACGACCCTGTCAACACCTACTCGTCATGGACCCAGCCGGTCTACGGCAACCACCCCGGCGAGCCGTGCTACCAGTCCGCCGCCAACGGTGGATTCGGGGCTTCCCGGTGTCGCCAGACCTGGCGGTGGAACCTCGACTACGTCATCGACGTCCACGGCAACACCATGACCTATGTCTACGGCCGCGAGTCGGACAACTACGGCTACAACATGGGCCAGGGCGTGGCCGGCTACCAGCGCGGCGGCTACCTCGCCCGTATCGACTACGGCACCCGGACCGGGACCCTGACCGACAAAGCCCCGTACCGGGTCTCGTTCACCATGGCCGAGCGCTGTGTCCAGGCCGCGAGCGAGTGTGAGCCGGGCGACCTGACTGACGCGACGAAGTCGAACTGGCCCGATGTGCCCTTCGACCAGATCTGCACCTCGAGCACGGACTGCAAGACGAAGTATTCGGCGGCCTTCTTCACTCGCAAGCGGCTGACCGCGGTGACCGCGCAGTACCTGAAGTCGGATGGTTCGTATCAGAGTGTCGATCAGTGGAAGTTGTCCCACACGTTCCCGAACCCGGGCGACGACACGGACCCGGCGCTGTGGCTGTCCAAGATCCAGCACCTCGGTCTGGTCGGGTCCCAGATCACGCTGCCGGCGACCACCTTCCGCGGCACCCAGATGGCGAACCGGGTTGACACGTCCAGCGACAACCGGCCGATGATGAACCGCTACCGGCTCACCTCGATCACCGCGGAGGCCGGCGCGGTGACCTCGATCGACTACTCGGCGCCGCAATGTAGCGCGACCAACAAGCCGGCCAATCCGTGGTCGAACACGATGCGCTGCCTCCCGGTCCGGTGGATCCCGCAGGGTGAGCCTGATCCGGTGCTGGAGTACTTCCACAAGTACGTCGTCAAGGCCGTGACCGACGACCCGAACGACTCCGCGACCAGCCTGTCCCAGCAGATCCACTACACCTACGAGGGCGACCCGGCGTTCCGCTACAACGACGACGAGTTGACCGCACCCAAGGAGCGGACCTGGTCGACCTGGCGTGGCTACGGCTCGGTCAAGGTCGCCACCGGTGCCCCCAACAATCCCGACGAGCCGCAGAACATCACCCGCACCACCTACTTCCGCGGCCTCAACGGCGGCCGGCTCAACGACTCCGGCGGCACCGTCTCAGCCTCTGTGGACGGCGTGATCGACCGCAAGCAGTTCGCCGGTCAGGTCCGCACCGACATCACCTACAACGGGAGCAGCGAGGTCGACCGGACCACCGCGACCCCGTGGCGCTCGGCCGCGACGGCAACCGACGCGGACGGCGACAAGGCCTTCCATGTCGGCACCTCGACGACCGAGACCCGCGTCGTTGCCCCCGACCTGGCGGGCGGCAACCGCACGGTCCGCACCGAGACCGAGCACAACAGCCTCGGCCTCGCGGTGAAGATCAACGACCTGGGCGATGTCAGCACCAGCGCCGATGACCAGTGCACGGTCAACACTTACGCCAACAACACGACCAAGAACATCATCGGGATGACATCTCGCGTCGAGATGGTCGCCAAGGCCTGCGGTGCCACCGTGAGCCGGCCGGCCGACGTGATCAGCGATGTCCGCACCGCCTTCGACGGCGGCAGCTTCGGCGATGCCCCGACCCGGGGCCTGATCACCCGCAGCCAGGATCTGAAGGCCTACGACGGCACCACGCCGCAGTATCTGACCACCGAGACCACCACCTATGACTCCTATGGCCGGGTCACGAGCGTGAAGGATGCCCTTGGCCGGCAGACCACCACCGCCTACACCGACGCGAACGGTCAGAATGTCGGTGTGAAGACCACCGGCCAGGACCCCGACGGCGACCCCGCCGCGGGCGTGTCGGCATCGGTGACCACCACCGTGGTCCACCCCGCCTGGGGATCGGTCACCAAGGTCACCGACGGCAACGGCAAGGTCGGCTCCGGCACCTTCGATGCGCTGGGTCGTGCGACCCAGGTGTGGCAGCCCGGCCGTGTTCAGGGCACCGACACCCCGAACGTGAAGTACGCCTACACGATCGGCGGCGACGGGATCTCCGCGGTCACCACCCAGACCCTGAACCACGACGGGTCGAAGTATCTGACCAGCACCTCGATCTATGACGGCCTGCTTCGCGAGCGCCAGTCCCAGTCCCCGTCGGCGGAGGAGACCAGCGCCGGTAGGGTCGTCACGGACATGATCTACGACTCCCGCGGCCTGGTGTGGCGGGCGAACAGCCCGTGGTTCACCACCGGCAACCCGTCCACCTCCCTGGTCGTCCCGGCCGCAGCAGTGCCGGGTCGCACGGTGACCCGCTATGACGGCGCCGGCCGCCCGACCGCCGAGATCTTCCAGGTCAACGAGGAAGAGGTCTGGCGCACCACCACCAGCTACCGCGGCGACCGCGTCAGCGTGAACCCGCCCGAGGGCGCCACCCCGACCACCACGATCGACGATGCGCGTGGCCAGACCATCGAGCTGCGTCAGCACACCGGCGCGACCACCGCGAGTGCCTATCAGACGACGAAGTATGACTATGACGAGGCCGGTCAGCTCACCAAGATGAACGACCCGGACAACAACCAGTGGACCTACACCTACGACCTGCTGGGCCGTCAGACCGAGGTGAACGACCCCGACAAGGGCACCACCCACGTCACCTACGACGACGCCGGCCAGGTCCTGACCACCACCGACGCCCGCGGTGAGAAGCTCGCCTTCACCTACGACCTGCTGGGTCGCAAGACCACGGTGCGTGATGACAGCGCGACCGGAGCGGTGCGGGCCTCGTGGGACTACGACAAGCTGGCTGACGGCACGGTGGTGAAGGGTGCCACGGTGCGGTCGACCCGTCATGACGGGTTGAGTGACTTCTCGGTCGAGGCGACCGGGTACGACGCGAGCTACCGGCCGACCGGCCAGCGGGTGACGATCCCGTCCTCGATGGGTGCAGTGGCTGGGACCTATGACTACGCCTACACCTATACCGTCGATGGTCGGGTGAAGACGATGAGTCTTCCGAAGGTGGGGAACTTGTCGGCTGAGCGGGTCACCACGCATTATGACGACGCGAACCAGGCGGGCTGGATGGCGGGCTTGTTCCCGAACGGTACCTATGTCGCGAACTCTGTGTACTCGCAGTTCGGTGAGTTGTTGCAGGCGGATCTGGGTGGGAACTATGTGGTTCAGGCCAACTACCAGTACGCGGTGGGGACGCGTCGCCTCGAGAAGTCGTGGGTGACGCGGGAGGGCGCGGACGGCTATGACTATGACGCTGCCTATTCCTATGACGATGCCGGGAATGTGCGGGCGATTGCGAACAGGCCGACCGCGACGGGTGTGGCCGGGGATGTGCAGTGTTTCGACTACGACGGTCTACGCCGGTTGGCGGAGGCGTGGACCCCGGAGTCGGGTGATTGTGCGGCGGCACCGAGCGTGGCTGGTTTGGGTGGTGCGGCGGAGTATTGGACTTCGTACCGGTTCGACAAGGTCGGTAACCGGACGAGCCTGACGCAGCATGGTTCGACGGATGCGGTTTCGACCTATGCCTACCCGGCGGCTGGTGGTGCGAAGGCGCATGCGGTGTCGTCGGTGGAGACCACCACGGGTGGGACCAGCGTGACGAACACGTATGACTATGACGCGGCGGGGAACATGACCACCCGCGCGGTCGCCGGTGAGCCGGCGCAGTCGTTGGCGTGGGATGCGGAGGGTGAGCTCGCGTCGGTGACCGAGGACGGCGGAGACGCTTCGACCTACACCTATACCGCTGATGGTGATCGTCTGGTGCGGAAGCAGGACGGCAAGACCACGGTGTATCTGCCGGGTGGTCAGGAGGTCACGGTCGATGATGAGACCTCGGTGGTGACAGCGCAGCGGTACTACACCTTCAACGGGGAGACCGTGGCGGTGCGGACCGCGGCTGGGGCCTCGGGGACGACCACGATCGTGGCGGATCATCACGGCACCGGTCAGGTCCAGGTCGCCCAGGCAACCAACACCGTCCACCGGCGCTACATGGACCCCTACGGTGGTCAGCGTGGCGCGGTTCCGACGTGGACGGGTGATCACGGGTTCCTTGACAAGCCGGCTGATGCGACTGGTCTGGTGCAGGTCGGTGCCCGGTACTACGACCCAGGTCTGGGGAAGTTCATCTCTCCGGATCCGATCATGGATGTGACTGATCCGCAGCAGTGGGCTGCCTATAGCTATGCGAACTCGAATCCGGTGACGTGGTCGGATCCCTCGGGGATGTGGCTGGGCGGTCTGGTGAGCAAGGCGAAGAAGGCTGCATCGAAGGTCGTGAGTGCTGTGAAGAGGCACACGAAGCCCGTGGTTGCAGTGGTGAAGTCGGTGAGTCGGGCGATCTGGTCGGTGGTCAAGACGACGCCGGTTGGTCGGGCGATCTCGTACGTGGCGAAAGGGGTGTCGTCCTCACCGACAGTGCAACGGGTGGTTTCCGGGGTACGGAGCTTTGCGCGCGATCCGGGTGGGACGTTGCAGCGGGCTGGCAGTTCGGCGAAGGCGTGGGGCAAACAGAAGGCTCGTGATGCCTGGGCGGCTGCGAAGCGGCATGCTGAACACGTCGAGAGATTGGCGAAGGCTGCGGCGAAGGCGGACCAGAGGGCTCGCGATGCAGTCACCGCAGGTATCAAGAGCGCTGGGCAAAGCATTGCGAACGCTGCGTCAGACGCGGGCCAATGGCTCGTGGATAACCGGGGGACGATTGCCACGGTTGCGGCTGTGGCCGGGTGCTTGGTTCCTGGCGTCGGGCTTGCCGCCTGTGCGGTGCTAGGTGTGGCGATGGCTGGTATATCGGCTCAGGCGAGCGTCCAGTCCGCGACGGGACAGAGCGTCGGAGAGACACTGCGTAACAAAGAAACGTACAAGCGATGGGCTGTCGGCTCAGCGTTTGCTGTCAGTGGCGCAGGTGTGGGCCATGCCATCAAAGGCGGGTACGCGGCCGCACGCGTCGCGCCGAGGCCCTTTGCCGGGCTCCAAGGGCGACCTGGCCACGCGTCGGAGTTTGCGATGAGCACTCAGGTCGGGGTCGCCGTTGCCGGGGCCGATATGTCAGCTCAAGCAATGGTTTTCCGATGATCGGTGGAGACAGCGTGAGGACTGTTCGGCTCTGGAGTCCGTGGTGTTTGGTGCTGGCAGCTGTGATTGGGTGGCTCCCGCTGGCATTGATGTCGCAGCCAGACACAGCGGCCCGAGCAATCGGAGGTGTCGGTGTGCTGGTCGCAGTTCGTACTGCGGTTACGGGAGTCACGTTGCGGAACGAGACGATGATCGTACGTCGTATCTATTGGACGTTCAGGTTTCATCGCGATGAGATCTTCTCGGTGGATGCGGAGTTGATCGACGGAGGATCGCCGAGTCGGCCGACGTGGGCGCCGGTGGTCCGTTTGCGTGGCCGCAAGCGCCCGCTGAAGATTCGATCACTGGCGGGGTATGGCAGGTCGTGGGATGGTCCGCCGAACGTAAAGGTGCAACAGCGTGTTGAGCTTATGCGCCGGTTTGTTGGCCCAGGGGAAGCGTGATGGGGCAGCGTATGCCGGGTTGTTCAGTACGCAGGCAGGAGTGTTTCGTTAGTGATTCAGAGGAGTCGTCGCGTCTTTTTCTGGACCCCTTGGTCGTTGGTGGTCGTTGGTATTCTGTTGATGATCTGCTTAGGCGCCCTGGGTAGTGAAACAAGAATCGGTAATGCTGTTTCAGTCTTGATGCTGGTGCTCTCCGTAAGATCTCTCCTGCCATGGGGCGTACTGACCGCTTCGAAGCTGAAGGTTAAACGGTGGGGATTCTTGTGGAATCGAACGATCCGCCTGGTGAACATCCGTAGCGCATATGCTGAGATCATTGACGTCAAGTTCATGTTGGTTTGGGCGCCGATTCTTCAAGTTTCAAATGACGGTCAGCCAGTTGTTCTACGCGCGCTCTCGGGTTACGGAAATGCTGCCAAAGGCCGCCCCAATCAAAGGGTAGCGAAGATCGTTGCCCGTATCGAGGAGGCCGCGGCGGTCGCACGCTTGGGGTCCAACTCGGGGCGACCTCGATGACGCCGGGCCTATTGCCGGCGACCACGACGACCTACACCTCGCGTCTGGGAGAGCCGGTATGACGAGAAGCGACAGTGAGTTGCGGGCTATTTGGAGCGCCGACTGGCAGGAGAATGGGACTGTTCGACTGCGAGTAGTTAAGCGGCGCCTGTGGTTTGGCCTTGGGGGAAGCGCCGTCTTCGTGGCAGCCGGTGTAATTTTGGTTGTCCCCGATGATCTGGGTGGCCTTTTTGGTGGGATCTGCGTGACCCTCTTCGGTCTGGTTGCTGCGTCACTAATTGCACTCCAACTTGTTCGTCCTTCAGGCGAAGTGACAGTTTCGAAGGGCGGGATCGGCGTCACTTACGGAGATGGTCGGAACCACTTCATTCCATGGCCCGAGTTCGAAGGTGCGTTTGTATATTCAACTGGTGGCATTGACATGGTCGTTGTTGAGGTAACCTTGGATTTCGAGCAATCATTTGTAGAAAGGTTGGGGCGCATCCAGCGTCGTTTGACGCGGGCAAATCGAAGGCTGTTCGGCTTCCCAGCGATCGCTCTCCCCGCGCCGCTTCCGGACTCGCATGAGTTCGCCGAGTGGCTCATGGCCCTGGAAGCGAGCGGTAAGAGATGGTGAACGCAGAGTCAGCTGTAGAGATTCGTTCGCTTGACTTGAGTGCGCCGACCGCTCCGTTTGTATCATCGAGGGGCGGGGCAGCGTAGTGGCTGCCGGTTTGGGTGTCGCCGCCATATCAGTTCTACGGGCCGGCGGCGGGTGGTTGGCTGGGTACCCCTTGCTTCGACTGCGGCTGTTGCGTCGAGGCGCGCCGGCTTGGGGTACGAGTCGACTGGCATGGGTCGGTGGAAACCTGTCTGTTCTTGTGCTTACAGCCTTCGTGATGGCTGTGACCTACCAGGGTCTGGCGTCCTGGTACTTCTGGGGCCCGTTGGCAGCCGGGCTGGCCGCGTCGTGGACTCACGTGATTCGGCCCTGGGTCGGCGTCGATGGCCCGCGGCTGATCGTCGTGGGGATGCTGACGGCTCGCGTTGTGCCGCTGCGTGACGTCATGTGGGTCGAGCCGTCCTCCACTGGCTTGGAGATCGTGTGCCGTGATGCGTCGCTCATCAATGTGTGGGCGGTCCAGCAGTCCAACCTGGCGACAGCGTATGCATGGAACACGCGAAGCAGTCGGGTTGCCGCTGAGATCCAGCGTCTGGCAGATGTCGCTCGGGCGAGGGGCGCGTCGTGAGAGTCTGCGGTGACCCGGGCCGAGCGTGCCAAGGACGGCTTCGCTGAGGACCTGGATCTGATGAGCGACGGAACTCAGCGCTCTGCCGAAGCTGCTCTTGTGGTGCTTCAATGCGGCGCGAGTCAGCGGAAACTCCGCACTTTGATGTCATAGACGCCCCGAATCAGGGCGAGTTCGCACGAAACGGCGATGTAGAGTGAAGCTACCGATGTCCATCGTTCAGGACATCGGCCCAGGTCAGAGGCTAGTTCTGTCGAGGGCGATCGAGATTCTCCGAAGTTCGGTGCGGGGGCGGAACTGCACCAGAGGGTCAGGGGTTCGAGTCCCCTCACCTCCACCGAAACACCTGATCAGGGCCGTGTTCTGAACCTTCGAAAGAAGGTTCAGAACACGGCTTGATCGCTTTTACGGCGGATAGTGGCTCACGTTCCGGAGTCCTCTGTCATCGCCTCAGCCGGCCTCGTAGGCACGTGCGTGCCTCGGGTGCGTGAGTGCCACCGCGTCCCCATCGCTGAGGGCTCGCGACGACGACTTCGTCCACGGCGCCTTTGGCAACGTCCGACGCACTCGAGGACGCGGCCGCCCTGCTGATGCGGGCTTCCGGCGGGGCGGGGCACCGATGCATCACGAACGTAAAACTAATGCCTATAGAAAAAAAACCTAAAGGCGTACGGATTATCCCGTAACCTGCATCACATGACCTCGTTGAGTGTGATGCGCGTCGCACCTCGATGCGCCGAGCTGGAACCCGCCGCTGTCGGTGTCCCGGCCCGCCCCATCAAGTTGCACGAGGAGCGCAGACAGGTATGAGCACAGGTGCCGCTGCCCCGCCGATCACCAGGCGTGGTCCTTACGACAACCCGTTGTCGAACTCGCTCAGATGGTTGCCGCCGAAGGTGCGTGGCCCTGTGGTCGAGGCCGGCGGGATGGTCGACCTGCTCGTGAAGATCGTGAAGAGCGCGGTGCTGCATCCGCGCGGCTACTGGGTCGACGTCGCCGACGACATGTACCAGACCCTGAAGCAGGCTTCGCTTCCGATCGCTGCCGCGATCTTCGGGTTCCTCATCTTCATGTCGATCCTGACGGTCCAGTTCTTCGCGATGGCGGGAGCCACCCAGCTCTTCGGCCCGCTTCTCCTGCTGCAGGCGATGCGGACCTTCACGATGTGGATCGTCTCCATGGTGGTCGCCGGCGTGATCGGCTCGGCGCTGACTGCCGACATCGGAGCCCGGAAGGTCCGCGAGGAGATCGACGCCATGGAGGTCATGGGCGTCGACCCGATCCGTGACCTCGCCGTCCCGCGGGTGGTCTCACTGACCCTGCTCACGACCCTGATCTCGGTGCCCTCGATCATCGTCACGATCGTCTCGATGCAGGTCGGCGCCAACTACGTTGCCGGGCAGTCCAGCGCCGACTTCCACAGCAACCTGTTCGCCAACGTCTCGCCGGTCCAGGTGCTGGCCGTGGTCGCCAACTGCTTCCTGGTCGGCCTGCTGATCGGCACGATCTGCTGCTACAAGGGCCTGCACGCCTCCGGTGGCGCGATCGGCCTCGGCCGCGCCGTCAACCAAGCGGTGGTGCTCTCCTTCGTGGGCGTGTGGGTGCTTCAGCTCGCCTTCAACGCCCTGCTGCTCGGCCTCTTCCCGAACCTGGGGAACTTCCGATGACCGCCGCCGAACCGGTACGCCCGGTCGCGCCTGTCGCCGCCCGTCGCCGCCGCCCGGTCCAGCCTGCCAAGGGCCGCCTGGACGGAGTGGGGGAGTTCGTCGGCTTCGTCGGCAAGGTCTTCGCCGAGATCCCGGTCGCGATCCGTCTCTACCCCTCCGAGATCGTGCGGCACGCCAGCGCCATCGTTCGGGAGAACAGCCTGGTGATCCTGGCGATGCTGTTCATGATGGGCGCGGTCATGGGTCTGACCGCCAACTTCCTCTTCGCCAGCATCGGCATCGACTCCTACATCGCCGCCGTCAATTCCGTCGCCGGGGTCCGCGGGATCATCCAGGTGGTCTTCGGCTGGATGGTCGCGGCGAAGATCGGCTGCGGCATCGTCGCCGAGGTCGGCGCGATGCGGATCTCGGAGGAGATCGACGCCATGGAGGTCATGGGCATCCGGTCGATCCCCTACCTGGTCAGCACGCGGGTGATCGCGGGGGCCATCACGATGCCCCTGATCTTCGTCACCTCGATGGTGGTCAACTTCTTCGCGGGGTTCCTCTTCAACGTACAGCTGCTGCAGACGGTCAGTCCGGGCGGCTTCCAGTACTACCTGTTCCTGTTCCAGAACCCACGCGACTTCATCCTCGCGGTCATCTGGGGAACGGTCCTGGGCGTCGTGATCCTCACCGTCGCCTCGTACTTCGGCTACACCGCCAAGGGCGGCCCGGTCGGCGTCGGCCTCAACACGGCGCGCTCGATGCTCGTCAACCTCGTCCTCGTCAGCCTCATCGGCATGGCGCTGGTCCAGCTCTTCTACGGCAACACCCCCAACGCACCGATCGGCAACTAGATGACTCGCGCGCCACGTCCACGGGAGGAAAAGATGACCGCGAATCTCACGATTCCGCACACCAGCTTCGAGCAGCAGCCGAACAGTCCGCACAGCATCGAGCTGGTCGGCGTCCGCAAGTCGTTCGGCTCCGGCAACATCCTCGACGGCATCGATCTGACCTTTGTCCACAACGCCATCACCACCGTCCTCGGCCCGTCCGGCACCGGCAAGAGCGTGTTGCTCAAGCACATCGTCGGTCTGCTCGAGCCCGACGCCGGCGAGGTACGCGTCTTCGGCAGCGACATCTGGGGCGTCTCCGAGCACGAGCGCTACGAGCTGCGCAAGCGGTTCGGCGTGCTCTTCCAGGACGGTGCCCTCTTCGGGTCGATGAACATCTACGACAACATCGCCTTCCCGCTGCGCAAGCACACCAACCTCTCCGAGGCCGAGATCCGGGACACCGTGATGTTCCACCTCTCCGAGGTCGGCCTCGAGGCCGCCGTCGACAAGGCGCCGAACGAGATCTCCGGCGGTATGCGCAAGCGTGCCGGCTTCGCGCGGGCGCTGGTCATGCGGCCCGACGTGGTGCTCTTCGACGAGCCCGACTCGGGTCTGGACCCGGTCCGCACCAAGCTCCTCGGGCGTCTGATCCAGAAGGTCCACCGCCAGCACGGCGGCACCTACATCGTGATCACGCACGACATCCCCACCGCCCAGGAGGTCAGCGACCACGTGGCGGTGCTGTGGAAGGGGCAGATCGTGCATGCGGGCACCGCCGCGGAGACCTTCGCCTCGGAGGACCCGTTCGTACGCCAGTTCCTGGCCGGAGCCGCCGACGGCCCGCTCGGGATGGACTGAGGGGACGACGATGACAGCGATCCTTCAACGAGTCGGTGCCAAGGGCGTCATCGCCCTGGTGATCGTCGGCTCCCTCTTGACCTGGGGCGTCGTCAAGCTCACCGACGGGCCCGACTACAGCCTGACCCTGCTGATGCCCTCGGCCGGCTCTGCCTTCGAGGACGGCAGCGTCATGATCAAGGGCCAGCGGGTCGGGCAGGTCACCTCGGTCGGCGTCCGCGACGGCCAGGCCGAGGTCAAGGTCGCCATCGAGGACGAGTACGCCCCGCTCCGCGCCGGCACCACGGCCCGGGTCAAGTGGGCCTCCGTGCTCGGCACCCGGATGATCGAGCTCGTCCCCGGTGCGAAGACCAACCCCGAGATGCCGTCGGGCCACCTGGTCACCGGCAACGCCGAGGCGGTCGACGTCGACGAGCTGCTCGCCACCCTCGATGCGCCCACCCGCAAGCAGCTGCAGACCCTGGTCGCCCAACTGAACAAGACCCTCGCCGGCACCCAGCCCGACCTGCGTACGACCCTGGCCAAGGCCGGGCCGACGGTGAAGGCCATCGCCGACCTGCTCGGCGCGATCGCCCAGGACGGGCCGGCGCTGAAGAAGATCATCACCGAGCTGCACGGCGTGACGTCCAACGTCTCGGCCAACGACGCCGAGCTCGCGGCGAGCATCAACAACCTCGACACGCTCACCAAGCAGATCGCCGGCCGTCAGGCCGAGCTCTCCGCGAGCATCGAGAAGCTGCCCGAGACGATCGACTCGGCCACCACCGCGCTGGAGGCGGTCCCGAAGCCGGTCGACTCCACCCGGAAGGTGCTCCGCACCCTGCGGCCCTCGACCGACCGTCTCCCGGCGATCGCCAAGCAGGCCAACCCGGTGCTCGCCGACGTACGGCCCGCCCTGGCCATGCTGCCCGGCACCCTGAAGGACGCCCAGGAGTTGCTGCAGTACACCCCGGGGCTCGTCAACGACGCCAACGCGATCCTGCCGACCGCGACCAGCGCCTTGGAGCAGGCCGACCCGATGGTCTCGTACCTGCGGCCCTACACCCCCGAGCTGGTCGGCTGGCTCAGCAACTGGAACGGCGTCTTCGGAAGTCGGGACGCCTCGGGCCACTACGCCCGTGCGCTGATCACCGCCTCGGCCAGCAGCTTCGACCAGAACCCCGGCGTCATGCCGCCGGGCATGAAACAGGACGCGCGTCCGCTGCCGGGCTCGATCGCCGGCCAGCCATGGACCGATGCAGAAGGGGACGGGATCAACTGATGCTCATCTCGAAAGTCACCGTCATCTCCGCGACCGTCGTGGTCGGGGCAGCGACCGCGGTCACCGGCACCAACCTGATGGGAGCCTCTCCGAGCAGGACCGAGCTCGTCGGCCTCTTCGAGGACGCCAGCCCGCTCGAGGTCGGCAACGAGGTCCGCACCTCCGGTGTCCAGGTGGGCAAGGTCAAGTCGATCAAGCTCGAGAAGGGGGTCGCCCGGGTCACCCTCGACCTCGACGAGGACGTGCTCCCGGTCCACCAGGACGCCAAGCTGCTGATCCAGCCGATCAACGCGCTCGGCGAGAACTACGTCTCCGTCGAGCCCGGCAAGGAGTCCTCGCCCTACCTGAGGAACAACACGGTCCCGCTGAAGCAGACCGACTCGGCCGTCAACCTCCAAGACGTCCTGGACACCCTCGACGACCCGACCTCCACCGCCCTCGCGGCGCTGGTCAGCACGCTGGGCGAGGGCACCATGAACGGTGGCGGCCAGAAGATGGCCGACGCGCTCAAGGCGCTCGCACCCCTGATGGAGAACCTCGACCAGGTCGGCGCCATCCTGCAGAGCCAGAACAAGGTGCTTACCGATCTCGTCGCCAAGGCGGACCCCGTCGCCGCGTCGCTCACCGGCGAGAACGGCAAGCAGCTCGACCTGCTGATCTCGCGCGCCCGGGAGACCCTCGACGCTCTGGCCGACGAGCAGACGGCGCTCGAGGCGACCATCGCCGAGCTGCCCGCCACGCTCAAGGAGGCCCAGAGCACCCTGACCTCGCTCGAGACGGTCTCCGCCACGGTCACCCCGACCCTGAAGAAGGCCCGTCCGGTCACCCGGGATCTGGCCGAGATCGCCGACGAGATCAACCGGTTCTCGCCCTACGCGGATCCCGCCTTCAACTCCTTCGGTCCGCTCTTCGCTGAACTCGACGCGCTCCTCAAGAGGATCAAGCCGATCACCGAGGACCTGCGCGCCTCGGGCGACAACCTGCGTACGACCGCCTCGGAGCTGCGGCCCGTGGGCGACGAGCTCCTCGACGAGCACCTGGGCGACCTGATGTCGTTCGTCACCAAGTGGGCGCTGAGCACCAACTCGCGCGACGGGCTGAGCCACTACTTCCGAGGCCTGGTCCACGTCACCCCCGAGGCGCTCAACTCGCTCGTCGGCGCCGAGGTGCTGCCGAACATCGGCACCGTCGGCGGTGAGGATCCCGCGAAGGGCGCTGGCACGGCCGACAAGGCCGAGAAGGGTCTCTCGGACCTCACCGGCCCGCTGCTCGGCGGCGCCTCCGACGACCCTGACAGCGCTACCGGACTCACCTCCTCGCAGGAGCAGAACCTCCTCGACCAGCTCATCGGAGGCCACTCATGAGCGCACGACTGCACCGACAAGACGCTCGGCGACTCCTGATCGGGATCGTCGCGATCGCGGCCGGCGGCGTCATCGCCTACGTCGGCACCCTGGTCCAGGGCGGCGGCGCGCTGCCGCTGAAGGACCACACCGAGGTCTCGGCGTACTTCGACGACGTCGGCACCCTGAAGCCCCAGCAGAACGTGACCCAGAACGGCATCCGCGTCGGCGTCGTCACCGGCATCTCCTACGAGAACGGCCGGGCGCTGGTGAAGATGCGCCTGGACGGCGACCGCGACCTGTACTCCGATGCGACCGCCGCGGTCGGCAACGCCTCGGTCCTCGGCCGCAAGTTCGTCTCTCTCGACCCCGGCACGGCCAGCTCCGGCCTGCTCGGCGGGAAGCCGATCGCGGCTGAGCAGACCACGAGCTCCTCCGACCTGAACACCGTGCTCTCCGCGCTGCCCCCCAAGGCCCGCGAGGGTCTGCAGGTCGGGCTGCGCGAGGTCGGCGGGGGAGTCTCGGGCCACCAGAAGGACCTCTACAGCGCCCTCCAGGTCGCGCCCGGCATGCTGGACGACGCCACGCTCGTGCTCGACACGGCCTCCGACCCGAAGACCGACCTCGACGGCCTGCTCGTGACTGGTGACCGGCTGGTCTCCCACATCCACGGGCACGAGCGGCAGATCCAGACTCTCGTCACGACGACCAACACCACTCTCGGCGCGGTCAACACCGACGACACCGAGCCGCTCCGCCAGACGGTGGAGCAGGCCCCGGCCACGCTGGTGACGGCCCGCCAGGGTCTGGCCGAGATCAACCCGGCCCTCGACGACACCGCCGACGCGGTCACCGAGCTGCGGCCCGGCGTCGACGACCTGGTCGAGTCGGTGCCGAACCTGCGCGCTTTCTTGGTCGAGGCGCCACCGGTCGCGGTCACCGTGAAGAAGTTCGCCGAGGGATCCGCTGAGCCCGTCGGGACGCTGGTCCCGGCCGTCACCAAGGCCGAGCCGACCGTCGGCCGGGCGCGCAAGACGCTCGGCAAGACCGCACCGACGCTCGAGGTGCTCAGCCCGTACGCCCCCGACGCAGGCACCCTGTTCTGCGAGAACGACCTGCTCAGCGGCAACTACGGACCGGACAAGCACTACTTCAGCGCGATGCTCGTCTTCCCCGGCGTCTACGTCGCCAGCCAGCCCGACCCGCTCGCGAACGTCGACCCGTACTCCGGTCCGGGCAAGGCGTTCTCCCACGGTCTGAAGTACGGAAAGGGGAAGTGCTGATGTCCGCGCTCTCCAACTGGTTCCGGACGGCCGGGTCGCCGCTGACCCGCCGCGCGGTGATCCTCATCGTCGTCCTGGTCGCCGTCCTCACCGCGCTGGCCTTCAAGACCCAGCTCTCGCTGCTGCTCAGGTCGGGTGACACCATCCACGCCACCTTCGACCAGAACTACGGCCTGATCTCGGGCAAGACGAAGGTGAAGGTCGCCGGCCTGCAGGTCGGCGTCGTCTCCGACGTACGCCAGGACGCCGACGGCACCACCCACGTCGACATGAAGATCGACGACGGCGTCAAGGAGCGGCTCGGGTCGACCCCCAGCGCCCGGGTCGAGCCGCTGACCGTCCTCGGTGGCCAGTACGCCCTGAACCTGGTCCCCAACGGGGCGGGGGAGTACACCGACAAGGCGATCCCGAAGACCCGCACCCATGTCCCGGTCGAGCTCGACGCGATCCTCTCCGCGCTGCCGACCGACACCAGGAAGGACCTCCAGGGGACCATCAAGGAGGCCGGCGCGACCCTGTCGAACAAGAACCAGAAGTCGATCCGGTCCTTCGCCCACCAGGCGCCGCAGGTCCTCGACCCCTCGACGAGGCTGCTGACCTCCGTCCAGGGCACCAGGCCTCAGCGCGACCTGCCGGAACTGGTCGGCAACGTGGAGAGCCTCGCGGCCACGCTCAACAAGCAGGACGCCGCCCTCGCCCGCAGCCTGGTGAACCTGAACACCACGACGACCACCCTGGCGAACCACAGCAACGACCTCTCCCGGACCGTCGGCGGTCTGCCCACGGCCCTGGACGAGACGAGGACGGCCACCGACCAGCTCACTCCGACGTTGCATCAGCTCGATCGGACCGTGACCGGCCTGCAGCCCACCGCGGAGGAGGTCGGCCCGCTGGTCAAGACCCTGGAGCCGATGCTCGCCGACACCCGGCCGGTCGCAGCCAAGCTGCCCGGACTCCTCGAGGACGCCCAGCCACTGGTCCAGGACCTGATCCCGACGGCCCGGACCACCAAACCGATCCTGAAGGACATCAAGGGCCCGGTCATCGACCGCGTCAACGGCCCCGTCCTGGAGTCGCTGGGGAGCACCTACCGCGGCACCGGTCCGTTCAAGGACACCGGCGGCGGCGTCCAGGCGGACAACAAGTTCTACCAGGAGCTCGCCTACATGGTGACGAACCTCGACCGGGCCTCGATGACTCAGGACGCCCAAGGCAGCCTGCTCAACTTCCAGGCCGGCGTCAGCGCCGGCAGCGTCGCCCCGCTCAACCTGGACGACGCCCTCGCCCAGCTGATCCCGCAGCTGAAAGGTGAAAACTGATGGTAAGCCTCAGCACCCTCGCTGACCGGATCCGGAACACGCCGGGGCTCAAGCGCGACTCGATCGCGGTGGCCGTCGCGCTCCTCGCCGGTCTGGCAGCCAGTGTCTACGTCCTCAGCAACCACCACATCTCGCTGCCGTGGCAGGACCGCCAGTCGGTCGCGATCGAGTTCACCGCGGCCCCCGGCGTACGTCCCGAGGCGGTCCAGGAGGTCCGGATCGCCGGGGTGCCGGTCGGCCGGATCACCGCGGCCGACCCGACCGACTCCGGCACCGCCGAGGTCACCGTGGAGTTCGAGAAGGAGCAGCGGGTCTACCGCAACGCCACCGCGATCCTGCGCACCAAGGCCCCGCTCAACGTGATGTACATCGAGCTCGATCCGGGCGGCCCGCCCGCTGGCCTGCTCGAGGACGGCGGGACGCTCCCGGTCGCGCAGACCAAGCGTGCCGTCCAGCCGTACGAGGTGCTCGACAAGCTCGACGCGCGCACCCGGGCTGCGCTGACCACACTGATCGACCAGTCGCAGATCGGTCTGAAGGACGCGCCGACCACGCTTCCGGCCGGCCTGGACGCGACCACCGCGACCATGAAGCAGTGGGAGCCGGTCATCAACGCGCTCAACGAGCGGCGTACGAACATCTCCCAGCTGGTCACCTCGCTGACCACCATCTCGGAATCCGTCGGTCACGACCGACAGCGGCTCACCGAGCTGACCACCTCGATGGACAAGACCCTGGGAGCCGTCGCCAAGCGCGACAAGCAGCTCTCGGCGTCGTTGGACACGCTGCCCGGGTTCACCGAGCAGCTGTCCGGATCCATGGGCGAGGTCAACGACCTCACCGGTCAGCTCGACCCGACCCTGAAGGACCTCGACAAGGCCTCCGACACCCTCCCCGAGGCCGTCGAGAACCTCGACGGCACCGTCGGCTCGGTCCACCACTTCATCAACGGCGCCGCTCCCGTCGTCGACCGTGCCGGGCCCGTGGTCGACGACCTGCGCCCCTTCGTCGCCGATGCCAACCCGGCGCTGGCAGACCTGAAGCCGGTCGTCGGCTACCTGCCGCAGGCCACCAAGGAGCTGGTGCCCTGGATGGACGACCTGGCCGCCTTCACCTACAACACCTCGTCCTCGTTCAGCCTCTACGACGCCAACGGCGGCATGGGCCGAGCCAACCTCCATGTCGACCTGACCAACCCCACCGGCGGCCTCGCCGACGAGGGCATCGACCAGGGCAAGAAGGGAGACACCCCATGAGTGTCACGATGCGCACGATCCCGACCAACCGCTCCCGGTTCCGGCCGCGTACGTCGGTCGTGGTGATCCTGGCCATCTCGCTGCTGTGCGTCCTCGGCTTCGGCTACCTGTGGAAGGGGTCCGGCGGCACGCTCCCGGGTGGTGACGGCTCCTATCAGGTCTCGTTCGAGTCGGCCGACCTGAAGAATCTGCAGGAGGCCGGCGAGGTCCGGGTTGCCGGTGTCATCGTCGGTCGGGTCGCCTCCACGAAGGTCGAGGGACGCACGGCCCGCGTCGTGCTGGACCTCGACGACGAGGTTGCCCCGCTGCACCAGGGCGCCACCGTCCGGGTCGGCGTCAAGTCCGTCATCGGCCAGTCCTTCGTGGACGTGAAGGACGGCAACGGCGCCGAGATCGCGGACGGGACCACGCTGTCCCCGAAGTCGGTCGTCGCGGCCACGGACATCGACGAGGTCGTGCGTACGTTCAACTCGCAGACCCGCAGGCAGCTCGCCGCCGCCCTCACCGACCTCGGCGCGACGACCGACGGCACCCAGCAGAGCCTCTCGCAGGTGATGGAGGGGCTGGGCCAGATCGGCGGCACCGGCTACACCGCGGTCGACGCGCTCGCGGCCCAGAACGACGACCTGCAGTCGCTGGTGCAGGAGACCAATGCGATCCTCGCCGCCGCGGACACCAACCGAGGCGCGATCGTCTCGGTCATCGACAACACCCAGCAGATCACCCAGGCGACCGCGGGACAGCAGGAAGCCCTGGCCGCCACCGTGCAGCGGTTGCCGGGATTGATGAGCAGTGCGCGCACTGCGACCAGCTCGCTCGGCGAGCTCTCCGGCGACCTCAGCCCGGTCGTACGTTCCCTGGACCAAGCGGCGCCTGACCTCAATGCGGCGCTGGTCAACCTGCCCTCGGTCACCGCCAGCCTGGAGGCGCTGCTTCCCTACATGAACGGGGCGCTGAAGATCGCGCCGGAGACCGTCAACCAGCTGCCGGCGCTCTCGCGCAACCTGATCGCGATCACGCCCTACCTCGACCTGCTGCTGCGCAACATCAACCCGATGCTGACCTACATCGAGCCGTACGCGAACGACGTCGGCTCCTTCTTCGGCAACTTCGGTGGCGCGTTCGACATCCCGCTCGAGAACGGGGTCGCCCCGGCGCGGCTGGCGACGATCTTCAACGAGTACTCCGTGCGCGGGAACCCGTTGAACCTGCAGACGATCAACCCGCTGCACTGGAACAACCCCTACCCGGCTCCGGGACAGGCGGGCGATCCGGCGCCGTTCAAGGGTGAGGCTCCGCGGGTCGAGGAGGACAAGTGACCTGGAGGTCCGCGCTGCTGGTGCTCCTCGTCCTCGCGGCGGTGGGAGTGGGCATCTCGCGCGTGGAGGTCGACACCAAGGTCGACTCGTTCGTGCCCGCCGGGGACAGCGCCGACCGGCAGCTGCGGGCCTACCAGAAGACGTTCGGCGGCGACGCCGTCGTCGTGGAGATGAAGGGCACCACCCAGCTCGGGCTGGTCCTGGACCCGACCGAGCTGGTGCGCCTGATCCGCCTCGAGGGGACGCTGTCGGGGCTGCCCAACGTGCACACCGTCTACGGGCCGGGAACGGTGCTCAACCAGACCGCGGGGTCGGTCAAGGGCATGCTTGCCCAGGTCGCCGGCGCGCGCGACCAGATCCGCAACGTGGCCGAGGCCAAGGCGCGGCGCCAGCACAAGAGCAAGGCCGAGATCACCGCGGCCGGCGACGCCGCGCTCGTTCCCTTCGACCGCCGTTACGGCAAGCTGCTCGCCGAGGCGATGCCGGTCGGGCTTCCCACCGTGCAGAACCAGAAGTTCGTCGCCTCCGTGCTGATGGACCGTGCCGGCAACCCGCGTCCCGAGTGGCGCTTCCTGGTGCCCACGGCCAAGTCGGCGACCCTGCTCGTCCGTCCCGAGCCCGGGCTCGACCAGGAGCAGACCCGCCGCATGGTGGAGCAGATCCGCAAGGCCGTAGGCGCCTCGGGCCTGAGCATCGAGCGCCCGGTGGTCTCCGGTGTTCCCGTCGTCGTCTCCGGGGTTGCGGATCGCGCCCACACGGAGATCCTCCGGCTCGGTGCGGTGGCGCTCGGCGCGGTCGCGCTGGTGCTCGTCCTCTCCGGATGGAGCCGGCGGCGCCGGCACAGTCTGCTGCCGCTCGGCTGCGCGCTGCTCGGCACGGCGTCCACGGTCGCGGTCTTCGGTCTGCTCGGGGTGCCGCTGTCGCTGGGGGCCGCCGCGTTCCTGCCGGTGCTGCTCGGCGTCGGCAGCGACTTCCCGCTCTACCTGCTGCAGGCCGAGCGGGTGCGTGGGGTGCTCGTGACGGCGGGCGCGGCGGCCGCCGCCTTCGCCAGCCTCGCGCTGACCCCGCTGCCGTTCGTACGCGAGTTCGGCCTCGCCCTCGCACTGGGCCTGATGCTCACCGTGGGCTGGGCCCTGGCGCTGCGCCGGATGATCGGACGGATCGAGCCGCGGGCCGCGGCGAGCCGGGGTGAGACGCGCCGCGGGCCGGTCCTGTCGTCCGGGGCGGTCAGGGGCGTCATGGTCGTGCTCGCGGCGGTCGCCGTCGCGGGCTGGGTGCTGTTGCCCGGGATGCGGATCCAGTCCAGCCCCGAAGAGCTCGCCCAGGGCGTACCCGAGCTGGCCGACGCCGCTCGCATCGAGCAGACGCTGGGTTTCTCGGGCGAGCTCGACATCGTGCTGCGCGGCAAGAACGTCGCCTCGCCCGAGGCGATCGCATGGTCGCAGAAGGCCCAGAGCCTCGTCGTACGCGAGCACGCCGACCAGATGCGACCCCTGTTGACCTACAGCCAGCTGCTCGCATTCCTCGGGGGTGGAGCGACCGCTGCACAGGTCGTCGCCGGCACCGAGGTTCTTCCCGACTACCTCACCGATGCCGTGCTCGCGAGCAACCGCAGGGCGGCTGTCTCCACCTACGGCATCACGCTCGACGACGTACGTGCCCAGCGCCGGCTCATCGAGTCGCTGCGCCAAGAGCTGCCCGAGCCGCCGAAGGGCTATCAGGTGGAGATCGTCGGCCTGCCCGTGCTCGCCGCCGACGGCCTGAGTGCGATGGAGGACGCCCGCTACATCGTCAATGCCGTCGGAATCCTCGCCGCGGCGATCGCGGTCGGACTCGGCCTGCGTTCGTGGCGTGCTGGCGCGCGCGTCCTGCTCACCGCGCTGCTCGCTGCGGGCTGGCTCTTCGGCGCCATTCGGCTGGCGGGCATCGATCTGAGCCCGCTCACCCTCGCCATCGGCGCGCTGGTGACGGTCACCTCGTGCGAGTTCGTCACCATGCTCGGCGAACGGCGGCTGCTCGCCTCGGCCGGGCGCACCGTCCTGACCGCGGCTGTCGCCGGTGCCGTCGGCTATCTCGCGCTCGGACTGTCCGGCCTCACCGTGCTCCGCGACTTCGGGCTCCTGCTTGCCGCCGGCGTCGTCAGTTCCTACGCCGCGGCGCATCTGGTGGCCGGGGTGCTCCGCACCCCCGAGCCCCGTCCATCGGGCACGGAAACGCCCGAAACCCCACCCTCACGAGAACTCCAGGAGGTCAGCGCATGACCCAGCTCGCCATCAAACCGATCAACGTACGTTCCCTGATCCCGCCCTGGTGGCCGCGACTGCTGGCCGTGGTCGTGGCTGTTGCCGTCGTCGGTGCGGGCGCGTTCCTCGTCGTCCAACGAGCCAGCGCGCTTCCGTCCGACGCTGCGATGCAGGTCGGCGACCGGACCGTGAAGATCTCCGAGCTCGACAAGCGGATCAAGGTCCTCGCCGGTCTCTACAACGTCAAGCAGCCGACCGATCCCTCCAAGAAGGCTTCATTCCGCCGCGACGCCGCCAAGTCGATGGCTGTCAGCCTCATCCTGGAGCGCGCGGCGAAGAGCAAGGACATCACCGTCACCCGCACCCAGGCGCAGCAGCAGCTCGACAAGGTGATCGAGTCGCAGATGCTCGGTGACCAGAAGACCTACGAGCAGTTTCTCGCCACTGCCGGGGTCACCGAGACCGAGGTGCTCGCCGAGATCACTCGTGTGATCGCGACCAGCCGGCTCTACTCCGAGATCACCGCCAGCGTCCCCGAGGTTACCCAGGCCGACGTCCAGAGCTACTACGCGGACCACAAGGCGGAGATGGTCACCCCGGAGCAGCGCTCGATCAGCAACATCGTGGTCGGCACCGAGGCGGAGGCCGAGCAGGTGCTCGCCGAGCTCGGCAAGGGCACGGCCTTCGCGACTCTTGCCCGGAGCACCTCGCGTGACTCCAGCACCGCGGCCAAGGGCGGCAGCCTCGGCGCCGTCCAGGCCTCCCAGCTCGAGGACACCTACGCGAAGAGCGCCTTCGCCGCCACGAGGGGCAAGGCCTTCGGCCCCGTCCAGACGAGCAACGGCTGGAACATCGGTCTCGTCACCGACATCACCGAGCCGATCCCGGTGAACCTTGAGCAGGCCACGCCGACCCTCACCCAGACGCTGACGACCCAGGCCCAGACCAAGGCCTGGAACAAGTGGCTGGGCCGCCAGATCAAGGCCGCCGAGGTCGAGTACGCCGACGACTACCGCCCCAAGGACCCCGACGCGCCGCCGAGCACCCCGGCCGGCTGAACACCCGGCCGGCTGAGCGCCCCGTTCCCGGGGCGCTCAGCCCGGGCCTCAGGGTAGGAAGACGACGCCGCGGTCCAGCAGGTCGGCGACCAGGTCCTCGTCGAGACCCAGCAGGTCACGGCAGATCGACTCGGTGTCGGCCCCCGCCAGCGGGGCCGGCCCGAGCGTCGGCACCTCGAGCCGCTCGTACGCCGACGCCGCGTCCTCCGCCGGGAGGGTCTGCTCCAGGAGCGGGTGGCTCAGGGTCGTGTAGGTCCCGCGATGGGCCAGCTGCGGGTCGTCGAGCAGCTCGGGCAGCCGGAGCATCGGCGCCGCCGGCAGGCCGCGACGCTGGAGCTCCTCGCCGACCTCCGCCGGAGAGCGAACGGCGGTCCAGGCGCCCACCGCGTCGGCGAGGTCCTGTTCGCCGGCCCCCACTGCCTCGCGCAGCACCCCGACCTCATCCGGGTCGCGCGCGTCGATGACGCACCACTCGTCCTCGCCCGCGCAGGCGAAGATGCCGCCGAAGATCTCCCGACCCCGGTTGCCGACCGCCGAGACCGACCCGGGCCGCAGGCTCTCCAGCAGGGCCAGGTCGGCGAGCTGGTGCAGGACCACGTCGGACTGGGCCATCTGCAGGTGGCGCCCGCGGCCGTCGCGGCTCCGGGCGAGCAGCGCGGCCGCGACCGAGAGAGCTCCGAGACGGGCGGCGACATGGTCGGGGAAGACCGTCACCCCGTCCCAGGACGCGGTGTCGCCGGCGGCGTACTTCCACAGGCTGGTCACCCCGCAGGCGGCCCGCACCAGCGGGCCGTAGCCCAGGCGCTGCGCCCACGGCCCCTCGGCGCTGAAGGCCGAGCTCTCCAGGACGACGATGCCGGGGTTGGTGGCGGCCAACGTCGTGAACCCGATGCCGAGGGAGTCGAGGGTGCCGGGCTTGAAGTTGGAGAGCACCACGTCGCTGTGCCGGGCGAGCTCGATGAAGATCCGCTTGCCCTCCTCGGCGCGCAGATCCAGCCCGAGACTGCGCTTGCCGCGGTTCCCCCAGGCGAAGGAGGCGTTCATCGCCTCGCCGTTGCGGGTCTGTCGCAGCCCGTCGGGGTAGGCGCGGCTCTCGACCTTGATCACCTCGGCGCCGAGGTCGGCGAAGGCACGCCCCGCCTCGGCGCCGAACACGATGACGCCGAGGTCGAGGACCCGGAGGCCGGCGAAGGGAGCCCCGCCGGTGGCCGGGACCGGGTGGACGGGCTCCTCGCGCGGGGCCCACGCACCGGCCGAGGCGGTCTGCGTCGGCAGCCCCGGGCTCGGTGTCCGGAGCCCGAGCAGGTGTCCGTCGGCGGCGAGGTAGCCGACCGGCACGGTCGCCGTCAGCCCGGGAGCCACCTCCGTGCGCGCGACGGTTCCGGCCTTGGTGAAGTGGTCCGCGGCGAGCGCCTCCCCGAGAGAGAGCACCTGGGCGAGCGGGATCCCGCGCCTGGCCGCCTCCTCGACCAGCTCGGCCGCGGTGCGGTCGGCGAAGAGCGCCTCGATGAGCGGCTCGAGACGGTCGGAGGCGGCCACCCGGGCGGTGATCGAGTCATAGCTGGGGTCGGCGAACTCGGCCGGCTCGCCGAGCCAGCCGAACATGCCCCGCCACTGGCGCTTGGCGAGCAGGCACAGACGTACGAACCCGTCGGCGCAGCGGTAGATCGGGTAGGAGTCGGCCGGCGGACGGCCGCGCCGGAACTTCCCCGACCGCCCGGCCGCGGCCGATCCCTGCACGCCGAACGCCGGGTCGAGCCCGGTCGCCACCGCCTCGTGATGGGACAGGTCGATGGTCTGCCCGAGTCCGGTCCGTGTCCGTTGGGTGTGGGCCACGATCGCCAGCCACGCGGCCTGGGCGGTCGCGGTAGCGGTCGCGAGCTGCTCGGGCGGAACCAGCGGCGGCTCGCCGGGGCTGCCGGAGCGCGACATCGCCCCGCCGAGGGCGAGCAGCGTACGTCCGGTCGCCTGCCAGTCGCGTCGCGGACCGCTGAGGCCGAAGGGCGAGGAGATCACTGCGACCAGCCCCGGATGGGTGTCTCGCAGCTCAGCCAGTCCGATGGCGTCGGCCGTGGTGGGGGAGAGGAACACGATGTCCGCCTCCGCGACCAGCGCGCGAGCGTCCGCCCTGCCCTCGGGTGTGGTGAGGTCGGCGATCAGTGCCGACTTGTTCGCGTTGCGAACGCTGTAGGGCAGCGAGTGGCCGTCCACCACAGGTTGTTCCGTCCGGGTCCGGGCGCCCTGCGGGGGTTCGAGCTTGAGCGTCTCGGCGCCGAGATCCGCCAGCAGGCGGGCCGCGGCCTCTCCGACGGCGTCTCCCAGATCGGCGACGCGGACTCCGGTCAAGAGCAGTTCAGCAGCCATGGTGTTTCCTCCTGGTTTCAGATTAACCTAACGCCATACGGTTTATCTGCCAATGTCAGGAGCTTTGAGATGACTGCTGGTCCCGTGGTCGACTACCAGGTCGAGGGCAGGGTGGCGACCATCGCCCTCGACCGCCCCGCGCAGGGCAACGCGATGACGTTGCGCCTGTGCACCGAGCTGGTCGACGCGATCGACCGTGCCGAGGCCGACGACGAGGTCGCGGTGGTCGTGCTGACCGGGCGGGGCCGCAACTTCTGTGTCGGTGCCGACCTCGACGAGGGGTTCCATCACGGCGACCGCGAGCCCTCGCCCGAGTACGCGGCCTTCGTGGAGCGGTTCGGCGCTCTCGACGGTGTGCCCCGGGACGCCGGCGGCGTCGTCACCCTCCGGATGGCGGCGATGCTCAAGCCGGTGGTCGCCGCGGTCAACGGTGCGGCCGTCGGTGGCGGGGCCTCGATGATCCTGCCCGCCGATATCCGGGTGGTGGGCGAGTCGACCCGGGTGGGCTTCGTCTACACCCGGCGCGGGATGCTCGTCGAGTCCGCCGCGAGCTGGTTCCTGCCGCGGCTGGTGGGCACCGCCCGCGCCACCGAGTGGGTCCTCACCGGCCGCCTGCTGGCCGCCGGCGAGGTGGTCGCCGGCGGGCTGGCGGGGCGGGTCGTCCCCGACTCCGACCTCCTCGACACCGCGTACGCCATCGCCACCGAGATCGCCGAGCGGGCCTCGACCGTGGGGATCTCCCTGTCCAAGCAGCTGTTGTGGAGCATGTGGGCCGCGCCGAGCCCGTGGGAGGCCCACCGGATCGAGTCGCGCGGCGTCTACGAGCTGCCCGGCCTCGGTGACGTCGGCGAGGGCGTCGCCGCCTTCCTCGAGAAGCGCGACCCGGCCTTCCCGCTCCGGGTACCCCGCGACTATCCCGCCTATGGCCCGCGGTGGCCGGATCCCGCTGGAGGTTGACTCCCTGCTCGCCGAGTCGGCGCGTTCTGGCGCGCCGCGCGGCGATCTGCAGCGGTCCGTCAGTAGGCGGTGAGGCCGCCGTCGACGCTGAGCGTGGTGCCGGTGACGTACGTCGAGGCCGGGCTGACCAGGAAGAGCATCGCGGTGTCGAGCTCGTGCTGCTCCCCGAACCGTCCGAGCATGCTCTGCTCGGCGACCATCTCGCGGAGCACCTCTCCCTCGCCGGCGGTCATCTCGGAGTCGAAGTAGCCGGGGCACAGCGCGTTGACCCGGATCCCGCGCCGAGAGGACCACTCACCGGCGAGATCGCGGGTCAGGCCGATGACGCCCGCCTTGCTGGCGGCGTAGGCGGCCTGGGGGAAGCGCGGCGCGACCTGCCCGAGCACGCTGGCCACGTTGACGATGGAGCCACCGTTCTCCATCCGTGCGGCGCATGCCTGGGCCATCCAGAAGGTGCCGTTGAGGTTGACGTCGATCAGCCGGCGGAAGCCCTTGGGTGTCTCCTTGAGCGCTGTGACGGCTGAGCCGAGACCGGCGTTGTTGACCAGGCCGTCGATGCCGCCGAACGCCGAGACCGCGACGTCGGCGACGTGGGCGCAGTCGTCGGGGTCGGCGACGTCGGCGACCGCGATCGCCGGCTCCTGGCCGATCTCCCGCACCTCCGCGGCGAGGGCTTCGAGCCGGTCCTTGCGGCGGGCCGCGATCACCACGTTCGCCCCAGCGTGGGCCAGGGCGCGGGCGAAGCCTGCTCCCAGGCCGCTGCTGGCACCGGTCACCACAACGGTGCGGCCGTCCATGCGGAAAAGGTCGAGCGGGTCCATTGCCACCTCCGGGCGTCAAGTATGTACGATGCTTTCCAAACCTAACATCATTAGATAAAGTGCTGCCAGAGAAGAGGTGAGACGTGATGACTGAGGAAGCCAGAAGGGTCCGGGTGGCCGAGAGGCAGGACCTGGCCGACGGCGTCGTCGGCCTCGTGCTGGAGCCGCTCGCCGGGGAACTCCCGGCATGGGAGCCGGGGTCGCACGTCGACGTCCTTCCTGATGGTGGCGAGGTCCGGCAGTACAGCCTGTGTGGCCCGGTCGGCGACCGCGATCGCTATCGCGTCGCGGTCCTACGGGTCGAGGACGGCCGCGGCGGTTCGGTGCGCATCCATGACAAGCTCGCCGAGGGAGACGAGCTCGACCTCCGTGGCCCGCGCAACCACTTCCGGCTTGAACCGGCCGATCGACACCTCTTCATCGCGGGCGGCATCGGGATCACGCCGATCTTGCCGATGACGGCCGCCGCGACGGCCGCCGGCTCCGACTGGAGCCTGGTCTATGGCGGCCGCTCTCGTGGGTCGATGGCGTTTCTCGACGACCTCGAGGCGTACGGCGACCGGGTCGACCTGTGGCCCCAGGGTGAGCGCGGACTGCTGGACCTGCCGGCGATCCTCGGTGACCCGGTCGAAGGCCGCCGCGTCTACTGCTGCGGCCCGGAGCCGCTGCTGGCCGCGGTCGAGCAGGAGATGCGTACGCGGCCGGGGGAGACCCTGCACACCGAGCGTTTCGCCCCGAAGGGGCCCGTCGAGACCGGTGGGGCCGCGTTCGAGGTCGAGGTCTCCTCGACCGGTGTGCGGGTCCCGGTGGCGGAGGATGAGAGCATCATCGATGCCCTCGCCGGTGCTGGGATCGAGGTCGACTTCTCCTGTCGTGAGGGCACCTGTGGGACCTGTGAGACCGGGGTCCTCGGCGGCATTCCCGACCATCGCGACTCCGTGCTCAGCGACGACGAACGGGCCGCCAACGACTGCATGATGATCTGCGTCGGCCGTTGCCGCACGGGTCCGCTCATTCTTGACCTCTGATTCGCTCTCGGGGCATTGACAGTGACGCACGTCACGGGTACAACTCAGTTATCTACAACCAATAGGTTTATTGAAGGAGCTGCCATGAGCGCCACCATCGGTTCTGCTCTCGCCTGGTGGGCGCGGACACAGCCGCATGCACCAGCCTTTGTCTTCGAAGAGGAGACGCTCGACTACGCAACCGTCGAGCACTGGTCCAGCCGGGTCGCGCTCCGCCTCCAGGCCGACGGTGTCCGCCCCGGTGACCGGGTGGGTCTGATGGCCCCCAACGACGTGCTGTGGCCGATCGCCGCCTTCGGGGTCCTGAAGGCCGGTGCGGTCCTGGTGCCGCTCAACAGCCGGTTCACCGCCACCGAGCTGCGCAAGGTGCTCGATGATGCCGGTGCGACCGCCGTGGTGGTCGACGACTCCCTCGTCGGCACGGCCACCGAGGCCGGCGCGAGCGGGGCCCCCGTCACGGTGGTGCCCTTCGCCGACTTGGCCGCCCTGCGCGAGGGCGATCCGGAGACCTTCCGCATCGACCGCGGCGAGGAGGATCCGATCTCGGTCATCTTCACCAGCGGTTCCACCGGCCGGTCCAAGGGTGTTGTCCTGACCAACCGCACGCTGCTCAACATCGTCTTCGAGGCCAGCCTCGTCGAGGAGGGCTTCCACCGCGGCTCGACCGCGCTCCTGGTGCTTCCGCTGGCGTTCACTCCTGGGCTGGTGTGGGGCATGCTGATGTCCACCGTGCTCGGTGGAAAGCTCGTGATCGAGAAGCAGCTGGTGCCTTCGCGAGCGGTGCAGCTCATCGAGGAGCACCGGATCGAGGCGATCTTCGGTGTGCCGCTGATCTATCAGGCGATCGCCGGGGCCCCGGAGTTCGCCGACGCCGACCTGTCGTCCCTCTCGACCGCTGTCGTCGGTGGCGCGGCCGTGCCGGGCGCCCTCCTGGAGGAATGGGCGAAGAAGGACGTCGCGCTGCGCCAGATCTACGGCATGACCGAGGCCGGCGGCATCGCCACCTCGACACCGGTCAGCGAGTTCCGCGACCACCCCGACAGCTGCGGCGCCGGCCACATCTTCACCGAGGTCGCCGTGATGACCGCCGACGGCGAGCTCGCCGCTCCCGGCGAGACCGGCGAGCTGGTGATCAAGGGCCCAGGTGTGACTCCCGGCTATTGGGAGTCGCCTGAGATCAACGCACAGGTCTTCCGTGACGGCTGGCTGCACTCCGGTGACCTCGGTGTCTGCGACGAGGACGGCCGGATCAGGTTCGTCGACCGGCTCAAGGACCTGATCATCACCGGCGGGATCAACGTCTCGCCGGTCGAGCTGGAGCAGGTCCTCGCCGCGATCCCCGGTGTCGGCGAGGTCGCCGTGATCGCCGCGACCGACCCGAAGTTCGGCGAGACGCCGGCCGCGATCATCCAGGCGTCGGGTGACCTCACCGAGGAGGACGTGATCCGGGAGGCGTCGAAGGTGCTGGCCGACTTCAAGGTGCCCCGCTACGTCGTGCTCCGGGACGACCCGCTGCCGCGGCTGCCCAGCGGAAAGATCAGCAAGACCGACATCCGCACCGAGTACGCCGACCTGGTCGAGCACTACCAGAAGGTCCGCTGACCCGCCCCGCATGACGATGCCCGACGACGCACGACGAGAGAAGCCATCCATGAGCACCGCCCAGGTCGAAGCCGACAACCAGATCGTCACCCTCGAGCGCAGAGGCCATGTGGCAGTGGCGACCATCCGTCGCCCGGACGCGATGAACGCGGTCAACTCGGCCGTCTCGGTCGGCCTCGGCGCGGCTCTGGCCGAGGCCGAGGCGGACGAGGACGTACGCGTGCTGGTGGTCACCGGAACCGGTCGGGCCTTCTGCGCCGGCGCGGACCTCAAGGCGCTCTCCCGGGGTGAGCGGGTCGACGACCCGGACCATCCCGAGTGGGGATTCGCCGGCTACGTACGCCACTACGTCTCGATCCCGACGATCGCGGCGGTCAACGGTTTCGCGCTGGGAGGGGGCACCGAGATCGTGCTCGCCTCCGACCTCGCCGTGATCGACGAGGAGGCCAAGCTTGGCCTGCCGGAGGTCAAGCGAGGCCTGATGGCCGCCGCCGGTGGCGTGATCCGTACTCAGCGGCAGGTACCGCTCAAGCACGCCCTCGAGCTCGTGCTCACCGGTGACCCGGTGAGCGCGGAGCGGGCCGTCGAGCTCGGCCTGGCCAACCGGGTCGCGCCCGCCGGCACCGCCCTCGAGGTCGCCCTGGAGCTCGCCGACCGCATCGCCGCGAACGCGCCGCTGTCGGTGGCGGCGACCAAGGAGGCCGTGCACCGCACCCTCGCGGCCGGCTCCGACTGGGACCAAGAGCCTTGGGACATCAACGACCGAGAGATGGCCCGGATCATGCGCTCGGAGGACTTCAGAGAAGGCACCAGGGCGTTCGCGGAGAGACGCGATCCCGAGTGGAAGGGCCGCTGACATGGCCGACCTCGAGCTGGTCGACGGGATCCGCCGGCTCGTCATCGTGGGTGCGTCCCTGGGTGCCGCCCGTGTCGTGGAGGAGGCCCGCCGGATCGGCTTCGACGGCGAGATCACCGTGATCGGTGAGGAGCCGCACGGACCCTACGACCGCCCGCCGCTCACCAAGGAGTTCCTCGCAGGAGAGGAGGAGCCTGCGCCGTTCTGGCACCTGCCCGACCCGGACTCGCAGGGGGTCACCCTCCACACTGGCACGAAGGCGCTCTCGCTCGACTCCCGCAACCGGCGGGTCCGCACCGACAAGTGGGACATCGACTACGACGCGCTGGTGATCGCCGTCGGCGCACAGCCGCGACCGCTCGACGTCGACGGCGCCCAGCTCGACGGGGTCACCGCGCTGCGTACGCTCGACCAGGCGCGCGCCATCCGAGAGGCCCTCGAGCCCGGTGCCCGCGTGGTCGTCGTCGGGGCAGGCTTCATCGGAGGCGAGGTCGCCTCCAGTGCCCGGGCCCGTGGGGCCGAGGTGACGCTGATCGAGGCCCGGGAGCTTCCGCTGGTGGGTGCGGTGGGATCCCTTGTCGCCGAGCGTCTCGCGTACTTGCACCGGCAGTACGACGTCGATCTCCTCACGCACACTAAGGTGCGCCAGATCCGTGGCCACGGCCGGGCGGAGAAGGTGTCCCTCAGCGACGGCACGACGGTGCCGGCCGACCTGGTGATCGTGGGCATCGGCGTCGAGCCCGCCACCGGATGGCTGCGCGGCTCCGGCGTCGCGATCAGCGACGGCGTGGCCTGCTCGCCCTACCTGGAGAGCACGGTTCCCGGCGTCTACGCCGTCGGCGACGTCGCTCGCTGGGTCAACCCGTGGAACGGGCGCTCGACCCGGATGGAGCACTGGACCTCGACCGGCGAGCAGGCCGAGTTCGTGGTCCGCAACGCGCTCACCACTGACCGCCGCCCGTGCAGCATCACCCCCTACTTCTGGTCGGAGTGGTACGGCCACAAGCTCCAGCTCCTCGGCGAGCCCGCCGACCAGGTCGAGCTCATCGGCAACGGTGGTGCCACTGACCCGTTCCTCGCCCAGTACCGCTACGACGGCCAGCTGGTCGGCGCCTTCGGGTTCGACCGCACCGGCCCGCTCATGAAGCTGCGTACGGCCGTCTCCGAACGGCTGTCGTGGCAGTCGATGCTGCGCCGACCCGAGGGCACCGCGCGGACCTGACCCGCTGCGCCGGACCGGCCGGCGGCGTACACTCATCACTCGAAATACCTAAAAACATTAGTTAAGAGGAGGCGTCATGACGGACGACGTCAGCATCGACCGCGAGGCGCGGATCAGACGGGCGCTGGACCACCTTCGCAACGACACCACCGACCAGTTCGAGAAGGTCGAGCCGTTCGAGGCGCACGAGTTCACCGATCCCGACCTGGCGGCGCGGGAGCGCGACCTGATCTTCGGCCGGGTGCCGACGATCGTCGCCCACGGGTCCGAGATCCCGAAGACGTACGACTTCAAGACCGTGCGGCTGCCGCGCAACAACATCATCATCACCCGGCAGCGCGACGGCAGTGTCAAGGCCCTGGTCAACCTCTGCCGCCACCGCGGCGGTCTCCTGGAGGGCGACCCCTGCGGCAAGCGCAGGCTCTTCTCGTGTCCCTACCACCGCTGGTCCTACGACATCGACGGCACGCTGCGCACCATCACGCGCGACACGACCGTCGGTGATCTCGACCAGGCCGAGTACGGCCTCGTCGAGCTCCCGGTCGAGGAGCGCCACGGCTTCGTCTGGGTCGTCGACAACGCCGACGCGGAGATCGACGTCGCCTCCTGGCTGGGTCCGGAGATGGACGAGATCATGGCCGGCTACGACCTCGGCGGCCTCGGCTGCATCCGGGCCGAGGGCTTCGAGGAGCCGGTGAACTGGAAGGTGATGCAGGACGCCTTCCTTGACGGCTACCACATCCAGTACGCCCACCCGAACTCCGCCGCGAAGTACATCCACACCAACGTGATGGTCTTCGAGGACTTCGACCGGCACTGCCGGTTCATCGCCCCGCGCAAGAGCATCGACCGCTGGCTGGAGGAGGAGCCCGGTGACCGCAGCCTCGTCGAGGACGTCACCGAGACCCACTTCCTCGGCCCGAACAGCACCCTGCTCAAGCAGCCCGACCACTTCCAGCTGCTCACCTTCCGCCCGCACCCGACCTCGCCGACGCACTCCGTCATGGAGATGCGCCTGATCGTGCCGTCGGCGGACGAGGCCGGCATCACCCAGGAGCGCTGGGAGTACCTGTGGGAGAAGAACTGGCAGATCCTCCTCGCGGTGCTCCACGCCGAGGACTTCCCGGTGCTGCGCGACTCCCAGAGCGCCATGGGCAGCGCCGACGCGGGCTCGATGGTGCTTGGTCGCAACGAGGTCGCCAACCAGGTGTTCCGGCGTCTGCTCAAGCGCCTCCTGGCCGAGACCTCCGAGACGGACGAGACGGGCGAGGCATGATCACCTACGCGTGGCGCACGACGCTGGCCGACAACGAGGTGAAGGACGTCGAGAGCCTGCTCGAGGAGGCGGTCGAGTACGACGCCGAGGCCGGCTTCTCGACGGCCACCCCGACCACGGCGGGTCGCGGGGAGGTCCGCCACCTGTTGGTCTCGATCGCGCCACCCGGCGAGCGTGGCAGCGTCGCGCTCGACCGGCTGCCGGACGTACCTGTCGTGGCGTACCTGCGGCTCGATGTGCGCGGGGAGGTCGCCGACGTCCAGCTCGTGGTGCGTCCCGAGTTCCGCTCCCACGGCATCGCCACGCTGCTGGCCGAGCTCCTCGACGAGCAGCCGACCGGCTGGTCCTCCGTCGAGGGCGTACGCCGCCTGCGGGCGTGGGCGCACGGCGCCCATCCCGCCGCCGAGCGGATGGCGCGACGGTTCGGCGCCCGCGTCGACCACGCGCTCTTCAAGACCCTGCGCTTCATCGGCGGGTCCCGCCCGTTCGCCGGCGATGATGTGGGGGCCGCCGTCGAGCCTGCCCCCGAGGGGCCGGCGGAGATGGTCGAGGGGCACCTGGCCGGCATCGCGCCCGGCGAGCGGGAGGTGCTCGCGCGCGGACGGACCCGCCTGGCCACTCCAGCCGGAAGCGTCCTCGTCGGTGTCGACGAGAAGGATCCGGCGCGACAGCCGGCGTGTATCGCGCTCGACCCCGCAGGCGTGCCGGCCGGCGACGTCCGGGCCCTGCTGACGACCGCGCTCCTGCGGGCCCAGGCCGACGGCGCCCGGGTCGCCCAGATGTACGTCGACGCCCTCTCCGAGGTCTTCGTGGGTGCCTCCCGAGGGCTCGGATTCCAGCACGACCAGTCGGACCTGCTCTACCTCAGGCCCCTCTGAGACCTGGCCGCCACGCCGTGTGCGGGGTAGGGCATTGACCGCGTAAACCTAATTGTATAAGTTTTGCGACTGTGAGGGGCGCCACACCGGCCCTCTCGTGCAGCAAGTGAACGAAGGACATGTGATGCGTGCATTCCAGAACTTGATCGGTGGCGAGTGGATCGACGCCGAGGGCGTGATCCCTGCCGACGACCCGTCCACGGGCGAGGTCTACGGGCTGGTCCCGGACTCCGACGCCGCCACCGTCGACGCCGCCGTCCGGGCCGCCCGGACCGCCTTCGACGGCCCCTGGGCCCGGATGTCGGTCGGCGACCGCGCCGAGGCGCTGCGCCGCCTGGCCGGTGTGCTGGAGAAGCGCTTCGACACCCTGGTCGAGGAGCTGATCATGGACACCGGCGCGACCGCCCGGTTCGCCCCCATGCTGCAGGTGGGTGCGCCCCTCGCCCACCTGCGCGACTTCGCCGAGATGGCCCACCACCTGGAGACGCCGGAGTCCTTCCCGCTCCAGGCGGGGCCGGCGCTGGGGCAGTGGGAGCTGCACCGCGAGCCGGTCGGGGTGGTCGGGGCGTTCACGCCCTACAACTTCCCGCTCTTCATGACCGTCTGGAAGGTCGCGCCCGCGCTGCTGGCCGGCAACACGGTGGTCCTGAAGCCCTCGCCGCTGACCCCGATCGGTCCCGAGGCCCTCGCCGCCGCCAGCCTGGAGGCCGGCATCCCGGCCGGCGTGATCAACCTGGTCCACGGTGACCGGATCGCCGGGGAGGCGCTGGTCGCCCACCCCGACGTCGACCTGGTCAGCTTCACCGGCAGCACCGCGGTCGGCACCCGGGTGATGGCCTCGGCCGCCGCCACCGCCAAGGACGTCATCCTCGAGCTCGGCGGCAAGTCCGCCGGTCTGGTGCTGCCCGACGCGGACGCCGAGCTGACCGTTCGCGGCATGCTCTTCTCCAGCATGATGCACGCCGGTCAGGCCTGTGTGGCGCTGACCCGGATGCTGGTCCCGGACTCGCGCTACGACGAGTTCGTCGACCTGCTCGAGCAGCGTGCCAAGGTGCTGCACGTCGGCCACGCGGCCGACTTCACCACCGACGTCGGGCCGGTGATCTCCGATGCCGCTCGCATCAAGGTGGAGAAGTTCGTCGCCGCCGGCCTGGAGGCCGGGGCCCGGGCGATCGTCGGCGGTGAGGCCCCCGCGGGCGTGCCCGCCGGCGGCCACTACGTCAGCCCGACGGTCCTGGTCGACCTCGACAACGACAACCCGGCCGCGCACGAGGAGATCTTCGGGCCGGTGCTCTCGGTGATCCGCTACTCCGGCGTCGAGGACGGGATCCGGATCGCCAACGACACCCGCTACGGCCTCGCCGCCGCGGTGTGGGGCACCGACCTGGTCAGGGCCCGCGAGGTCGCGCTGCGGATGCGCGGCGGCCTCACCTGGATCAACGACGCGGCCCAGGCCGACGTCACCAAGACCCCGCTCGCCGGACGTGGGATGAGCGGCGTCGGTCAGGAGAACGGCCGCGACGGCCTCCTCGCCTACACCAAGGTCCGCAGCCTCTACACGGCGCTGGACACCGACATCGACCTGCGCGCGTACGGCGTCGTGGGCAGTGAGTGGGAGTGAGTATGAACGACCACAGTCAGGCATCGATCGATCGCGAGCTCTGCAAGGGCCACGGCCGGTGCTACATGTCGGCGCCCGCCGTCTTCGACTCCGACGACGAGGGGTTCGGCGTCGTGGTCGGGGAGGCCACCACGCCCGGCGACACCGCCGCCCTCGAACGCGCCGTCAACAACTGTCCGGAGCGCGCGATCGCGTTCGCGTCCTCCGTAGCCACGCACTAGTCCCCCGGAAGAAGGAGACACCTTCATGAGCGAGCTCAAGGACGCCGAGAGCCCGGAGATCCAGACCGACTTCGACATCCACTCACCCGACATCGCCGACACCGTCTACGACGTCTACGCCGAGATGCGTGGCAAGTGCCCCGTCGCCCACAGCAAGCACTACGGCGGGCACTGGGTCGCGACGAAGTACGACGACATCCAGGAGGTTCTCAAGAACCCGACGGTCTTCTCCAGCGAGTCGGTCAACGTGCCCGGCACCATCGGCCAGGACGGGCCGATGATCCCGATCGAGGTCGACCCGCCCGACCACGGCATCTACCGCAAGCTGATCAACCCGCTCTTCTCGCCGAAGCGGATGGCGGCGCTGGAGCCGCAGATCCGTGAGATCGCCAACGAGCTGATCGACCAGATGCTGGAGGACAAGCAGGTCGACTTCATCCAGGCGTTCGCCAAGGAGTTCCCGAGCCGGGTCTTCCTCGCGCTGATGGGCTGGAACCTCGAGGACAGCGCCCAGTTCAACCACTGGGCCGACACCATCGTGCTGGGGGAGCCGGGCGCCAGCGAGGAGCGCGCCACCGAGGTGCGGATGGCGGCCGCCATGGAGGTCTACGCCTACTTCGGCGAGATGATCGACGAGCGTGCCGAGTCCGGCGACGCCGAGGACATCACCCAGATCCTCATCAACGGCACCTTCGAGGACCGCGAGCTGACCCAGTTCGAGGTGCTCAACATCCTGTTCCTCTTCCTCATCGGCGGACTGCACACCGTGCAGGGCCAGCTGGCCCACTCGGTCATCTACCTCGCCGAGCACCCCGAGGTGCGCAAGCAGCTCGTCGACGACCCGGGCCTGGTGCCCACCGCGGTCGAGGAGATGCTGCGCTGGGAGTCGGCGGTCTGCCCCGCCCGGGTCGTCAAGGAGGACTACGTCCTCGACGGCGTACAGCTGAAGGCGGGCGACAAGATCCTGATCCCGTTCGGCGCCGCCAACCACGACACCAGCGTCTACCCCGACGCCGACGTGGTCGACCTGACCCGCGACCCCAACCCGCACCTCGCCTTCGGCGCCGGCAACCACCGTTGCGTCGGGTCGCACCTGGCGCGGCTCGAGCTGCGCGTCGCCTTCGAGGAGCTGCACCGGCGGATCCCGGACTACCGCCTCGACCCCGACAACCCGCCGGAGCGTCACCTGAGCCAGGTCAAGGGCGTGGTCTCGCTCCCGCTCTTCCTCGGCGAGTCGATCTGACCCGTCGTACCCGACATCTCGCATCCCAACCAAAGGAGTACCCAAGATGACCGTCAAGTTCGGAACCGTGGAGTTCTACCAGGCGATGGGCGACGCCCTCAACAGCGACCCGGTCTGGGCCGACAAGGGCAAGAACATCGACTTCGACATGGCCTACAAGTACGAGGCGCCGCTCGAGGGCCAGTTCTTCGTCAGCTTCGACAAGGGCCAGGTGACCGCCGTGCGCGACGCCAGCCAGGAGGACCTCGACAACGCCGACTTCCTGATCAGCGGCTCCAGCGACACCTGGAAGGGCTGCTTCGACGGGAGCATCAACCCCACGGTCGCGATGACTCGGGGCAAGCTGCGCGTGCGCGGCAAGATGGCGCAGATGCTCAAGAACATGCCTGCGTTCATGTACATCCAGGAAACCATGGGCAAGATCGACTTCGAGTGAGGATCTGAGCAGATGAAGTCACGAGCAGCAGTTCTTCTCGACGGCCCCGGCAAGTGGGACGTGATCGAGGTCGAGGTCGACGAGCCCAAGGAGTTCGAGGTCCTGGTGCGGTTCACGCACGCGGGTCTGTGCCACTCCGACGACCACTACGCTCAGGGCGACGTCCCGGCGATGGCCTACCCGTTCGCCGGCGGCCACGAGGGCGCCGGGATCGTGGAGAAGGTCGGTCCGGGCGTACGCGACCTGAAGGTCGGCGACCACGTGGTGGCCGCCTTCATCCCCGGCTGCGGTCGGTGCACCTGGTGTGCCCGCGGCATGCAGAACCTGTGCGACAACGGCGCCTACATGATGCTGGGCACCCAGCTCGACGGCACCTTCCGTCTGCACACCGACGACGGCAAGGACGTCGGTCAGTGCTCGCTGGTCTCGACGTTCTCGGAGTACTCCATCCTGCCCGAGTGGGGCGCGCTCAAGATCGACGACGACATCCCGCTCGAGATCGCGGCGCTGGTCGGCTGCGGGGTCCCGACCGGCTGGGGCTCCTCGGTGAACGCCGCCCAGGTACGCCCCGGCGACGTGGTCGTGATCATGGGCATCGGCGGCATCGGGATCAACGCGGTGCAGGGCGCGAAGTTCGCCGGCGCCTCCCACATCCTCGCCGTCGACCCGGTCGAGTTCCACCGCGAGAAGGCGCTCGAGCTCGGCGCGACCGAGGCGTTCGTCAACATCGCCCAGGCGACCGACCGCGCCCAGCAGCTCACCAACGGCCAGGGCGCCGCCTCGGCGATCGTCACCGTCGGTGTCGCCAACGGCGAGCACGTCGCCGAGGCCTTCGGGGCGATCCGCAAGGCCGGCACCGTGGTGCTCACCAGCATGTGCAACGTCACCGAGTACGGCATCCCCGTGAGCCTGTTCGAGCTGGCGATGTACCAGAAGCGGATCCAGGGGTCGCTGTTCGGGATGATGCAGCCCACCCGCGCGGTGCCGGACATCCTGGAGCTGTGGCGCGAGGGCAACATCAAGCTCGAGGAGCTCATCACCCGCCGCTACGCCCTGGAGGAGATCAACCAGGGCTACGAGGACATGCACGCGGGGATCAACCTCCGCGGTGTCATCGACTACTCCGCCTGACGAGCCGACATGACCCACGTCGTCACCCGAGCCTGCTGCAACGATGCCAGCTGCGTACCTGTCTGTCCGGTCAACTGCATCCACCCGACACCGGACGAGCCGGACTACGGCACCGCCGAGATGCTCTACATCGACCCCGATGTCTGCATCGACTGCGCCGCCTGCGTCGAGGTCTGCCCGGTCGGAGCGATCAGCGCCGACTACGATCTCGCCCCCGACCAGGAGCCGTATGAACCGATCAACGCCTCCTGGTTCGACGGCGACGGGCGCCGTGACTATGCGCAGGAACCCGTCCAAGCCCGGTCCACGACCTGGACCGGACGGACGGGGGAGCAGCTTCGGGTGGCGATCGTGGGAACCGGGCCGGCGGCCTCGTACGCGGCCGAGGAGCTGCTGTCGCGGCGCGGTCTCGACGTCGCCGTCGACATGTACGAGCGCCTCCCGATCCCGGGTGGCCTCGTACGCTTCGGGGTCGCCCCCGACCACCAGGACACCAAGAAGACCTCGGTCGCCTTCGCCCGGACGCTGAAGCGGAAGGGCCTGCGGCTCTTCCTCAACACCGAGGTGGGCCGCGACATCACCGTCGAGGAGCTGCGTGCCGGCTACCACGCGGTGATCGTCGCCGTCGGCGCGCTCGACGACCGCCGCCTCGGCATCCCGGGGGAGGACCTGCCCGGCAGCCACTCGGCGACCGAGCTGGTCGCCTGGTACAACGGCCATCCCGACTTCGCCCACCGTACCTTCGACCTCTCCAGCGACCGTGCCGTCGTCGTCGGCAACGGCAACGTCGCCCTCGACGTCGCCCGGATCCTCGCCTCGGACCCGGAGCGGCTGGCGGGCACCGACATCGCCGACCACGCGCTCGCACAGCTGCGGGAGAGCAACATCCGCGAGGTCGTCGTGGTCGGGCGCCGCGGACCGCAGGAGGCGGCGTTCACCACCAAGGAGCTGCTGGGCCTGATCCAGACGCCAGGGATCGACGTCGTCGTACGCGGCGAGGAGCTCACCCAGGGCGAGGCCGCTCCCGGCTCGGCCGCCGCCGAGAAGCAGCGCCTGCTGCAGGAGCTGCTCTCACGTCCCCTGACCGCGCCCCGACGGGTGGTGCTCCGCTTCCTCGGCTCGCCCGAGACGGTCCTCGGTGCGGACTGGGTGGCGGGCATCCGGCTGCAGCACAACCGCCTCGAGGCGGACGCGGGCGGCGTGGTTCGCCCGGTGCCCACCGGCGACCTCGAGGAGCTCGCCTGCGGACTGGTCCTGCGGTCCATCGGCTACCGCGGGTCCGCGGTGCCCGGCGTGCCCTTCGACGACGTACGCGCCGTGGTGCCCAACACCGGAGGACGCGTCCACGAGGCGGGTGAGAACGTTCCGGGACTGTTCGTGACCGGCTGGATCAAGCGCGGCCCGAGCGGGGTCATCGGCACCAACAAGCAGTGTGCTCGGGAGACCGTGGCCCACCTGCTGGCGGACTTCGACGCGGGCACGCTGCCCTCGCCCCAGCACACCGCGGACGACATCGAGTCGCGGCTGCCCGGCCACGTCGGCCTGGAGGGGTGGCGCCAGATCGACACCTACGAGACCGGTGCCGGGCGGGCGGCACGACGCCCCCGGGTGAAGCTGGTCGACGTCGAGGAGATGCTCGCCGTGGCACGGTCAGGAGCCGGTGCATGAGTCTGGATCCACGTACCCCTGTTCTCGTCGGAGGCGGGCAGCTCAACCAGCGCTCAGACCCCGTGGAACCGGTCGACATGATCGTCCGAGCCGCCCATCTTGCGGCTGCCGACGCCGGTGCTCCGGCTCTCGTCGAACGGATCGACTCGATCCGTGTCGTCGGGATGCTGTCGTGGCGCTACCGCGACCCGGGCCTGCTCGTGGCTCGGCGGTTGGCGGCCTCGGTGCGACACACCGTCTACACCGGCCACGGAGGAAGTCATCCGCAGGCACTGGTCAACGATGCCGCCGAGGACATCGCCGCCGGGCGCTGCGACGTCGTGCTGGTGGGTGGAGCCGAGGCCTGGCGAACCCGGATGAGCCTCAAGGCACGCGGTGAGCGGCCGGACTGGACGTGGCAGGACGACTCCGTGCCGGTTCCCGAGACGCGTCCGGACGTCCCCATGAAGGACCCGACCGAGATCGCGGCCGGCCTGGACCGGCCGGCGTACATCTATCCGCTCTTCGAGCAGGCGATCAGGGTCGCATCCGAGCGCAGCATCGATGCGCACCGAGACGTCATCGCAGGACTTTGGGCGCGGTTCAACGAGGTCGCGATGGGCAACCCCGACGCCTGGGTGCAGCGCCCTTACACCGCCGAGGAGATCTCCACCGCCACATCGGCGAACCGCATGGTCTCCTCGCCCTACACGAAGCTGATGAACTCCAACAACAGTGTCGAGCAGGCGGCCGCCGTCCTCGTCTGCTCCGTCGAGGCCGCCCGTCGCCACGGGGTGCCTGAGGACCTGTGGGTCTTCCTCCGGTCAGGGAGCGAAGCCTCCGACACCGCCCGGATCGCGGCCCGCCCGAGGCTCGACGCCTCGCCTGCGATCGCCGCGGCCGGCCGGACTGCTCTGGAGCTCGCGGGCTTCACCGTCGACGACCTGGGGCCTGTCGACATCTACTCCTGCTTCCCTGCCGCCGTACAGGTTGCCGCCGACGCGCTGGGGCTGCCCCTCGATGATCCGGCTCGCCCGCTCACCGTCACCGGCGGCCTCACGTTCGCCGGGGGACCCTGGAACAACTACAGCACCCACGCCATCGCGACCATGCTGCGCGAGGTGCGCCGCACCCAGCGGCCGGGGCTGGTCACCGCCAACAGCGGCTATCTGACCAAGCACGCCATCGGTGTCTATGCGCCCACGCCCGGCGACGGGTTCCGCCGGGCCTCGGCGCAGGCACAGGCCGACGAGGCCGCCCCGACCCCGGTCGCCCCCGAGTACGCCGGACCCGCCGAGCTGGAAGCCTGGACCGTCGCGCACGACCGTGACGGCCGACCGGCGACGGCGATGGCAGCGCTGCGTACGCCCGATGGTGCCCGGACCCTGGCGCGATCGGAGGCACCCGACCTCGTCGCGCGCCTGGCGACCGAGGACCTGGCCGGCGCCAAGCTCGACGTCTCGGCCGATGCCACCTTCGCCCTGCCCTGAAGTCTGCCCCTGAAACCCCCGCTACCCGAGGAGATCTGCGATGACCATCACCACCTCCGACTTCGAGACGACGTACCGCCGGCACGTCGACGGAGTCGTCTCCGGCGACCTCAAAGCCGTGCTCGCCGACATGGCTCCCGGCGCGGTCCCCGCGGTCTTCGTCGGCGTCCAGGTCCCACGTGCCGACGTCGACGGCGCCGAGATCATCTCGGTACGCGTCGACGGAGACCGGGGTGTGGGCGAGGCCGTCTACGCCACCCCGGACGGCTCGATCGGCCTGCGCTCGGGCTGGGTGCTCGTCGACGGTGCCTGGAAGGCCGACATCTTGGAGAACTTCGACCCATCGAGCGCCCGATGACGGCTGCTGTGACCGAGACCCTTCCGGCAGGCCCGGCCGCCGATGAGAGCGATCGGCCCTTCTGGGAAGGACTGCGGGACGACCAGCTCCTGCTGCCTCGGTGCGGGGCCTGCGGGCAGTGGCGCCCGCTCGGCCGCGCGATGTGCGCGGCATGTTGGTCCTTCGACACCGACTGGGCTCCCGTCGACGCTGCGGGCGCCATTCACACCTGGGTACGCAGCGCCCGCGCGTTCATGAGCGAGCTCGACGTCCCCGTCCCGTACGTCACGGTGCTGGTGCGGCTCGACCAGGTCCCGGTGCGACTGCTGGGCATCCTCCTCGGCGACGATCCGCGCCCGGCGATCGGCGACCGTGTCACCGGAGTCATCCAGCAGCCTTCCAACGCCGAGTGGCCGGTGCTCCGCTGGCGTGCCGCAGGCGGTGAGGACCGATGAGCCTGCGAGGGACGACCGCGGTGGTGGGGGTCGCCGACATCCATCACCCACGGGGGAAGGCTCCGGGTGGCGAGCGGGAGCTCGTTCTCCAGGGGATCCTGGAGGCGTGCGCCGATGCGGGGATCTCGCCGCGAGACATCGACGGGTTCACCTCCTATGCCGGCGGTGACCACAGCGGACCCGTGCTGGCCGCCGACCTGGGCGTGCGCGAGCTGCGCTGGTCGAGCATGGTCTGGGGTGGGGGAGGTGGAGGCGCGGCGGCCGCCATCGGCGCGGCCGCCGCGGCGGTCACCACCGGTCAGGCCGAGTGCGTTGTCGCCTTCCGCGGCATGTCCCAGCGCGAGACCGGCCGCCGCGGCTACGCCAAGTACTACTTCGACAACAACTATCTGCCCCACGGCGTCGCCACGCCTGCTCACGTCTGCGCCCTGCGGACTCAGCGAATGCTCGAGCACGACGGTGTGCCCCGCTCGGCGATGCGCAACCTCGTCCTGGCCGCCTACCGGCACGCCCAGAACAACCCGGGCGCCGCGGGCTACGGCAAGCCGCTCGACGAGGCCGGCTACGACGCCTCGCCGTTCATCGTCGAGCCGTTCCACCTCTTCGACTGCTCGCGTGAGAACGACGGTGCGGTCGCACTGATCGTGGTCTCGGCGGAGCGCGCCCGCGCGATGGGGCGCCCGGCGGCGTACGTCCTGGGCGCCGCCCAGGGCGCACCAGGCGGCTACTCCGCGCTGAACGAGAACGACGAGCCCTACACATCTGCTGGTTTCGTCGACTCGTCCTCCGGTGCGGGCGTCGCCTCGCGACTGTGGGCGGAGGCCCGGGTGAAACCGGCCGAGGTCGACGTCGTCCAGGTCTATGAGAACTTCAGCGGACCCGCGGTCGCCTCCCTCATCGACCACGGACTCTGCCCGCCCGGACCGGCGGCCGCCGAGGTGATGACCGTCGAGAACCTCACCGCACCCGGAGGCTCGCTGCCGGTGAACACCTCCGGCGGCAACATCGCCGACTCGTTCGTCAACGGCATGGGTCTGGCCGTGGAGGCAGTCCGCCAGATCCGCGGGACCTCGACCAACCAGGTCGACCGGGCCGACACCTCGCTGTTCATCGGCGGACCGATGGCACCGCTGGTCAGCTCGGTCCTCCTCGGCAGCGAACAGACCCTCTGAGCAAGGAGCCCATGATGTACGACCGCCCCCGACTCTTCATCGACGGAGAATGGACCGATCCGGCGAAGGGAACGACCTATGAGGTGATCGAGGCCGCCACGGGCGAGCCCTTCGCCACCACGGCGCTCGCCACCGCCGAGGACGTCGACGCCGCCGTCGCCGCCGCCCGTGCGGCGCTGTCCGGTCCCTGGAGCAGGATGACCCAGGCCGATCGCGCCCGAATCCTCGGTGCCTTCGCCGCCGCGCTCGGTGCCCGCCGCAAGGAGACCGCCACCCTGGTCAGCCGGGAGAACGGCATGCCGATCTCCCTCTCGCACGTCGTCAACGGCATCGCCCCCGGATTCATCACCGGCTACTACGCCGAGCTGGCCGCGTCGCTGACTCTCGAGGAGAGCCGCCCGAGCCCGACCGGCGGCGACACTCTGGTGGTGCGCGAGCCGGTCGGCGTGGTCGCCGCGGTGACTCCGTGGAACTACCCGCAACCGCTGGCGATCATGAAGATCGCCCCGGCGCTCGCGGCCGGGTGCACCGTGGTGCTCAAGCCGGCGCCCGAGACCGCACTGGACGCCTTCGTCCTCGCCGACGCCGCCGCGGAGGTCGGTCTGCCGCCGGGCGTGCTCAACGTGCTCCCGGGCGACCGTGAGGCCGGAGCCCATCTGGTCGAGCATCCCGGCATCGACAAGGTTGCGTTCACCGGATCGACCGGTGCCGGCCGGGTGATCGGCGCGAGCGCCGGCCGGCTGCTGCGCCCGGCCACGCTCGAGCTCGGCGGCAAGTCCGTCTCGCTCGTCGCCGAGGACGCCGACCTCGCACTGGTGACCTCCAAGCTGCTGGAGGTCTCGCTCCCGAACAACGGCCAGACCTGCCATGCCGCCACCCGGATCCTGGCCCCGCGAAGCAGGTACGCCGAGGTGGTCGAGGCGGTCACCTCGACGGTGGCTGCGTTGACGGTCGGGGACCCGCTGGACCGGGCGACCCAGGTCGGCCCGCTCGTCTCGAAGGCCCAGCAGCAGCGGGTTGCCGACTACATCAGGCAGGGCCGCGACCTCGCCCGCCTCACCACCGGCGGCGGCGTCCCCGACCGCCCGGGCTGGTACGTCGAGCCGACCGTCTTCGCCGACGTCGACAACGACTGTGTCATCGCCCAGGAGGAGATCTTCGGGCCGGTGCTGGTGATCACGCCGTACGCCGACGAGGACGAGGCGATCGCCCTGGCCAACGACTCCGACTACGGGCTCGGGGGAGTCGTGTGGAGCGCGGACGAGGAGCACGGCCTCGACCTGGCCCGCCGGATCAGCAGCGGCACGGTGGGCGTGAACCACTACGAGCTGCACATCAACGCGCCCTTCGGTGGCGTGCGCTCCAGCGGCCTGGGCCGCGAGCTCGGGCCCGAGGGGCTCGAGCCCTATCTGGTCGCCAAGTCGATCTACCGGCGCTGAGCCGGCCCCTGCTGGTCGAGCCGCCGGAGATCCGGTGGCTCGACCAGTCGGTTTTCAGCGGAGCAGGTCCTTGGCGACGATGTCGGTCATGATCTCGTTCGCGCCCCCGTAGATCCGCTGCACGCGGGCGTCGACGAACGCCCGTGCGACGGGGTACTCCAGCATGTAACCGTAGCCGCCGTGCAGCTGGACGCCGACGTCGATGACCTCGTGCTGCAGGTCCGTGGCCCATGCCTTGGCCTTCGCCGCATCGACCGGCGACAGCGTGCCGCCGTTCCACTCGCGTACGCACCGGTCGATGTAGGCCCGGGAGACCTCGATCGCCGTGCGCAGGTGTGCCAGCTTGTGCGCGGGCACCTGGAAGTCGGCGATCCGGCGCCCGAAGGCGGTCCGCTCCTTGACGTAGTCGACCGTCCAGCCGAGCACCGCCTCGGCCGAGGCCTGCCCGGCGATGGCGATCCCGAGCCGCTCCAGCGGCAGGCTCTGCTTCAGGTACGCCAGTCCCTGACCGACCTCGCCGAGCAGGTTCTCCGCCGGCACGTGCACCTGGTCGAAGGAGAGCTCGGCGGTGTCCTGGGCGCGCAGCCCGACCTTGTCGAGCTTGCGGCCACGGGTGAACCCGGGGGTGCCGTCCTCGACAACGAAGAGGCTGAAGGACTCGCCGGTGCGCGCGAAGACGATGACCAGGTCGGCCAGGATGCCGGAGGTGATGAACGTCTTGGAGCCGTTGATCAGCCAGCCGTCGCCGTCCGGCACCGCGCTCGTTGTGATCCCGCGCAGGTCGCTGCCGGCACCCGGCTCGGTCATCGCGATCGCACCGATCGTCTCGCCGGTCACGAACCCCGGCAGCCAGCGCTTGGCCTGCTCCGGTGTTGCATGCCGCAGCAGGTAGTTCAGCACGATGTCGTCGTTGGTCGAGAAGCCCGACTGCAGCGAGCTGGCACCCACCCGGGCGATCTCGAGCTGCAGGATCATCCGGTAGCGGTAGTCCGTCTCACCCGGCCCACCGAACTCCTCCGGCACGGCCAGACCGAGAAGCCCCTGCCGGCCCGCGGCCAGCCAGGTCTCCCGGTCGATCTCGCGTTGCTCGTCCCAGCGCTCGAGGTTCGGCTCGACCTCGCGGGAGACGAACTCCCGGACCACCTCCCGGAACTCCTCGTGGTCCGTCTCGAACAGGTCGCTCTCCATGTCCATCCCCTTCCAATAAATCTAACGTCTGTAGGTTATTGGAAGACGCACGTATCCGCCAGGGGTGGCGGGGGCGACGTTGGGTCAGGCCGTCCTGGCGAGGTCTGCGTCAGACGCAGGGGCGTCGGTTCCGGTGCCCGAGTCGATCGTGCCGAAGTGGGCGACGCCGAGAAGGTAGCTGCGTACGGTGTGCTCGAAGATCTGCTTGGTGTTGAGCTGGTTCGCTGCGCCGGCGGCCGTCAGGGCCGGGAAGCGTTCGGGGTCGGCGTGCTCGAAACGAACGCGGGCGCGCGACGGTGGCCGCATCGCCTCGGCGATCGCGGCTCCGAGCGAGACCTTCTCCAGGCCGTCGAGGATCTGTACATGGAGGTCGACCGGCACCCCGCACTCGCTCAGATAGATGGCGGCCTGCTCGTACATCTCGGTCAGCAGGTCGCGAGGCATGAAGCGAAGGAGGATCGGGGCGGCATTGCGATGCCGCACGACGGAGGCCCGGAAGTTCAGGGCGAGCTGGGTGAACCACTCTGCCCAGTCGTTCTGGCTCGGCTTGCGGGGGAGCGGGGTCTTCGCGACGATCGCGTGGGCCACCGCGGCGAGGATCTCGTCCTTGTCGGCGAAGTGGTGGTAGAGCGACGGCGCCTTGACGTTGAGCTCGCGAGCCAGTCGCGGCAGGCTCAGGGCATCGATGCCGTCCTCGTCGACGATCGCCAGGGCGGCCTTGATGGTTGCCTCTCGGCTGATCAGCGGTGTGCTCGGTCGTGCCATGGGAGCCCTCCTCGGTCCTGCGGCCGTCGATAACCGCATCACTTTAGATTCTCGCACGGCTTTGCCGATTCGCCGACGACACTGGTGCGTTTTGCTGGTTACACTCTTGTAAACCTAATGATAGAAGGTTTAGTGTGATCGCGACCGCAAAGTCGTGAACATCAGGAGCCCCTATGACCAACGCCGTGATCGTCGACATCGCCAGGACCGCCTCGGGCAAGGGGAAGCCGGGAGGTGCGCTCTCCGGCGTCCACCCCGCTGACCTCTTCGCGACCGTGATCCGGGCACTGGTCGAGCGCAACGATCTCGACCCCGCCCTGGTCGAGGACGTCATCGGTGGCTGCGTGATCCAGTACGGCGACCAGTCGCTCAACATCACCCGCACCGCCCTGCTCGCCGCAGGACTTCCGGTCGAGGTCCCGGGCACGACGATCGACAGGCAGTGCGGCTCCTCCCAGCAGGCCGCGCACTTCGCCGCCCAGGGCGTGATCGCAGGGGCGTACGACATCGTGATCGCGGGCGGTGTGGAGTCGATGAGCCGGGCGCCGATGGGCACTTCGGTCGGCACCGGCGACCCCTTCGGGCCGCTCGCCGCTCGCTTTCCGAGCCTGCCCAACCAGGGCATCGGCGCGGAGCTCGTCGCCGCACGATGGAAGATCGACCGGGACCAGATCGACGCCTATTCCGCCGAGTCGCACCGCCGTGCCGCCGCGACCGCGCTCTCCGGCAGCTTCGGTCCCGAGGTCGTCCCGGTGACGCTGCCCGACGGCAGCTGCCACGTCGTCGACGAGACCGTACGGCCCGCCACGACCGCCGACGGGCTCGGAGGGCTCAGGCCGTCGTTCTACAGCGAGGAGATGGCCGCGCGCTATCCCGAGATCGGCTGGCACATCACGCCGGGCAACTCCTCGCCGCTGACCGACGGCGCCTCGGCGGCGCTCATCATGAGCGAGGAGAGGGCCGCCGAGCTCGGCCTGACCCCGCGAGCACGATTCCACACCTTCGCGGTCTCCGGCTCCGACCCCGAGATCATGCTCACCGGTCCGATCCCGGCCACCCACAAGGCGCTGAAGAGGTCGGGCCTGAGCATCGAGGACATCGACGCGTACGAGGTCAACGAGGCCTTCGCGCCCGTTCCGCTGGCCTGGGCGCAGGAGTTCGGCGCGGACCCGGTGCGGCTCAACCCGCGTGGTGGCGCCATCGCTCTCGGACACCCGCTGGGCGGCTCCGGCACGCGCCTGATGACCACCCTCCTCAACCACCTCGAGGAGACGGGCGGGCGCTACGGCCTGCAAACGATGTGCGAGGGCGGCGGGATGGCCAACGCGACCATCATCGAGCGCCTCTGATCCCCCCGCACCACAGGAAGGAACAGCATGAACATCACCGGCAAGTCCGCCCTCGTCACGGGGGGCGCCTCCGGCCTCGGCCTCGCCAGCGTACGCAGGCTCCACTCGGCCGGGGCACACGTCGTGATCCTCGACCTGCCCGGCAGCGACGGCAAGCAGGTCGCGGCCGACCTCGGTGAGCGCGCCGTCTTCGTGCCGGCCGACGTCACCGACGAGGAGCAGGTGCAGGCCGCCGTCGACGCCGCCGTCGGGGAGGCACCGCTGGCCGTGACCGTGAACTGCGCGGGCATCGGCAACGCGATCAGGGTCGTCGGGAAGGACGGCTCGCCGTTTCCGTTGGCCGACTTCACCAAGGTCGTCAACGTCAACCTTGTCGGCACCTTCAACGTCCTCCGGCTCGCGGCCGCCGCGATGGTGGCCGGCACGGAGATCGACGGCGAGGAGCGCGGCGTGATCGTCAACACTGCCTCGGTCGCCGCCTTCGACGGCCAGATCGGCCAGACTGCCTACTCGGCCTCGAAGGGCGGCATCGTCGGGATGACCCTGCCGATCGCCCGTGACCTGGCCAACCACCGGATCCGGGTGAACACCATCGCGCCGGGACTGTTCCACACGCCGCTGTTCAACGCCCTTCCGGACGAAGCCATCGACTCCCTGGGCGCCCAGGTGCCCCACCCCAGCAGGCTCGGCAAGCCCGAGGAGTACGCCGGTCTGGTCGCCCACATCGTCGAGAACCCGATGCTCAACGGCGAGGTGATCCGGCTGGACGGCGCGATCCGGATGGCGCCACGCTGAGGTGGACGGCGAAGCTGACGGCACGGTGACCGACCACGCCGAACCCTGGGAGACACGCATCGGCGTACCTGAGTCGTTCACCGGAGTCCATCCCGACAAGGAGCCGTCCGAGCTCCCCGGCGGCAAGGCGTGGGCGCCGCTCATCGAGGCGCTGCGCGGATTTCTCGACGACCTCGCCGGCTCCTTGCCGGACCAGGAGCGCACCGTCGCGCTCACCCGGGAGGTTGAGAAGTGGTCAACGCAGCTGAGACAGGACCAGGTGCCCGAGACGCTGCAGGCATTCGGTCATCGTGTCGATCTGGACGGCCGCGGACAGGTGATGGTCCCCGCGTTCGTACTCACCGGTCGCGGCCCGGACAGCGTCGAGGGAACTGTGACCTTCGGACGCTACTTCCTCGGCGGCCACGGCGCCGTCCACGGGGGAGCGGTCGCGCTCCTCTTCGACGAGGTGCTCGGACGTCTCTCCGACACCTCGTCGCGCCCGCCGGGGCGCACCGCCAACCTGACCGTGAACTACCGCGCGGTCACGCAGGTCGGTAAGCCGCTCACCGTACGGGCCCACTTCGAGGAGGAGTCGGGGCGCAAGCGATACCTCGTCGGCGAGATCTGGGACGGCGAGACCCTCTGCGCCGACGCCCGGGCGCTGTTCCTCGGCCTGCGTGCGGGCCAGGACTAGAGGCTATGGATGCAGACAAGGAGCAAGCGATGACCGATGTGGCCGCGATCGCGGAGACGATCCGGAAGCTGATCGAGACCCATGTCCTCCCGGTGGAGGACGAGCACGACGGCGACGTTGAGGCTGCCGGAGGTGAAGCGCTGCGTGTGCGGCTGCAGGCCGAGGCCCGTGCGGCCGGAGTCTTCGCCCCGCATGCACCGGTTGCCTACGACGGTCTGGGTCTGGGGATGGTCGATCGAGTCCCGGTCTTCGAGGCTGCTGGGACGGGCCTGTTCGGCCCGATGGCCCTCAACATCAACGCGCCCGACGAGGGCAACGTCCATCTGCTCGCCCATGTTGCCGACGATCGGCAGAAGGTGCGGTTTCTCGCGCCGCTGGCGCGGGGCGAGGTGCGTTCGGCCTTTGCCATGACCGAGCCGTCGCCCGGTGCGGGGGCCGACCCTGCGGCGTTGACGAGCCGTGCAGAACGGACCTCGTCGGGCTGGCTGCTCAACGGACACAAGTGGTTCATCACGGGTGCCGACGGCGCTGGGTTCCACATCGTCATGGCGCGTACCTCCGGCGAGCCCGGCGGCGCGGGTGGAGCGACGATGTTCCTGGTGCCCGCGGACGCTCCGGGCGTCGCGCTGGTGCGCCACGTCGGCACCCAGGATCGCTCGATGCTGGGCGGGCACTGCGAGATCACCTACACGAACGTCGAGGTGGGAGCGGAGGCGGTTCTGGGTGAGGTCGACGAGGGGTTCCGCTACGCGCAGGTGCGTCTCGGACCGGCCCGGATGACACACGTGATGCGCTGGACCGGCGCCGCTGTCCGAGCCCACGAGACAGCCGTACGCCACGTCGCCGAGCGCCGCGCGTTCGGATCCCGGCTCGCTGAGCAGGGGATGGTGCAGCAGATGATCGCCGACAACGAGATCGACCTGGCCGCGACCAGGGCGCTGCTCTCGGCGGCCTGCCGCGAGCTCGACGACGGTGGTCGGGCGTCGGAGTCGACCTCGATCGCCAAGACGTTCGCTGCCGAGGCGCTGTGCCGGGTCGCGGACCGAGCGGTGCAGATGTGCGGCGGCCTGGGAGTCTCCCGGGATCTCCCGGTGGCCCGGATCGCACGCGAGCTCCGTCCATTCCGGATCTACGACGGGCCATCCGAGGTGCACCGCTGGTCGATCGCCCGCCGCGCGGTGCGCCGGATCGCGGGTGATGCGTCATGACCGGAGTTCTCGCCGAGATCGAGCTGGCCGTGGTCCGCCGGCGGATGCTGGCCGCCGGCGCGGAGGTCGGGCCGGAACTCGATGGCAGCCTGATCTCCGGCGGCCGCTCCAACCTCACCGTCCTCCTCGACGACGGCGTATGCCGCTGGGTGCTGCGTACGCCTCCCCGGCACGGCCGCACGCCGTCGGCCCACGACGTGGGCCGCGAGTTCCGTGTCACCAGCGGTCTCGCCACCACCGACGTGCCGGTCGCGGCCCCGGTGGTCTTCTGCGAAGACGAGGCACTCCTGGGCGGCCCGTTCTCGGTGTGGGAGTTCGTCGACGGGGTGACCGTCCAGTCCCGTGACCAGCTCGATGCCTTGGGCTCGGAGGTTGTCGACGGCATCACCGGCGCCCTGGTCGAGACGTTGGCCGCACTCCACCGAGTCGACCATGTCGTGGTCGGGTTGGAGCGCTTCGGCCGCCCGGATGCGTACGTTCGTCGTCAGATCACCCGGTGGTCGGGCCAGTGGGAGCTGGTCGCTCCGGGCGATGCCACGGTGCAAGACCACGCGATCGCCGTGCGCAGACTGCTCGAAGAGCAGATCCCCGAGCAAGTACACACCTCGATCGTCCACGGTGACTACCGCATCGACAACGCCCTGCTGGACCTGACCGGAACCACGCCACGGGTCGCGGCGGTCGTCGACTGGGAGCTCTCCACGATCGGAGACCCGGTCGCCGACGTCGCCACCATGTGCGCCTACCGGCACCCCGCCTTCGACCAGGTTCTCGGCTTCCCGACCGCGTGGACCAGTCCGAGCCTCGACGATGCCGATGCGCTCGCGCAGCGCTACGAGCGTGCGGGCGGAGTCGAGCTCGCGCACTGGCCGGTCCACCTGGGACTGGCCTACTACAAGATCGCCGTCATCGCCGCGGGCATCGACTACCGCTGGCGGGCGGAGGGCGCACCCGAAGGCGGCAACGACACCGCGGGATCCGCGGTCGCACCCTTCCTGGAGGCGGCGCTGACCACCCTGACCGCTGAGGGGCTCTCCCGCCCGCCGACACAAGGAGCACGATGTCGTTCGACCACCTGCTGAGCCCGCTGCGGCTCGGCGCCCTGGAGCTGCCCAACCGCGTCGTGATGGGATCGATGCACACCGGGCTCGAGGATGCCGACGACGACGTCCCGCGACTGGCCGGATACTTCGCCGAACGTGCCCGAGGCGGTGCCGGGCTGATCATCACCGGTGCGTACGCCGTCAACGCCGAGGGCCGGCTCAGCGAGGGTGCCGGCGACGTGGCGACCGACGACCGGATCGACGCGCACCGGCAGGTCACGGACGCGGTCCACGCCGAGGGAGGCCGGATCGCGCTGCAGCTCATCCACGCCGGCCGCTACGGTCGCCACACCGACTGCGTCGGCGCCTCCTCGATCAAGAGCCCGATCAACCGGTTCCAGCCGCGCGCTCTGACCACCGACGAGGTCTGGAAGGTCGTGGACGACTTCGCCGCGGCAGCCGCGCGGGCCCGGGCCGCCGGTTACGACGCGGTCGAGATCATGGCCTCGGAGGGCTACCTGATCAACCAGTTCCTCGCGCCCCTGACCAACGACCGCACCGACGAGTGGGGCGGCTCGGCCTACGCCCGGAGGCGCCTGCCGGTCGAGATCGTCCGCCGCATCCGCGCCGAGCTCGGTCCGGAATTCCCGATCCTCTACCGGATCTCCCTGCTCGACCTGGTCGACGGCGGCCAGACCTGGCAGGAGACCGTCGAGCTCGCTCAGGCCCTGGAGGCCGATGGCGTGACCGCCTTCAACAGCGGAATCGGCTGGCACGAGGCTCGTATCCCGACGATCATCACTCAGGTGCCACGGGGTGCCTGGCTGCGCTACACGCGGTTGTTGAGGCTCGCGGTCGACGTGCCGGTGTGTGCCTCCAACCGGATCAACACCCCGCAGCTCGCCGAGGACATCGTTGCCGACGGCGACGCCGACCTGGTCGCAATGGCCCGGCCGCTGCTCGCCGATCCCGACTTCGTTGCTAAGACGGCCGCTGGGCGCGCCGACGAGATCAACACCTGCATCGCCTGCAACCAGGCCTGCCTGGACCATGGTTTCTCCGGCCTCGAAGCCTCCTGTCTGGTGAACCCGCGTGCGTGCAAGGAGACGGTCTGGACCATCTCGCCCGCTCCTCGCCCGCGCAGGGTCGCGGTCGTCGGGGCTGGTCCGGCTGGCCTCGCCGCAGCAGTGACCGCGGCCGAGCGCGGGCTCACGGTCACCCTCTTCGAACGCGAGCGGGAGGTCGGAGGGCAGTTCCGGCTGGCGATGGAGGTGCCCGGCAAGGAGGACTTCGCCGACACGCTGCGCTACTTCCGCCGTCGCCTGGAGGTGCTCGACGTCGAGGTACGTCTCGAGGCGACCGCGACACCCGGCGACCTCGAGGAGTTCGACGACGTCGTGATCGCCACCGGCGTCAGGCCCCGGATCCCGCAGATCCCGGGGATCGACCACACCAAGGTCGCGAGCTACGCCGACGTGCTCGCTGGGCGGGTGACCCCGGGCGAGCGCGTCGCGGTGATCGGCGCCGGGGGGATCGGCGTCGACCTGTCCCACTGGCTCACCCACGACCCGAAGGAGGACCTCGACCGCTGGCTGGCCCGATGGGGTGTCGACCCCACCATGACCCGGCCGGGCGGGCTCACCGAGCCGCAGCCGTACGAGCCGTCCCGGAAGGTCACCCTCCTCCAGCGCAAGGCGACCGCGATCGGAAAGGACCTGGGGAAGACCTCGGGCTGGGCGCATCGTGCGGTGCTCGGTCAGGCAGGAGTCAGGCTGGTTCCCGGCGCCTCCTACGAGCGAATCGACGACCGTGGTCTGCATATCGTGGTCGACGGGGTCGCGCACACGATCGAGGCGGACACGGTCGTGGTCTGCGCCGGTCAGGAGTCGGTGCGTGACCTCTACGACGCACTGGTCACCGCAGGCCGCACGCCGCACCTGATCGGTGGCGCCGAGCTGGCCGCCGAGCTCGACGCGAAGCGCGCGATCGCCCAAGGCACAGCCGTCGCTGCGGCGCTGTAGGTCCAGCCGCCAAACGATCGGTAACAGTGTGGCGTACACCACGCTCGTTAAACCTAATGATGATAGATTTAGTCCAAGGTTGACTTGAGGAGGAGGCCCGATGATGAGCTCCGCGACAATCCAGCGCCCCGGCTCGGTGGCGGAAGGTGAGTGCCTGCCCGGACGGGGGTGTGCGGTCCAAGCCTGGCTGGTCACCGCCCCGCAGCAGCAGCCGCGTCCCCTCTCGAAGGGGCGAGCTCCCTGGGGCACGTACCACCTCAAGGAGAACGGCGGGAACTTGACCGTCTGTGGTGAGTACGCAGTGACCTGGCACGTCTTCTGGGACCATCCGGCCACTCCGCTGGCGCCGCAAGCCTGTTCTACGTGTTTCGGTATCGTCGGCGAGTCGGGTGGCGGGATTCGTGGGTCCCGACGGGGATCCGTCGCCCTGCATGGGGAGACAGAATGATCCCGCAGGAGGATGTGAGCCCGACGTCGAGCGCGAAGGGGTCGAGGCCTGTCGTCGCACTCGTCCATCTGTTCGCCGTGTCGGTCGTATGGGCCGTCCACCTGGTGAATCCGTCTGCGTTCGCCAGTGGGAACATGCCGGCCTCCGCGCCCCTGGACGGCGTCTCGGTGCCGACAGCGGCGGTGCAGGACCAGGCGAGCTATTCGCAACCAGCTGTCGTGGCGGCCGGTGTCCCGCAGAGGGAGGTCATGCAGGTCGCGACGGGCGTTTCGACAGCGGGGATCCCGAACGCTGCGCGTGCCGCTTATCAGCGCGCGGAGACGGTCATCAATGCTGCGGACAAGGCGTGTGACATCGACTGGCAGCTGCTTGCGGCGGTCGGCCGCGTCGAGTCGGATCACGGCCGCTTTGGCGGCAGCAGCCTAGGTGCCGACGGCATCTCTCGCCCAGGCATCTACGGCATCCCTCTCGACGGTAGGGCCAAGACCGAGGCGATCGCGGACACGGACTCCGGGCAGTATGACCGAGACCAGGCCTGGGATCGTGCTGTCGGTCCGATGCAATTCATCCCCGCCACATGGTCGGCCGTCGGTGTGGACGCTGACGGTGACGGGCAGAGGAACCCTCAGGACATCAACGACGCCGCGCTGGCGGCAGCGGTGTATCTGTGCTCGGGTCCACAGGGTCTCGGTAACGAGGCCGGGCGCCGTGCGGCGGTCCTCCGCTACAACCACTCGCGCTCCTATGCCGACCAGGTTCTGCAGACCCGCATGTCGTACCTGAAGGGCGACTACACCGCAGTGCCCGGCCGAACCCTGCCGGCGGCCTACGTTCCCGGCTCCGGCCGGCGGTCCTCCGCCGGGTCCGACGGCGAGAAGGAGGTGCCGAAACCAAGGCGGATCTCTCCGCGCGAAGACGGTGCCACAGATCGTTCGACCACCGATCCGGAACCAGGTGGTCGGAACAGCAGCGATGACACCGCGGGATCCGGGCCCAGGTCGCCTTCTTCGGATGAGGCTCCGGCTTCACCGCCCGAGCAGGAACAGGACGATGCAGATGGGACCCTCGAGAAGGTCGCGGAGCCCCTTCCGCCCCCTGTCCGCGAGCCTGTCGATCGTGTCTTGACCTTGACTCAGGCGGCCACCCGGTGCACGGCGGACGGCGTGAGTCGGCTCGACCTTGTCGCTTGGGACACGTGCATCAACGACTTGGTCCGATGAGCCTCAGGCCCGAGCGTCAGGTCGAGAGGTAGGAACGCAGATGGACCATCGTGGCCCCGAGCAGGTGGGGGAGGGAGGCGTCCTTGTCGGCGAGCCATGCCTGGTAGGAGGTCAGGGCGAGGGCCAGGGCGACCTGGCCGACGGTCTGGGGAAGCAGGTCGTCGGGGTGCGTGCTGGTGCGCTCGGCGACGTACTCGGCGATGACCTCGCGCCAGCTCGCGTAGCGGAGCACCGAGTGGGCCTGGAGCGCCGGCGTGGTCAGGATCAGCCGCATCCGGTCGCGGTGGCTGGGGCTGGCGTCGGCGGGGAAGTCGTTGAAGGCGAGTACGCCGCGATGGACCGCCTCGTGGAGCGGGAGGTCTTCGGGCATCGCGCGCAGGATCTCGCGGAACCCGTCGAGGGTGCGGTCGAACTGCCCCCAGGGGATGTCGTTCTTCGAGGGGTAGTAGCGGGTGATGGTGCGTCTGCCGACCCCGATCGCCTCGCCGATGTCGTCGAGGGTGGTGGCCTCGAAACCTCTGGTCACGAAGAGCTGGAAGGCGGCCTGCTCGATCTCCGCGTGCGAGGTCGCGGCCGGTCGTCCGCGCAGCGAGCGCCGCGTCGTGGGGGCGGGGCTGGTGGGCACCTGCCGCAATCTACCGCAGCGGTCCGGGCAAAAGAATCGCTTGATCCCGCGCACCCCTATCTTTTTGACCCCGAGTGTCATTAATGTGTTGTGAGTCACTTCGAACCTGCGATGAAGGAGATATGTCATGAACCCTGAGGAGAACACCCAGGTCGTCGACGAGGCCCTGACCGAGGAGTCCTTGATCGAGGAGGTCTCGATCGACGGCATGTGCGGCGTCTACTGATCATGGCCGCCGTGAGCCTGGACAGCGCGTGGACGCTGTCGCCGTCGGTCGCGCTGCGGCCGGAGCCGTTCGGGGCGCTGGCCTACCACTTCGGGAACCGGAAGCTGACCTTCCTCAAGCGTCCCGAGCTGGTGGCGGTCGTGCGCGCCCTGGGGTCGCACCCGGACGTGCGCGGTGCGCTCGTGGCATCGGGAGTGCCGGAGGGCCAGCACGCCGCGTACGTCGCTGCGCTCTCCGGCCTGGCCCGGACCGACATGATCCGACCTGCTGAGTAGAGGAGCGAGACGATGAAGCTGGTGGAGCACTTCGAGCTCGGCCTGGATGCGCCGATCTGTCTGACCTGGGAGCTGACCTATGCGTGCAACCTGGAGTGCGCGCACTGCCTCTCGAGCAGCGGCCGGCGCGACCCGCGCGAGCTGAGCACCGAGCAGTGCGAGGCGGTGATCGACGAGCTGCAGCGGATGCAGGTCTTCTACGTGAACATCGGCGGTGGCGAGCCGACCGTACGTCCCGACTTCTGGCACCTGGTCGAATATGCCGTCGCCCATGACGTCGGGGTGAAGTTCTCCACCAACGGCGTCCGGCTCACCCCGGAACGGGCGCGGTGGCTGGCGGCGAGCGACTACGTGGACGTGCAGATCTCCCTCGACGGCGCCACGGCCGAGGTCAACGACCGGGTGCGGGGGACGGGGTCGTACGACACCGCGATCACCGCGCTGCGCAACCTGCACGAGGCGGGGTTCGGCGACGCCAAACTGAGCGTGGTCTGCACCCGGGAGAACATCGGGCAGCTCGACGAGTTCAAGGCGATCGCCGACCGGTTCGGGGCAACGCTGCGGCTGACTCGGCTGCGTCCCTCCGGCCGCGGCGCGGACGTGTGGGACGAGCTGCATCCGCTTCCTGAGCAGCAGCGCGAGCTCTACGACTGGCTTGTCGCCCATGGCGACGGGGTGCTGACCGGGGACTCCTTCTTCCACCTGGCCGCCTTCGGGCCGGAGGACGGCAGCGGAGCCCTGCCCGGGCTGAACCTGTGCGGCGCGGGCCGGGTGGTGTGCCTGATCGACCCGGTCGGCGACGTCTACGCCTGCCCGTTCGCGATCCACGACCAGTTCCTGGCCGGAAACCTGCTCACCGACGGCGGGTTCCGCGAGGTGTGGCAGGAGTCAGCCCTGTTCCAGGAGTTGCGGGAGCCGCAGACCGGTGGTGCCTGCTCGGGCTGCGCCCACTACGACTCGTGTCGGGGTGGCTGCATGGCCGCGAAGTTCTTCACCGGTCTGCCGCTGGACGGGCCCGATCCCGAGTGTGTCCAGGGGTACGGCGAGTCCGCGCTGGCCGGCGCCCGGACGATCCCCGCGGTCAGCCAGGACCACTCCCGCAGCGAGCCGAGCCGCAACGCGCCGGTGCTGCTGACCCTCTCCCGACGCCGTCCGGATGCCGAGCTGACCCCACCGGTGAGTGCGTGCGCAGAGTCGCCGCTGGCCGGCTTCGCCCCCAACTGAACCCCCTGAAGACAGAAGCGAGAACACTGATGCCCTGGAAGAACCCGTGGAAGCAGAATCCGTGGTTCGAGTCCGTCGCGGTGGCGCAGGAGCGTGCCCGCAAGCGGCTGCCCAAGCCCGTGTACGCGGCGTTGCTGGCCGGCTCGGAGCGTGGCCAGACGATCGCGGACAACCAGCAGGCCTTCGCCGACCTCGGGCTCGCACCTCATGTGGCCGGCCATCACGACAAGCGCGAGCTGGCGACCACGGTGCTGGGCCAGGAGATCGGGTTCCCGGTGATCATCTCGCCCACCGGCGTACAGGCTGTGCATCCCGAGGGCGAGGTCGCGGTCGCGCGGGCGGCGGCAGCGCGGGGGACGGTGATGGGGCTGTCGAACTTCGCCTCGAAGCCGGTCGAGGAGGTCGTGGCGGCCAACGCGGCGACTTTCTTCCAGATGTACTGGACCGGTGATCGCGAGGTGATGATCCGCCGGATGCGTAGGGCGCATGTGGCCGGGGCGAAGGCGCTGATCGCCACCCTGGACTGGTCCTTCTCGATGGGCCGCGACTGGGGCAGCCCGGAGATCCCGGAGAAGGTCGACCTCTCCGCGATGCTCAGGTTCGCACCGCAGGTGATGAGCCGCGGCAGATGGTTGGCGGCGTACGCCCGCAGCGGCAGCATCCCGGACCTGACCGCCCCCAACCTGGCCTCGATCGCCGACGACGGATCCCTGGGGGAGTCGCCGACGTTCTTCGGTGCCTACTACGAGTGGATGACCACGCCGCCGCCGTCGTGGGACGACGTGGCCTGGATGGTGCGTACGTGGAAGCAGATCTCGGGTGGCGCGCCGTTCATGCTCAAGGGCGTGTGCCGGGTCGACGACGCGCTGCGTGCCGTCGATGCCGGCGTCGACGCGATCTCGGTCTCCAACCACGGCGGCAACAACCTCGACGGCACCCCGGCCACCATCCGGGTGCTACCCCCGATCGCCACCGCGGTCGGCGACCAGATCGAGGTGCTTCTCGACGGTGGCGTACGCCGAGGCTCCGACGTCGCCAAGGCGCTCGCCCTGGGCGCCCGTGCGGTGATGGTCGGGCGCGCCTACCTGTGGGGCCTGGGCGCCAACGGCCAGGCCGGCGTCGAGAACGTCCTCGACATCCTCCGCAACGGCCTCGACTCCGCGGTCCTCGGCATGGGCAAGGCCTCCGTCCACGAGCTCAGCCCGGAGGACCTGGTGATCCCCGACGGCTTCGAGCTCGCCCTGGGCCGACCATCGGGCCGACCATCGGGCCGGCCGTGAGCCTGGTCGACCGTCCCTGGCCGGAGATCGTGCTCGGCGGCACGGTCCTGGTGCCGGTGGGCTCCACCGAGCAGCACGGCCCCCACCTGCCTCTTGACGTCGACACCGTGATCGCGACCGCGGTCGCCGACGAGCTCGCCCCGCTCGTCGGCGCCTCCGTCGCGCCGGCCGTCCCGATCGGCGCCAGCGGCGAGCACCAGTCGTTTCCCGGGACCATCTCGATCGGGACCTCTGTGCTGACCTCGGTCCTCGTCGAGCTCGGGCGCTCGCTGACCACCTGGGCCTCCAGGATCGTCCTGGTCAACGGGCACGGCGGCAACCTCGACGCGGTCACGGCCGCCGTCACGGTCCTCCGCGCCGAGGGCAGGGAGGTGGCCTGGGTGCCGTGCCAGGTGTCCGACGCCGACCCGCACGCCGGTCTCACCGAGACCTCGCTCATGCTGCATCTGGCCCCCGAACGGGTACGCCTGCGGCAGGCCGTCCCCGGAAACACCCGTCCGATCGCCGCGCTGCTGCCGGTGATGCGGACCGGCGGCGTCGAAGCCGTCTCTGCCAACGGCGTCCTCGGCGACCCGACCGGAGCGAGCGCCGAGCACGGCAAGCGCATCCTCGAGGCGATGGTCGTCGGTGCCTACGACCGCCTCCGGACGGGGGTCACGGCACGATGAAGACCGATGCGGCAAGCACGGAGACAGTGACCCGGGTCGCGCTGGTGACCGGCGCCGCGCGCGGGATCGGCGCGGCCACCGCGCGTGCTCTGGTGGCCGAGGGGGTGCATGTCGTCGCGCTCGACTGGTGCGCCGGTGAGGACTCACCGGCCGGCTACCCGCAGGCCACCAAGGCCGACCTGGACACCCTGGTCGCCTCGCTCCCGGCGGGCCGGGTCGAACCGGTCGTCGGTGACGTACGCGACCCGGCGGCGCCGGCTGCCGCGGTCGGTGTCGCGACCGACCGGTGGGGACGGCTCGACATCGCCGTCGCGGCCGCCGCGGTGATCGCCGGCGGGCGTCCGCTGTGGGAGGACGACTCGCTCGACCTGCAGTGGCAGATCGACGTCGCCGGGGTCTGGAACACCGCCACCGCGGCCGTGCCGGCGATGCTCGCCGGCCCCGACCCGAGCGGGTGCCGGTTCGTCGCGCTCGCCTCCGCCGCGGGCTCGCGTGGGCTCTTCCACCTCGCCGCCTACAACGCCGCCAAGCACGCCGTGGTCGGTCTGGTGAAGGGCCTGGCCGCCGACCTGGCCGGCACGGGCGTGACCGCCTGCGCCGTCTCACCGGGCTCCACCGACACCGCGATGCTCGCCGCGACCGCCGACCTCTACTCGGTCACTCCGGCAGACCTCGCCGCCCACCAGCTCCTGCGCCGCCCGCTCACCCCCGAGGAGGTCGCCGCCACCGTCGTCCACGCCTGCTCCCGTGCCGGTGCGGTGCTCAACGGCTCGGACGTCGCCGCCAACGGAGGCTTCGGCGGGTGAGGCTGCTGCCCGACGGGTTCACGGTGCGGGTGCGCGACGACGTACGCCTCCTCCCGACACCCGACGGAGGGTTGTCGCTGGTCGGCGGTTCCCCGTTGCGGTCGATGCGCCTGGCCCCGAGGGCCGCCGACCACGTGAGCGGCAGCATCGTCCGGGTCGGCGACGCCGCCACCGACCTCATCGCCCGCCGCCTGCTCGACGGCAACCTCGCCGACCCTGTCGACCTGACGCCGGTCGACCCGGCCGAGCTCACCGTCGTCGTCCCGGCCCGCGACCGCCCCGGACACCTCGACCGCTGCCTGAGCGCCCTCCAAGGGCTCACTGTCATCGTCGTCGACGACGCCTCCCGCGACCCGGCCGCTGTCGCGGAGGTCGTACGCCGCCACGGCGCCACCCTCCTCACCCTGGCCCGCAACCGCGGACCCGCCGGTGCCCGCAACGCGGGCCTGGCCCGCATCACCACCACCTACGTCGCCTTCGTCGACTCCGACGTCACCGCCGCCCTCACGATGCTCACGCAGCTGGCCGGTCATCTCGCCGACCCTCGGGTCGCCCTGGCGGGGCCGCTGGTCCGGGGACACACCGACAAGGCTCGACCGTCCTGGTTCGAACGCCACGACGTGACCGCCTCCTCCCTCTCCCTCGGCACCAGGGCGTGCTCGGTCCGCCCCGGCGCGGCCGTCGGCTGGCTGCCGTCGGCCTGCCTGGTGGCCCGAACCAGCACACTGAGGCAGGTCGGCGGCTTCGCCGACGACCTGCGCGTCGGCGAGGACGTCGACCTGGTCTGGCGACTGGTCGAGGCCGGCCACGTGGTCCGCTACGAACCCGAGCTGGAGGCTCTGCACGAGGTCCGCGGCACCATCCGCGGCTGGCTCGGCCGCAAGCTCGTCTACGGCACCGGCGGCGCCGAGCTCGGCCGCCGCCACGGGGACGCGATCGCCCCGGCCGTACTCTCCCCGGCCATGGCCGTCGCCGGAGCCGCGATCCTCGCTGGGCGCTGGTGGTCGGTGCCCGCGGCACTGGCCTCGCTGGTCTGGGGGAGTCGTGCCGTCGCTGGGGCGCTCCCGGACGTACCCGGACGCACCGGCCTTGCGATCGGCCTCGCCGCCCGAGGGCTCGGCTGGTCACTGCGCCAGGAGTCAGCCCTCCTGCTGCGCCACTGGTGGCCGCTCACCCTGGTCGCCTGCCTGCTCAGCCGCACTGCACGCCGCATGGTCCTCGCCGCACTCGTCGTCGACACCGTCGTCGCAACTGTCGGCGCATCCCGCGAGGGCGACGCCCGGCCCACGGCCCTCCTGGGCCGCCGCCTCGACGACCTCGCCTACGGCGCCGGTCTCTGGCTCGGCGCTGCACGGGCCAGATCCGTTCGATGCCTCACCCCGCGGCTCGTACGCCGACCAACCCGAACGAGACTTTCGAAAGACACTTTCTAACTTTCGCATGATGAATTAGAACTATTGACGGGCGCTTCGCCGAAACCGTAGGTTGACGAACGCACAACGTGACACAGGTCACAGTTGCGGCTCACTTGGCTTCACCCTCCCGAAGGAGCACTGATGCGCAACCGTCCCACCCCTGCCGCGAACCACGAGGTTCCGGCTATCGCACGCAAGCTCGGGCTCAACCGTCGCCAGCTGCTGGCGGCCACCACAGGCATGGCCGCGGCGGGAATCGCCCTCGGCGGCGTGCCTCTCGCCGGGCCGGCCGCCGCCGGCAACGCACTGCTGATCCCACGGCCGCGGCGCGGGATCATCCTCTACACGGTGCGCGACGCGATCAGTCGCGACCCGGCCACCAGCCCGTACGCCTCGGGGTTCAGGGCGGTCTTCGAGGAGCTGTCGAAGATCGGCTATCGGCAGATCGAGTTCGCCGGCTTCAACCAGAGCGCCAATGCGCCCGGCGGCAACGTCAACAACGTCGAGGGGGCACGTCTGCTGCGGACGTGGCTCGATGACAACGGTCTCGAGGCCGAGGGGAACCACGGGTCGGTCCCCTCCACGATCACCGATGCATCCCTCGCCGCGTTCGACGCGGCGTGCGAGATCGCGAACATCTTGGGGATGAGGCACATCGGGACCGGAAGCGATCCCACCGGGTCGGCCTACCTGGCCGACTGGCAGGCCGCAGCCGAGCGCTGGAACATCCTCGGTGAGCGCGCGGCCGGACACGGGCTCAAGCTCTACACGCACAACCACGACGTCGCGTACAGCTTCCTCCTCGACAGCGGACCGGCCGACGCGCTGGGCCGCCCGACGCGGTCGTCCGGGGTGCGCCGGCTGGAGTGGTTCCTGGCGAACACGGACCCGCACCACGTGTCGCTGGAGATGGACATCTACTGGGCGCACGTCGCGCAGTACAAGCACCACACCTACACCGCCCCTGACGGCAGCCTCGTCGAGGATGTCTTCGACCCGCTCGAGGTCGTCAGGTCCGCGCCGATGCGCTTCCCGCTGTTCCATGCCAAGGACGGCAAGAAGGACGCGACGCAGGCCAACGGCTACGTGATGGCGCCGTTCGGGGAGGGCGACATCGACTACCAGGCCTTCTTCGGCAACATGCCGGCGCGGGGCTACCACAACCCGATGTGGGAGCAGGACACCGCGCCCGGCGGTGCGGCGAACCCTGGCCAGTCCCTGGCCTTCGCCAAGCTGAGCTACCAGAACATGGACGAGCTGCGCGGCTGACCGGCCGCCACCTCTCCCGTCGCGAACTGCCGGAGCGCGCCCTCACCGGGGCGCGCTCCGGGCACCGGCGTGCTCGCGCGCCCTTCTACGGCATCTTCCGCCCTCGTTCTGCAAGGAATCGTCATGCCCACAAACAGCTCAGTCGGTCGGGTTTCCCGCCGTCGTGCCCGAAGATCACTCCTCGCGGTGACCTCCGGGCTCGGACTCGTTCTCGCCTCCGGGCTCGCACTCGCGACGCCCGCTGCCGCCCATGACGGCGTCGACCACGGCACCGAGCCCGGGGCCGGCCTCGCCCTGGACTGGTCCAACTACGAGAAGGTCACTCTCACCAAGGACACCGGTGAGCCGATCGACATGGCCGTCCTGCCGGACCGGCGCGTGCTCACCACCGCGCGCAACGGCGACGTCCGGCTCGTCGACCCCGACGCCGGTACGACCCGTGTGGTCAACACGATCTCGACGTACAACAACTCCGAGGACGGTCTGCAGACGATCACCCTCGCGCCCGACTTCGAGGAGTCGGGCTGGGTCTACCTCTACTACGCGCCGCGCACGATGACCGGCCCGTACCCCACGACCACGCCGTCCGGATCGGCCCCCAACACGCTCCCCGCCGGTCAGACCGAGTCCTACTGGGACCAGTGGAAGGGCTACAACCAGCTCACCCGGGTGAAGTGGGACGAGTCCGCCGACAGGCTGGATCTCGACACCGAGCAGGTGATCCTCAAGGTCGAGGTCCAGCGCGGTCAGTGCTGCCACGTCGCCGGTGACGTCGACTTCGACGACCAGGGCAACCTCTACCTGGCCACGGGTGACAACACCCCGGCGGGTGCCCCGGGCGCGAACGGGTACGCCCCCAACAACGACGCCCCCGGCTTCAACCCCGGCTTCGACTCCCGCCGCGGCGCGGGCAACACGAACGACCTGCGTGGCAAGATCCTGCGGGTCGCGGTCCAGGCGGACGGCTCCTACACCGTCCCCGAGGGCAACCTCTTCGCCCCCGGCACGGAGGCGACGAGACCGGAGATCTTCGCGATGGGTCTGCGCAACCCGTTCCGGATGGATGTCGACGCCGCCACGGGCTCGGTGAGCTGGGGCGACTACGGCCCGGACGCCGGGGCGCCGAATGCGGACCGTGGCCCGATGGGGTACGTCGAATGGCAGACGACCGCGATCGACGAGCCGATCAACGGCGGCTGGCCCTACTGCACCGGCGACCACTTCAACTACAACGAGTGGAACTTCGAGACGGCGACGCCGAGAGGGTTCTTCGACTGCGCCGCTGGTGCGGAGAACAACTCGCGGTGGAACACGGGGCTCTCGACGGTTCCGCAGGCCACGGCCGCGACCCTCTACTACGGCGACAACAACACCCACCAGCCGTGGCCCGAGCTGACCGACTTCAGCCCGGCCGGCGGTCAGGGGCCGATGGGCGGTCCGGTGTACCACTACGACGCGGACAACCCCTCGCCGACGAAGTTCCCCGAGTACTGGGACGGCAAGGCGTTCTTCGCCGAGTTCTCCCAGGACTACCTGGCGGCGTTCACCGTCGACTGGCCCAGTGGCCCGGTCTCGCACATCGAGCAGTTCCTGCCCAACATCGATCTCGAGACGAACCGGCAGCCGATCACCGACAGCCCGATCGACATCGAGTTCGGGCCGGACGGGTCGCTCTACGTCCTCGACTACGGTGACGGCTTCTTCCGCGCCAACCCGGATGCCGGGCTCTATCGGGTCGACTACAGCGTCGGCAACAAGGCTCCGCGTGCGGAGATCGTCGCCGACCCGATCTCCAGCAGCTCGGCACCGCTGACCGTCGAGTTCGACGGTTCGGGCTCGGTCGACCCCGAAGGCGGAGCGCTCACCTACGACTGGGACCTCGACGGCGACGGCACCTTCGAGGCCACCGGGGCGACCACGTCGCACACCTACGACGAGCTCGGCCGCTACACCGCCCGGCTCCGCGTCACCGACGCCGAGGGGCGTCGCGGCATCACCTCGACCTCGATCAGCGTGGGCAACGTCGCGCCGAGCATCGAGGTGACCACGCCGGCCGAGGGTGGCTTCTTCGACTGGGGCCAGGCCGTGCCCTTCCGGGTGACGACCGACGACGCCGAGGACGGGGGCGCGACGGTGTGCTCCCGGGTGACCTGGACGTTCGGCCTCGGGCACGACGTCCACGCCCACCCGCTCAACCAGGGGACCGGGTGCCAATTCGCGATCCCGACGCCCGCCGACGCCACCGAGCACGGCGAGACGGAGAACATCTTCGGAGTCGTGGTCATCGGCTACACCGACAACGGCGCCAACGGTGTGCCGGCGGCCAGGTCCGAGGTGTCGATGATCCTCAACCCGAAGTCGCAGGAGGCCGAGTGGGCGGACGCATCCGAGGGCGTCGCGATCGCCCCGGACGACACGGCGAGCGGCCTGCGTAAGGTCACCTCGCTCGATGCGGGCGACTGGCTCTCCTGGAAGCCCGTGAACTTCGCCGGCATCACCTCGGCGAAGCTGCGCGCCAGTGGCACCGGCAGCGTGCAGCTGCGGTGGGGGTCGGCCGACGCGACGCCGTTCGCCTCGTTCGACGTCGACAGCGGGGACTGGTCCGAGACGACGTCCGACCTGACCGGAGCGCCATCGGGCAGCGGTGAGCTGTTCGTGACCTCCACCGGCGGCGTCACCCTGGACCGGATCAGGTTCGTCGGGGACGGCTTCGCCGACGTCACTCCGCCCACGGTCTCCGCGACGCTCGACCCGGCGCAGCCGACCGGGCAGAACGGCTGGTGGACGGGGAACGTGTCGGTGGCGGTCGCCGCGACCGACAACGGCACCGTCGCCTCACGGCAGCGCTCGACCAACGGCGGTCAGACCTGGGAGAACGCGAACAACCCGCTCACGGTGTCCGCGGAAGGCGTCACGACGGTCCACTACCGCGCGACCGACAACGGTGGCAACGTCTCCGAGGTCGGACAGGTCATGGTGCGGATCGACAAGACCGGGCCGCAGGTCGCGGTCGAGGGTGTCTCCGACGGGGCCACGGTCGGCAACTCCGGGGCCGCATCGTGGTCGGCCACCGACGCCACCTCCGGTGTCGGGTCCGTGGCCGCGACCCTGGACGGTGCGGCGGTCGCCGGCGACAAGCTCGCCCTGTGGCGGCTCTCGCTCGGGTCGCACACCCTCGAGGTCACCGCGACCGACAAGGCGGGGCGTGCGACGACGAGGACGGTGACGTTCACGACCACCACCTCGCTGAGCGAGCTCACCACCCTGACCGAGCGGCTCGCCCGCTCCGGCGAGATCACGCCCGCGGGGGAGAGAGCCCTCGAGAAGCGGCTCAGCCAAGCCGCCAAGCACGTCGCTGCCGGACGTCACGCCGCCGCGCGATCGCAGCTGCAGGAGTACGCCGACCTGGCGGCCAGCCCGCTCAACGTCGCCGACGCCGACGCTCGCGCCGCGCTGCGGCGCGACGCCAAGGCGGTGATCAGTCAACTCTGAGGTGACTCTTCCGTGCGGGTCCGAGGGGCATGTCCCTTCGGGCCCGCACGGGCCGTTCCGGACACCTTCGACAGGCACCTCCCCGCGCGCCCTGCTCGCCGTGTCATAGCCGGCTGTTCGCAGGCCGGAGACCCTTGACGCCGCTTTGAGGGCCGTTCTACGATCATTCTGATATATGAGTTGTGTATCATTCTCGTCATTCAGGAGCCCCGCATGACCATCAGTCCGCCAAGCTCGACCGCTGTTGCGTCCGTGGCGACCGTCCCGACAGCGACGACCAACGTGCTCACGCTCTCCTGCCAGGAGAGCCCGGGGATCATGCAGGCGGTCACGAGCTTCCTGTACGACCGCGGGTTCGACATCCTCGAGCACCAGCAGCACGACGACCGGATGGGGGAGCTGTTCTTCCTCCGCACCGAGTTCGCCGCTGCCGACGGGGCCGACGTCGATGAGCTCACGGCCGCATTCGGGCCGATCGCGGACCGGTTCGACATGTCGTTCACCTTCCACGACGAAGCCAAGCCGCGGCTGCTGGTGATGGTCTCCAAGTTCGGCCACTGCCTCAACGACCTCATCTTCCGGTGGCGCGGCGGGACCCTGGGCGCCGAGATCGCGGTCGTCGCCTCCAACCACGAGGACCTCCGGCCTATGGCGGAGGCGGCGGGGCTGAAGTTCATCCACATCCCGGTCACGCCGGAGACCAAGCCGCAGGCCGAGCAGCGCATGCTCGACCTGGTCGAGGAGTACGACATCGACCTGGTCGTGCTCGCCCGCTACATGCAGATCCTGTCCGACGGCCTCTGCCGCCAGCTCGAGGGACGTGCGATCAACATCCACCACTCGTTCCTGCCCGGCTTCAAGGGGGCCAAGCCCTACCACCAGGCGCACGCGAGGGGCGTGAAGCTCGTCGGTGCCACCGCCCACTACGTCACCGCCGACCTCGATGAGGGCCCGATCATCGAGCAGGAGGTCAACCGGGTCGACCACACCTACACCCCGCAGGCCCTGGCCCACGTCGGGCAGGACGCCGAGTGCCTCGCGCTCTCGCGTGCCGTCCGCTGGCACTGCGAGCACCGCGTCCTCATGCACGGCTCCAGCACCGTCGTCTTCCGCTGACCACCCACCCCGAAAGCACGGAGAAGCTCATGCCATCGTCCCGCAGCACCGTCTCGCCCCGCACAGTCATCATCGGCGCCGGCATCGTCGGCACGAACCTCGCGGACGAACTCGTGTCCCGCGGGTGGTCCGACATCACGGTCATCGAACAGGGTCCGCTCAGCCTGCCCGGTGGCTCGACCTCCCACGCTCCTGGTCTGGTCTTCCAGGTCAACCCGTCGAAGACGATGACGATGTTCGCCAAGTACACCGTCGAGAAGTTCCTGTCCCTGGAGAAGGACGGCGTGAGCTGCTTCAACCAGGTCGGCGGCCTCGAGGTCGCGACCACCGAGGCCCGGGTCGCCGAGCTCTACCGCAAGCTCGGCTACGCGAAGTCCTGGGGGATCGATGCCCGGGTCATCGGCCCCGCCGAGTGCAAGGACCTCTACCCGAACATCGACGAGTCGCAGGTCCTCGCCGGCCTGCACATCCCCACCGACGGTCTCGCCCGGGCCGCCCGTGCCGTCGACCTGCTCATCGAGCGTACGCGGGCGGCCGGGGTCACCTACCTCGAGCGCACCGCGGTGACCGGAGTCCTCCAGGAGGACGGCCGGGTCACCGGCGTGGAGACCACCGGCGGTGTCGTCGCGGCCGACATCGTCGTCTCGTGCGCCGGCTTCTGGGGCGTCGAGGTGGGCGCGATGGCGGGCACCGCCGTACCGCTCCTTCCGCTGGCCCACCAGTTCATCAAGACCACGCCCGTCCCGGCACTGGCCGGCAAGCACGACCAGCCCGACGGCGCGACCCTGCCGATCCTGCGCCACCAGGACCAGGACCTCTACTTCCGCGAGTGGGGCGAGGGCTACGGCATCGGCTCCTACGCCCACAAGCCGATGCCGTACGTCGCCTCCGACCTCGGCCCGACCCCGGAGCACGTCGACCACGACAACATGCCGTCGAGCCTCGACTTCACGCCCGAGGACTTCGAGGGCCCGTGGGACGAGTGCCGCAAGCTGCTCCCGTGCCTGCAGGAGGCGGAGATCGCGGAGTCGTCGTTCAACGGCATCTTCTCGTTCACGCCGGACGGCGGGTCGCTCGTCGGTGAGTCCCGCGACCTCGACGGCTTCTGGGTGGCCGAGGCCGTGTGGGTCACCCACTCCGCCGGCGTCGCCCGCGCGGTCGCCGAGGTGCTGACCACGGGACGCTCCGAGTACGACCTCGCCGACCTCGAGCTCAACCGCTTCGAGGAGACCCAGCTGGCCCCGGCGTACGTCAGCGAGACCTCGCAGCAGAACTTCGTCGAGATCTACGACATCCTGCACCCGCTGCAGCCCAAGGAGTCGCCCCGCGACATCCGGGTGAGCCCGTTCCATGCCCGCCAGGTCGAGCTCGGTGCCTTCTTCCTCGAGGCCGGGACCTGGGAGCGACCGCACTGGTACGAGGCCAACGCGGCCCTGCTCGACCAGCTGCCGGAGGAGTGGAAGTCGCCGACCCGCGACGACTGGTCGGCCCGCTACCACTCGCCGATCGCGGCCGTCGAGGCGTGGAAGACCCGCACCGCCGTCGCCATGTACGACATGACGCCGCTGCGCCGCCTCGAGGTCTCCGGTCCCGGTGCCGAGACGCTGCTGCAGCGCCTGACCACCGGCGACGTGAGCAAGAAGCCCGGTGCGGTGACCTACACCCTGTTCCTCGACGAGCAGGGTGGGATCAAGAGCGACATCACCGTCGCCCGTCTCGAGGACGAGCTCTACCAGGTCGGTGCCAACGGCACGGTCGACCTGGCGTACCTGCGGCGGGAGGCCCGCAAGCTGCGCGCCGAGGACCCCGCCCTCGCCGCCCATGTCCGCGACACCACCGGCGGCACCTGCTGCATCGGCCTGTGGGGTCCGCTGGCCAGGGACCTGATCGCCGAGGTCAGCGCCGACGACTTCACCAACGACGGTCTGAAGTACTTCCGCGGCAAGCGGGCCACCATCGGCGGGATCCCGGTCACCGCCCTGCGACTGTCGTACGTCGGCGAGCTCGGCTGGGAGATCTACGCCTCCGCCGAGAACGGCCAGAAGCTGTGGGACGTCCTGTGGAACGCGGGCCAGGCGCACGGCGTCGTCGCCGCCGGCCGGGCCGCGTTCGGCGCGCTCCGGCTGGAGAAGGGCTACCGGTCCTGGGGCGCCGACATGACCACCGAGCACGACCCGTACGAGGCGGGCGTCGGGTTCGCGGTGAAGGCCGCCAAGGAGGACTTCGTGGGCAAGGCGGCTCTCGAGGGTCGCTCGGTGGAGACCTCGGCCCGCCGGCTGCGCTGCCTCACCATCGACGACGGCAAGTCCATGGTGCTCGGCAAGGAGCCCGTGCTGTCGGGGGAGACCGCGGTCGGCTACGTCACCAGCGCGGCGTACGGGTTCACGATCGGCAAGCCGATCGCCTACGCCTACCTCCCGGCGGAGATCGGGGAGGGCGACCAGGTCGAGATCGAGTACTTCGGCCAGCGGATCCCGGCGACGGTGACCCCGGAGCCGCTCTTCGACCCGCAGATGAGTCGCCTGCGCGGCTGACCCCAGGGTCGAATCGGGCGCCGGCCGGGTGGGCCGGCGCCCGATTCCCTGTTGTGTGCGGAACGCAGTCAGAGCACGCGGCGGACCTCGGTGGCGAAGCTGTCGATGTGCTCACGCGTCAGCCGCTCGGCGCGCTCGGCGTCGCCGTCGGCGATCGCGTCCAGGAGGTCGGCGTGCTCGGAGATGTGGGACGCCAGGTCGGGGAGCTTGTCGACGACCAGGCACCAGATCCGGGTGGCCAGGTTGTCGTACCTGATCAGCACGTCCTCGAGGTGCTTGTTGCCCGTCGCGCGGTAGATCGAGCGGTGCACCGACATGTCTAGGCGCATCAGTGTGGACCGGTCCTCGCCCGTCCCGTCGAGGGCGCGCACCCTCTCGGCCATGGCGCGCAGCTCGGCCCGCACCGGCTCGGTGGCGGCGCTCGCCGCCCGGTACGCGGCGAACGGCTCGAGCTGCTGGCGCAGGTCGGAGATCGCGCCCAGCTCGGTCACGTCGACGGCCGTCGCGAACGTTCCCCGGCGTGGGTAGGAGACGACCAGATGGTCGGTCTCCAGGCGCTTGAGGGCCTCGCGCACGGGGGTGCGGCCGAACCCGAGCGACTCCGCGAGGCGGCCGTCGTTGATCGGCTCGCCCGGCCTGATGTCGAGCATGATCAGCCGGTCCCGGATGCGCTCATAGGCGGCGTACGCCAGAGAGGTCACGGGGCTGATCCCGGGGCTGATCCCTGGGCCGCTCGCCGGCCGGACGGGCGCCTGGACGTCGGTCATTGCATGTCACCGCTTTCTGATCTGGGCCGTTGACAGGTGTCTTCGCCACCCAGCATACTGGTCATCAGGAACTGATATATCAATCGTACTTCAAGAGTTTGGGAGTTCATCGTGGTTGACGTCCTGACCGCTTCGCTCGCGGACCTCGATCCCGAGGTCCATGAGCAGATCGACGCCGAGCTGCGCCGCCAGCAGACGACGCTGGAGATGATCGCCTCGGAGAACTTCGCTCCCGCCGCCGTCATGGAGGCCCAGGGATCGGTCCTCACCAACAAGTACGCCGAGGGCTACCCCGGCCGCCGCTACTACGGCGGTTGCGAGCACGTCGACGTCATCGAGCAGCTCGCCATCGACCGTCTCAAGGCGCTCTTCTCCGCGGAGTACGCCAACGTGCAGCCGCACTCGGGCGCCCAGGCCAACGCCGCCGCGATGTTCGCCCTCCTCGAGCCCGGCGACACCATCCTCGGCCTCTCGCTGGCCCACGGCGGCCACCTCACCCACGGCATGAAGATCAACTTCTCCGGCCGCCTCTACCAGGTCGTGCCGTACGAGGTCTCCCGCGAGGACTTCCAGGTCGACATGGCCGAGGTCGAGCGCCTTGCCCTCGAGCACCGGCCCAAGCTGATCGTCGCCGGCTGGTCCGCCTACCCCCGCCAGCTCGACTTCGCCGAGTTCCGCCGGATCGCCGACCTGGTCGGCGCCCGGCTCATGGTCGACATGGCCCACTTCGCCGGCCTGGTCGCGACCGGCCTGCACCCGAACCCGGTGCCGTTCGCCGACGTGGTCACCTCGACGACCCACAAGACCCTCGGCGGCCCGCGCGGCGGCGTCATCCTCACCAACGACCCCGCCATCGCCAAGAAGATCAACTCCTCGGTCTTCCCCGGCCAGCAGGGTGGGCCGCTCGAGCACGTCATCGCCGGCAAGGCGGTCGCCTTCAAGGTCGCCGCGGAGCCCGAGTTCCGCGAGCGCCAGGAGCGTACGCTACGGGGTGCCCGCATCATCGCCGATCGGCTGCTCGCCGACGACGTCGCGGCCTCGGGTGTCTCGGTGGTCAGCGGCGGCACCGACGTCCATCTCGTGCTGGTCGACCTGCGCGACTCCGAGCTGACCGGCCAGGACGGCGAGGACCGCCTCCACCGCATCGGCATCACCGTCAACCGCAACGCGGTGCCGTTCGACCCGCGCCCGCCGATGGTCTCCTCCGGCCTGCGGATCGGCACGCCCGCCCTGGCCACGCGCGGGTTCGGTGACACCGACTTCGGCGAGGTGGCCGACATCATCGCGGCCGCGCTGAAGGATGACTTCACCGAGGAGACGGCCGACGCGCTGCGCGCCCGGGTCACGAACCTCGCCGAGAAGCACCCGCTCTACCCCCACCTCCTCGAGTCGAACGGAGCCGCGTGATGGCAGACCTGCTGCCCGAGCACCCCGACTTCCTCTGGCGCAACCCGGAGCCCAAGTCGTCCTACGACGTCGTGATCATCGGCGGCGGCGGGCACGGCCTGGCGACGGCTTACTACCTGGCGAAGAACCACGGCATCACGAACGTCGCCGTCCTTGAGCGCGGCTGGCTCGCCGGCGGCAACATGGCGCGGAACACGACGATCATCCGGTCCAACTACCTGTGGGACGAGTCGGCGGCGATCTACGAGCACTCCCTCAAGCAGTGGGAGGTGCTCCCCGACGAGCTCGACTACGACTTTCTCTTCAGCCAGCGCGGCGTGCTCAACCTCGCCCACACGCTCCAGGACGTACGTGACTCGGTGCGGCGCTGCGAGGCCAACCGCCTCAACGGGATCGATGCCGAGTGGCTCGACGCGGACCAGGTGAAGGAGGTCTGCCCGATCATCAACACCAGCGACAACATCCGCTACCCGGTGCTCGGCGCGACCTACCAGCCGCGCGCGGGCATCGCCAAGCACGACCACGTCGCCTGGGCGTTCGCCCGTAAGGCCGACGAGCTCGGCGTCGACCTGATCCAGGACTGCGAGGTGACCGGCTTCGTCAAGGACGGCGACCGGGTGGTCGGTGTGCAGACCAGCCGCGGCACGATCGCCGCCGGCAAGGTCGCGCTGTGCGCGGCCGGTCACTCCAGCGTCCTGGCCGAGATGGCCGGGTTCGATCTGCCGATCCAGTCGCACCCGCTCCAGGCGCTCGTCTCCGAGCTCCACCAGCCCGTCCACCCGACCGTCGTGATGTCGAACCACGTGCACGTCTACGTGTCTCAGGCCCACAAGGGCGAGCTGGTCATGGGTGCGGGCGTCGATGCGTACAACGGCTACGGGCAGCGCGGCGGGTTCCATGTGATCGAGGAGCAGATGGCCGCGGCCGTCGAGCTCTTCCCGATCTTCGCCCGCGCGCACCTGCTGCGGACCTGGGGCGGCATCGTCGACGTCACGCCGGACGCCTCCCCGGTCGTGAGCAAGACGCCGATCGACCAGCTCTACGTGAACTGCGGCTGGGGCACCGGCGGCTTCAAGGGCACACCCGGCGCCGGCTGGACGATGGCGCACACGATCGCGCACGACGAGCCGCACGCCTACAACGCACCGTTCGCGCTGGAGCGATTCAGCACCGGTGCCCTCATCGACGAGCACGGCGCAGCAGCCGTGGCCCACTGAAAGGAGCCGAGGATGATCCTCATCAGCTGTCCCGACTGCGGGCCCCGCGACGAGACCGAGTTCCACTACGGCGGTCAGGCCCACGTCCCCTATCCGGAGGAACCGAGCACCCTCACCGACGAGGAGTGGGGTCGCTACCTGTTCTATCGCGAGAACACCAAGGGCATCTTCGCGGAGCGCTGGGTCCACAGCTCCGGCTGCCGCAAGTGGTTCAACGTCCTTCGCGACACCGTCACCTACCGCATCGCCGCCGTCTACCGCAACGGCGAGCCACGCCCGACCCTGGATGGAGACTCGCAGTGAGCACGACGTCCCACCGCCTCACCGACGGCGGCCGCATCGACCGGTCCACCCGCCTGGCCTTCAGCGTCGACGGCCGGGAGTACGCCGGCCACGCCGGTGACACCCTCGCCTCGGCGCTGATCGCCAACGGCGTGCTCGAGTGCGGCCCCTCGCTCTACCGACAGCGCCCCCGCGGCGTCATCGCCGCCGGGCTCGAGGAGTCCAACGCGCTGGTCAAGCTGAGGCGCCCGGGCGACTCGGTGACCGAGTCGATGCTCCCGGCCACGACCGTCGAGCTCGTCGACGGCCTCGAGGCCGACTACCTCAGCGGCCTCGGCGAGCTCGACCCGTCCGATGACACCGCGATCTATGACAAGAAGTACGTCCACACCGACGTCCTCGTCATCGGCGCCGGCCCCGCCGGGCTCGCCGCGGCCCGCACCGCCGCCGCCACCGGCGCCCGGGTGATTCTGATCGACGACCAGCCCGAGCTCGGCGGGTCCCTCCTCTCCACCCGCGCCCTCACGATCGACGGCGTCGACAGCGACACCTGGCTGCGCGAGATCACCGAGGAGCTCGCGGCCGCTCCGGAGGTCACGGTCCTGACCCGGACCAACGCCTTCGGCAGCTACGACGCCAACTACGTGATCGCGCTCGAGAGCCGGCTGGACCACCTCGACGCCTCCGCCAAGGCCGCGCTCGCCGGTCTGTCACGACAGCGCCTGTGGCACATCCGCGCTCAGCAGGTCATCGTCGCCACCGGTGCGCACGAGCGTCCCCTCGTCTTCGGCAACAACGACCGTCCCGGCATCATGCTCGCCTCCGCGGTCCGCACCTACCTGAACCGCTACGGCGTGGCCGCAGGCTCCCAGGTTCTGCTCGCGACGACCAACGACAGCGCCTACGAGGTCGCCGCCGACCTGGCCGCCGCCGGAGTCTCCGTGGCGGCCGTCGTCGACGCCCGTCCCGAGCGGTCCGAGGCCGCCCGCCGCGCCGAGGAGGCCGGCATCGAGGTCGTCCTCGGCTCCGCCGTCCTCGACACCGACGGTGACCCGCGGGTCACCTCGGCGACGGTCTCGGCCATCGACGGCGACGGCGCCGCGGTCGGCGAGCGCCGAGAGATCGCCTGCGACGTCGTCGCCGTCGCCGGCGGCTGGAGCCCCGTGGTCCACCTGCACAGCCAGCGGCAGGGCAAGGTCCGCTGGGACGAGGACCTGGCCGGGTTCGTCCCCGATGGCGAAGTCGCCGGCCAGCAGATCGTGGGCTCGGCCCGCGGCAGCTACACCCTGGACGCGTGCCTCGCCGAAGGACGGCATGCCGCGGCGACGGCGCTGCTTGCCACGGGCTTCATCGACGAGGCCCCGGAAGGCCCGCTCCCCGCGGCGACGGGTGCCGGTACGACCCGGGCGCTGTGGCTCACCGCCGAGGACGGCGTCGCACTCGACGATCTGGTCGACCACTTCGTCGACTTCCAGCGCGACCAGACGGTGCATGACGTACTGCGGGCGACCGGGGCAGGCATGCGCAGCGTCGAGCACATCAAGCGCTACACCTCCATCAGCACCGCCAACGACCAGGGCAAGACCTCCGGTGTCAACGCCATCGGGGTCATCGCGGCCGCGCTGAACGACGGTCGCAGTCCCGGTGAGATCGGCACGACCACGTACCGGGCGCCGTACGCTCCGATCCCGTTCGTCGCGCTGGCGGGCCGCGAGCGGGGTGACCTGTTCGACCCGGCCCGGCTGACCTCGATCCACCCGTGGCACGTCGCGCACGGCGCCGAGATGGAGATCGTGGGCCAGTGGCTGCGGCCCTGGTACTACCCGCAGGACGGCGAGTCGCTGGACGAGGCCGTGCTCCGGGAGTGTGCCGCGGTCCGCGAGTCCGTCGGCATGATGGACGCGACCACCCTGGGCAAGATCGAGGTGTGGGGGAGCGAGGCCGGTGAGTTCCTCAACCGGATCTACACCAACGCCTTCAAGAAGCTCGCCCCCGGCTCCGCGCGCTACGGCGTCATGTGCACACCCGACGGGATGATCTTCGACGACGGGGTCACGCTGCGCATCGACGAGGGCCGCTACTTCATGACGACCACCACCGGCGGCGCCGCCAAGGTCCTCGACTGGCTCGAGGAGTGGCACCAGACCGAGTGGCCGACCCTCGACGTCAGCTTCACCTCGGTCACCGAGCAGTGGGCCACCGTCGCCGTCGTCGGGCCCAAGTCGCGCGACGTGATCGCCAGGATCGCTCCGGACCTCGATGTCAGCAACGAGGCGTTCCCGTTCATGACCTTCCGCGAGACGACGCTCGCCTCGGGCATCCCTGCACGGGTGTGCCGGATCTCCTTCTCCGGAGAGCTCGCCTTCGAGGTCAACGTCGAGACCTGGTTCGGCCAGCAGGTGTGGCAGGAGATCCACGCGGCCGGCCAGGACTGGGCGATCACCCCGTACGGCACCGAGACCATGCACGTGCTCCGCGCCGAGAAGGGCTACCCGATCGTCGGCCAGGACACCGACGGCACGGTCACGCCTCAGGATGCCGGGATGGAGTGGATCGTCTCCAAGGCGAAGGACTTCGTCGGCAAGCGGTCCTACGGCCGGGCCGACACGTCCCGCACCGACCGTAAGCACCTCGTCTCGGTGCTGCCCGTCGACAAGTCGTTCCGGCTTCCCGAGGGCACCCAGCTGGTCGAGGCAGGTACGCCGATCACCCCCGCCGACGGACCGGTGCCGATGCTCGGCCACGTGACGTCGAGCTACCACAGTGCCGCGCTCGGACGCTCGTTCGCGCTCGCGCTGATCAAGGATGGCCGCAACCGCATCGGCCAGACCCTCGTCGCGCCGGTCGGTGACCGACTGGTCGACGTCGTCGTCGCTGAAACCGTCCTCTACGACCCGGAAGGAACCCGCCGCGATGGTTGAGACCACGATCGAGCCGCTGGACAAGAAGATCTCCGATCTGCGCGTGAGCCCGGCCCAACACCTTCACGGCGCCTTCGTCGACGCCGGCGTCACCGGTGCCTTCGGGGTGCGCGTGCGTGAGGAGCAGTTCCTCACCATGGTGAGCCTGCGGGTGCCGGCCGGCTCGCCCGACCGCGCGCGTCTGGGCAAGATCCTCGGGGCCGAGCTCCCCGGCCGGTGCGGCGAGGTCGCCACGGGCCACGACGTGGTCGTCCTGTGGCTCTCGCCCGACGAGTTCCTGGTCATCTCGCAGAGCGTGGCCGGCTCCACCCTGGTGTCCTACCTGCGCGCAGGGGTCTCCGAGGATGGTGCCGCGGTCGTCGACCTGTCGGCCAACCGCACCACCCTCCGCCTCGAAGGCGCCTCGGCGCGGGCCGTCCTGGAGAAGGGCTGTCCGCTCGACCTCCACCCGCGGTCCTTCCCGACCGGCACCGCGGTCGTCACCGCCATCGGACGTGTCCCGGTGCTGCTCTGGAAGATCGAGGCCGACTCCTACCGGATCCTTCCGCGGGCTTCGTACGCCGACTACCTGGGCCGCTGGCTGATCGATGCCATGGCCGAGTTCAAGTTGCTGGGATCCGGCTGATGGCGCTGAGCGTGTTCGACATGTTCTCGGTCGGCATCGGGCCGTCGTCCTCCCATACGGTCGGCCCGATGCGCGCGGCGGTGCAGTTCACCGATGCCCTGAAGGCGGGATCGACGCTCGACGTCGTCGCCCGGGTCGAGGTGGAGCTGTTCGGCTCCCTCGGTGCCACCGGCCACGGCCACGGCTCCGACAAGGCGGTCGTCCTCGGTCTGGAGGGCAACCGTCCCGAGACGGTCGACACGGACAACGCCGACGCCCGGGTGGCCGAGGTCCGGGCCGCCCGGCGGCTGAGACTCGCCGGTGCCCGGGACATCGAGTTCGACGCCGACGACGTCGTCATGCACCGCACCCGCACCCTGCCCGCACATCCGAACGGCATGATCTTCCACGCCTTCGACGCCACCGGCGACGTGCTCGCGGAGAACACCTACTACTCGGTCGGCGGCGGCTTCGTCGTCGACGAGGACGCGGCCGGTGCCGACCGGATCGTCGAGGACGCGACCCCGATCCCGTACCCCTTCACCACCGGGGCGGAGCTGCTCGCGGTCTGCGCCGAGTCGGGCAAGCGGATCAGCGACGTCATGCTGGCCAACGAGCTGGCGTGGCGTACGGAGGAGGAGGTGCGCGCCGAGCTGCTGCACATCTGGTCGGTCATGCAGGAGTGCGTGCACAACGGTTGCACCCGCGTCGAGCCCACGCTCCCCGGCGGGCTCAAGGTGCCGCGGCGCGCTCCCGGCCTGTACGCCCACCTGCACGCCGTCACGGACGAGACCGACCCGCTGCGGGCGATGGACTGGGTCAACCTCTTCGCGCTGGCCGTCAACGAGGAGAACGCGTCGGGCGGGCGGATCGTCACCGCCCCGACCAACGGTGCCGCGGGCATCGTCCCGGCCGTGCTCCACTACTACGAGAAGTTCGTGCCCAGCGCCGACGAGGACGGGATCGTCAGGTTCCTCCTCGCCGCCGCGGCGGTCGGGATCCTGTTCAAGATCAACGCCTCGATCTCCGGCGCCGAGGTCGGCTGCCAGGGTGAGGTCGGCTCGGCCTGCGCGATGGCGGCCGGCGCCCTGTGCGAGGTGCTTGGTGGCACCCCGGAGCAGGTGGAGAACGCCGCCGAGATCGGCATCGAGCACAACCTCGGGCTCACCTGCGACCCCGTCGGGGGCCTGGTGCAGATCCCGTGCATCGAGCGCAACGCCATCGCCAGCAACAAGGCCATCAACGCCGCCCGCATGGCCGCCCGCGGCGACGGCAGCCACCGGGTCTCTCTCGACGCCGCGATCAAGACCATGCGCGAGACCGGGGCCGACATGAAGATCAAGTACAAGGAGACCTCCCGCGGAGGCCTCGCCGTCAACGTCATCGAGTGCTGACGTCAGTGCCTCGCACGAAGGAGAAGCGCATGACCACCGCAGCAAGGATCGACGGCAAGCGTGTCGCCGCTGACCTCAAGGCCGGGCTCGCCGTGCGGGTGAAGGCACTGAACGAGGCCGGGATCGACCCCGGCCTCGGCACCATCCTCGTCGGTGACGACCCCGGCTCCCGCTCCTACGTCGCGGGCAAGCACCGCGACTGCGCCGAGGTCGGCATCGCCTCGATCCGGATCGAGCTCCCCGCCAGTACGTCACAGGCCGAGATCGAGGCCGCGGTGCAGCAGCTCAACGACGACCCGGGCTGCACCGGCTTCATCGTCCAGCTGCCCTTGCCGCCGCACGTCGACACCCACCGGGTCCTGGAGCTCATCGACCCGGACAAGGACGCCGACGGCCTCCACCCCACGAACCTCGGCAAGCTGGTGCTCGGCACTCCGGCCCCGCTGCCGTGCACGCCGCGCGGGATCATCGAGCTCCTGCGGCAGCACGACGTGCCGATCACCGGACAGCGGTTCTGCATCATCGGTTGCGGTCTGACCGTCGGCAGGCCCCTCGGTCTCATGCTCACGCGTCCCACCGAGCACGCCACCGTCACCCTGTGCAACATCGAGACCCGTGACGTCGCCGCCCATGCCCGGGCCTCGGACGTCATCGTCGCCGCCGCGGGCGTCGCGCACCTGGTCAAGCCCGACTGGGTCAGCCCCGGCGCCACCGTCCTGTCGGTCGGCATCACCCGCACCATCGAGGGAATCCTGGGCGACGTCGACCCGAACGTGGACGTCGTCGCCGGCAAGATGACCGGTGCCACCGGTGGGGTCGGGCCGATGACCCGCGCCATGCTGCTGACCAACATCGTCGAGATCGCCGAACAGCAGCTCGCTGCCCCGGAGGCGCTCGCAGGAGCTCTGACATGACCACCACTCAGCTCGTGACCGGAGCGGGACAGCGCTGCCAGGTGATGGGCATCGTCAACGTCACGCCCGACTCCTTCTCTGACGGCGGCAGGTTCCTCGAGGTCGACGCCGCCGTACGCAGAGGGCTCGACCTCGTCTGCGAGGGCGCCGACATCATCGACGTCGGCGGCGAGTCAACCCGGCCGGGCGCGCAGCGGGTCAGCGAGCGCGAGGAGCTCGCCCGGGTGATCCCGGTCGTCGCGGCCCTGGCCCGGAGCGGGGTCCCGGTCTCGGTCGACACCATGCGCGCTGCGGTCGCCCGGCAGGCGGTCGAGGCCGGCGCGGTCATCGTCAACGACGTCTCCGGTGGGCTCGCCGACCCCGAGATGCTGCCGTTCCTCGCCGAGGCGGACGTCACCTGCGTACTCATGCACTGGCGGGCGCACTCCACGCGGATGGACGACTACTGCTTCTACGACTCCGTCGTCGACGACGTCCGCACCGAGCTCCGTGCCCGGGTCGAGTCCGCACTCGAGGCAGGAGTACGCCCCGAGCGCATCGTCCTCGACCCGGGCCTGGGGTTCGCGAAGACCGCCGCCCAGTCCTGGGAGCTGCTCGCGGCCCTCCCCGCGCTGCGAGATCTCGGCTTCCCTCTCCTCGTCGGCGCCTCCCGCAAGCGGTTCCTCGCCGAGACGGCGGCGTACGGGCGACGTGAACCGGACGTACCGGCCGACCGGGACGAGGCCTCGGACGCCGTCGCGGCCATCGCCGCGGCGGAAGGCGCCTGGGGAGTGCGCGTGCACTCGGTCTCGGGCGCCGCCGCCGCCTCCCGGGTGGCCGCGCGCCTGCGCGGCGCCACCGGGGCCACGGTCGCAGCCGAGCCGGTCGGCGTCGGAGCAGGGCGGCGATGAGCCGTCGCTCGGCCGCCGCGACCGTACGCAGGCTGCTGCTCGAGGCTCGCTACGAGGTCCTGCCCACCGCCTCGATCGAGGAGGTCGTCACCTCCGCCCTGCCCGCCGGCCGAACGGTCACGGTGACCGCCTCCCCGGCCAAGGGTCTGGAGCGGACCGTGGACCTGTCGGTGCGGCTCGCCAGCCACGGCTACGACGTCGTGCCGCACCTCGCCGCGCGCATGGTCTCGAGCCGGGCCGAGCTCGGCGAGATCACCGGTCGGCTGAAGGACGCCGGTATCGAGAAGATCTTCGTGCCCGCCGGCGACGCCGAGCGGCCTGGTGAGTTCCCCGGCGCGCTGGAGCTCCTCGAGGCCCTGGTCGATCTCGGCGACCCGTTCCCGCACGTCGGCGTGGCCGGCTACCCGGAGGATCATCCGACGATCATCCACGACCGCCTGGTGCAGGCGATGTGGGACAAGCGCCACCACGCCACCGAGATCGTCAGCAACCTCACCTTCGACCCCGACGCTCTCACCGACTGGGTACGCCGCGTACGCGCGCGAGGTGTCAGGACGCCGATCATCGTCGGGCTGCCCGGTCCGGTCGAGCGCGCCAAGCTCCTCGCCATGGCCACCAGGATCGGGGTGGGGGAGTCCACGAGGTTCCTCGCCAAGAACAAGGGGATGTTCGCGCGCATCGCGGCGCCCGGCGGCAATTCGCCGGAGCGCTTCCTCGTCCGCGCCGCCCCGGATCTGGAGGGGGCCGAGGCCGCCGTCTCCGGCCTGCACCTGTTCACGTTCAACCAGGTCGCCGAGACCGAGGCCTGGCGCCGTGACCTGCTGGTACGCCTCGGGAATGACCCCCAGTGACGGAGACGCGCTTCGACCTCGACGTCAACGAGGTGGAGCGCCAGCTCCTCGCCCGCTGGCCCGAGACCCGGATCGCTCCCTCGCTCGAGCGCATCCGGGCGGTGATGGACGGGCTCGGCCGGCCCCAGCGCGGCTACCGCTCGATCCACATCACCGGCACGAACGGCAAGACCAGCACCGCGCGGATGGTGGAGGCGATCCTGCTCGAGCTGGGCTCAGCGGTCGGCCGGTTCACCAGTCCTCACCTCACCGACATCCGGGAACGGATCACCATCGGCGGCCGGACGATCTCCCACGGCGGGTTCGTCCGGGCCTATCAGGGCGTGCTGCCCGCGGCCGAGGCCGTGGACCGGGATAGTCCCACGCCGCTCTCGTTCTTCGAGATGACGGTCGCGATGGCCTACCAGGCGTTCTCCACCGCCGCTATCGACGTCGCGGCGGTCGAGGTCGGCATGGGCGGCATGTGGGATGCGACCAACGTCATCGACGCCGAGGTCGCCGCGATCCTCCCGATCGGCCTCGACCACGTCGACCAGCTGGGGCCGACCAGGCTCGACATCGCGGCTGAGAAGGCCGGGATCATCAAGCCCGGCGCCCTGGCCGTGACGGCCCGGCAGACCCCCGAGGTCGAGCAGCTCCTGAGGGCCCACGCCGACGCGCATCTCGCCCGGCTCACGGTCGAGGGGCGCGACTTCGCGCTGAGCGGCCGCCGAGCGCTCGACGCGGGCCAGGTGATCTCGGTCAACGGCCTCGCGGGCGACTATCCGGAGGTCGAGCTGTCCCTGCACGGACGCCACCAGGCGCACAACGCCGCGCTCGCCGTCGCGAGCGTCGAGGCCCTCCTGGAGGACGCGATCCCGCTGGACGCACTGCGACGGGCGCTGGGGTCGGTCAGGTCGCCCGGGCGGCTGGAGGTGCTGCCCGGCGCCCCGGCCGTGATCCTCGACGCCGCCCACAACCCCGACGGCGCCCGGGCCCTGGCCGCCGGACTCTGCGATCGGGGCCGGCGCCCGACGGTCGCCGTCTTCGCCGCGATGGGCGACAAGGACCTCGTCGGCATGCTCGCCGCGCTCGAGCCCGTCGTCAACACGATGGTCTGCACCCGGAACAGCAGCCCGAGGTCGCTGTCCTCCCGAGACGTCGCCGATGCCGCGCGAGCGGTCCTGGGCGCGGATCGCGTCGTCGAGATCGATGACCTCGCCGATGCGCTCCTCGAGGCGACCGGAGCCGCCTCGGCTCTCTGCCCGGACGGCGGGCAGGTGCTGGTCACCGGCTCCGTCGTCACCGTCGGAGAGGCACGCCGCCTGCTGGGTCTGTGAAACGGTGCTGCCCGCTGGTCGGGCCACCGCTGGTCGAAGGCCACTTCGTTCAGACCTCGGAGCCGCTAGGCGGAAGCGTGTCGAGACCAACACAGCTCCCTTCGCGCTCGAGTCGACTGTGTTGGTCTCGACACGGAGTCGTTCGTTCCTCACGACTCCGGCTCGACCAGCGGGTGGCGGATCAGCGCACCATGCCGTGCGGGTCGATGACGTACTTGGTCGCCGCACCCTGGTCGAACGCCGCGTAGCTCTCCGGCGCCTCGTCGAGGCTGATCGCCTTCGCGTTGACGGCGTCGGCGATGTGGGCCTTGTCGGCGAGGATCAGGTTCATCAGCTGGCGGTTGTACTGCTTGACCGGGCACTGGCCGGTCACGAACGTGTGCGACTTGGCCCAACCGAGGCCGAGCCGGACACCGATCTGACCCTGCTTGGCGGCGTCGTCGACGGCACCCGGGTCACCGGTGACGTACAGGCCGGGGATGCCGAGGGAGGCGCCGGCGCGCGCGACGTCCATGATGTCGTTGAGGACGGTCGCGGGCTGCTCGGCGGCGTCGCGGCCGTGGCCGCGTGCCTCGAAACCGACGGCGTCGATCGCCGCATCCACCTCCGGCTCGCCGACGATGTCCGCGATGATGTCGGCCAGCGCGTCGCCGGAGGACAGGTCCGCGGTCGCGCAGCCGAAGCTGGCGGCCTGCGCGAGCCGGTCCGCGTTCATGTCGCCGACGATGACGGTCGCGGCGCCGAGCAGCTGCGCCGAGTACGCCGCGGCGAGCCCGACCGGGCCCGCACCCGCCACGTACACGGTCGACCCGGTGGTGACGCCCGCGGTGTAGGCACCGTGGTAGCCGGTCGGGAAGATGTCGGAGAGCATCGTCAGGTCGAGGATCTTCTCCAGGGCCTGGTCCCGGTCGGGGAACTTCAGCAGGTTGAAGTCGGCGAACGGCACCATGACGTACTCCGCCTGGCCACCGATCCAGCCGCCCATGTCGACATAGCCGTACGCCGCGCCGGCCCGTGCCGGGTTCACGTTGAGGCAGATGCCGGTCTTGCCCTCGTTGCACATGCGACAGCGGCCACAGGCGATGTTGAACGGGACCGAGCAGATGTCTCCCACCTCGTGGAAGAGGACGTCGTCGCCGATCTCGACGATCTCGCCGGTGATCTCGTGGCCGAGTGTCTGGCCGATGGCTGCGGTCGTCCGGCCGCGAACCATGTGCTGGTCGCTGCCGCAGATGTTGCTGGTCACGAGCTTGAGGATGACGGCGTGCGGTGCGGCGCGCTTGATGCCCAGGCCGCTGACGACGTCCTGGGGGAGCTCCAGCTTCGGGTACTCGATGGACTCGACGGCCACCTCGCCCGGCCCCTTGTAGACGACGACTCTGTTGTCTGCCATGGCGTCTCTTCTTCCTGCCCCCGAATGAGGGCGTCCGGCGTACTCGGATTGCAGGGATGTTTCTCATAGCGAAACAAAAGCGCTATATGAAACAAACTAGTCCGTCGACGGCGTCGGCATCAAGACCCTGGTTCGACCGATTTCGGGCCTCGTGCGGCGGCGTCTGATCGCCCGTGCCGCCCCTACCCGGCAGTAGGGGGTGACGAGGAGAACCTGGCAGGGAGGCATACTGTTTCAGCATGAGCAACACGAGCGAAACACGGAGCACGACCGTTCACTCAGTTGACCGAGCCATCTCCATCCTCCAGGTGCTCGCCCGTCGGGGGGCTGTCGGTGTCACTCCCATCTCCGAGGAGCTGGGGGTGCACAAGTCCACCGTCTTCCGGTTGCTGGCCACGCTCGAGGCTCGTGGACTGGTGGAGCAGAACGCGAGTCGCGGGCACTATCAGCTCGGCTATGGCGTCATCCAGCTCGCCGCCGGCGCGACCCGCAAGCACGACATCTCGGTCACGAGCCGGCCGATCTGCATGGCCCTGGCTGACGCGGTCGGCGAGACCGTCAACATCGTCATCAACGACGGTGAGGAGGCCATCACGATCGACCAGGTGATCGGGAGTGCCGAGATCACCTCGGTGAACTGGGTCGGTCAGCGGAGCCCCCTGCACACCACTGCGTCCGGCAAGGTCTTCCTGGCGACCATGCCGGCCGAGGAGCGCCGTCGGATCCTCGAAGGTGGCCTCGAGCGCTACACCGAGGAGACCGTCGTCGATCCGGACAAGCTCGAGGCGCAGCTCGCCGAGGTCAGAGAGCTGGGGTACGCCTTCTCCGTCGACGAGCACGAGATCGGTCTCACCGGCGTGGCGGCGCCGATCCGTTCGCTGGGCGGCGGGGTGATCGCTGCCGTGGTGGCCTCCGGCCCGTCGTTCCGCATCACCCCTGAGAAGGCGCCCGAGCTGGCCGAGCATGTTCTTGCCGCCGCCGCGGCGATCTCCGAGCGCAACGGCTTCCCCAAGGCCGAGTGATCTCCGCCCGCCGAGGCGACCTGTCGGCACCTCCCCGTGGCCCGCATGCTCCGTGCATGCGGGCCGCGTCGCGTACGTCGTAAAGCGTGTGTAAATCCTGCGGACGAATCCAGATCGATCCGTTGACAGCGTCTTCTCGAGCGCGGCAGAATCGTTTCACGCTACGCAGTAGTTGTGCAGAGCGAAACAAGCCGCCGTCTGGCGGACCGCCGTATCTGAACCCGGAATCTGCCCGGTTTGAGCGTGGGAGACATCATCGTGACGCGAATGAGCATCGAAACGGCGCCTGAGGATCTGGCGTCCCTGGCGGATAGGCGAGCATCCGGCTACAGCCTGGAGGCACCCTTCTACACCAGCTCGGAGATCTACGAGCAGGATCTCGACATCATCTTCGGTCAGCACTGGATCTTCGCCGTCGCCGAGGCGGAGATCCCGGACCCCGGCGACTACGTCACCATCGATCTGGGTGCCCACTCCGTGATCGTCGTCCGTGACGACGACGAGAACGTTCGCGCCTTCCGGAACGTGTGCCGGCACCGCGGATCGCGACTGCTCGAGTCGGCCTGCGGCTCGATCGGCAACATCGTGTGTCCCTACCACCAGTGGACCTACCGGGTCGACGGCAGCCTCATCTTCGCGGAGTCGCAGGCGGCCACCTTCGAGTACGACAAGTTCGGGCTCAAGCCGGTCAACGTCCGCGCCGTCGGCGGCCTGGTCTTCCTCTGCCTGGGCGACGAGCCGCCGGCCGACTTCGACGAGGTCAGCGAGTTCATCGAGCCCTACCTCAAGCCCTACTCGCTCGCCACGGCGAAGGTCGCCCACCAGACCGACATCGTCGAGGAGGGCAACTGGAAGCTGGTGATGGAGAACAACCGCGAGTGCCACCACTGCGACGCCTCCCACCCCGAGCTCGTCACGGCGTACTTCCCGATCAGCCGCTACGAGGCCGAGGACGTGCCGCCGCGCATGCAGTCGACCTTCGAGCGCTATCAGGTGGCGCAGGCCGAGCTGGAGAAGGCCTGTGGGGCCATCGGCTTCCCGATCGGGGAGCGCTGCGAGCTCGAGGGTCGTACGACGGCCTTCCAGATCTCACACCTGCCGCTCGACGGCGCGGGCGCCTCGTTCGGCCCCGACGGGCAGCAGCTCTGCGCGAAGCTGATGGGCTCCATCGAGGACCCGCGGTTCGGTGACCTGTCGCTGCACATGCAGCCCAACTCGTGGTTCCACTTCCTCGGTGACCACGCCGTCGTCTTCTCGGTGATCCCGCTCGCTGTCGACCGGACGCTGGTCCGGACGATCTGGCTGGTGAACCCGGAGGCCGTCGAGGGGGTCGACTACTCGGTCGAGTCCCTCACCTCCGTCTGGCGTGCCACCAACGACCAGGACCGTGTGCTGGTCGAGGGCACGCAGCGAGGAGTCGCGGACCCGGGCTACGTCCCCGGTCCCTACTCGGTGGTCGAGGGCGAGGTCGATGCCTTCATCACCTGGTACGTCCAACGCGTCCAAGCCAACGCCTAGCCGGAGCTCGGAGGAGACATGACCATCATGGAGACCGACATCCCCGCGGTGTCGGAGCCCAACTCGTTCGGTCTGCAGAACGGCCGCCCGGCGGCCGTCCGCAGCAGGCGGATGCTGGAGCCCTGCTGGGCCGAGAGTGACGTGATGGACCTGGTGTGCAGCCAGGTGCTCGCGGTCACCCATGACGTGAAGACCTTCGTCTTCACGACCCCCGACCGGCGCCCCTTCGACTTCGAGGCGGGCCAGTTCATCACCATCCGGGTCGAGATCGACGGCGAGCTGATGACCCGCTGTTACACGATCGCCTCGCCGCCGACCCGGCCCGACCGGCTCGCCATCACGGTCAAGCGGGTCGCCGACGGTGTGGTGTCGAACTGGCTCCACGACAACCTCGAGCCCGGGAACTGGATCTCGATGCACGCCCCGGCGGGTGCGTTCGTCCTGCCGGAGGAAGATGCGCCGAAGTACCTGTTCCTCTCGGCGGGGAGCGGCATCACCCCGGTGCTGTCGATGACGCGGACGCTGTACGACCTCGGCTCCGAGGCGGACATCCTCTTCGTCCACAGTGCTCGGACGCCGGCCGACATCATCTACCGCGGTGAGCTCGAGGCGATGGCACGCCTGATGCCCAACCTGCGGGTGGTGGAGATCTGTGAGGGCGATGCCCCCACCGAGCGGTGGATGGGGCTGCAGGGACGCATCTCCAAGCCGGTGCTCGAGATCCTGGCTCCTGATCTCAACGACCGGGAGACCTTCATCTGCGGTCCCGCGGGCTACATGGCCGCGGCGAAGTCGCTGCTCGAAGAGCTCGACTACGACATGGGGAAGTACCACGAGGAGAGCTTCGACTTCGGCGCTCCCGAGGTGCCCGAGGTGCCCGCGCCGGCGGCAGCGCCGCCGGCCGAGCAGGACTCCGAGGAGGAGGCCGCGGCCGGCTTCTCGGTCGAGTTCGCGCGCAGCGGTCGGATGATCACGTGCGGTCCGGACGAGACCATCCTGGAGGCCGCGGTGGCCGCCGGCATGCGGCCCATGGCCGCCTGCGGGCAGGGCATGTGCGGCACCTGCAAGGTGTCGATGCTCTCCGGAGAGGTCGACATGAGGCACAACGGCGGTATCCGGCCCAAGGAGATCGCCAACCAGAAGGTCCTGATCTGCTGCTCCAAACCCCTGGGCGACATCCAGCTGGACTGCTGAGGCGTGCTGGGACAGGCGTACGCAGCGCCGGTGGCTGTCAGGTCGCGGACCCGGCAGCCACCCGGGTCTCAGAGGACCTGACGGATCTCGCGCTCGAAGCCGCCGATGTGCTCGAGGGTGAGCTTCTCGGCCCGGTCGGCCTCACCGTCGGCGACGGCGGTGAGGAGCTGGGCCTGCTCGACGACGTGGTGGGCCAGGTCGGGGAGCCGGTCGATCACCATCCACCAGATCCTGATGGCCAGGTTGTCGTACCTGATCAGGATGTCCTCGAGGTGGGCGTTGCCGCTCGATCGGTAGATCAGGCCGTGCGCTGCCTTGTCGACCTGCATCAGGGAGGTGCGGTCTCCGTCACCGAGCCTGCCTTCGCCGATCTGGGCCGCGAGGGCGCGCATCTGCTCACGCTGATCGGCCGTCGCGCGCTCCGCGGCTGCGCGGGACGCGTACGGCGCGAGCTGGCGCCGGATCTCGGCGATCGCGCTCAGCTCGGTCGCGTCGATCGTCGTCGCGAAGGTGCCGCGGCGTGGGAAGGAGTGGACCAGGTGGTCGGCCTCGAGGCGCTTGATCGCCTCGCGGACAGGGGTGCGTCCCATGCCGATGGCCGCGGCGATCTGGCCGTCGTTGATCGGCGCCCCCGGTCGGATGTCGAGCATCACCAGGCGCTCGCGGATGTACTGGTAGGCCTGCTCGGCGAGCGAGCCGGCGGGGGGATTCGCCGTCGTTGCCAGGATCTCGTCAACCGTCATCGAGTCATGCCCCACTTGTCCGTTCCGGCCGGTGTGCTTTTTACCATCCTAGACTGATACATCAGTCGCCGGGCAATGGCGTGCCGCCGGCGCCGGTACGCGACGGCCAGGTCGACCTCGTCCCGGACGGGGATCCAGCGCGTCGGAGATGATCTCCGCTAGAGGGTGTCGACAACTAGTATATCAGTGCTAGTGTCCAGCCATGTCGGAGCGTGCGAACTGGGTGGTGCGGCTGCTGGGCCCGCGGAGATCGAGCCCGGCCGTGCCGGCGCCGGACGCCGTGCTGGCCGAGCTCGGCCTGTCTCCGCGTGAGGTCGTCGTGCCGCCGGCCGCGGTCCACGTGCCCGTGGTCCGAGCCGGGGCGTTCGTCTTCACTTCGGGGCAGCTGCCGATCCGGGCGGGCGAGCTGATCGCCACGGGCAGGCTGGGGGAGACGCTCGGGGTCGCGGACGGTCAGGCCTGTGCGCAGTGGTGCGTGCTCAACGCGCTGTCCGCGATCAGGTCCGAGATCGGCGATCTCGGGCAGGTGAAGCGCGTCGTCAAGGTCGTGGTCTATGTCGCCTCGGGTGCGCTCTTCACCGATCAGGCCCTCGTCGCCGACGGTGCCTCGGAGCTCCTCGGCCGGGCCTTCGGCAGCGCGGGGCGGCACGCGCGCTCCACGGTGGGCGTCTCGGCGTTGCCCCTGGATGCGCCTGTCGAGGTCGATCTCGTCGTCGAGATCTGACTCTTGCCTCGTGTGATGCATCACATATAAGGTAACTAGTATATCAGCGTCTGATCGAGTGGTGCCCCACTGAAGTGCCGCCACCCGGAGCCCCATGTGGCACCGACGGATGCTGCTCATCCCAAGAGCCCTCGATCGGAGTGCGTCATGAGATCATCTGCAGGTGGCGGAGACCTTTCGCCGATAGCGTCGCCGCGCCACAGGTCCGTCAGCCAGAACGGAAGCCCCGCCCATCCGGCCCTCGACTGTCCTCCCGAGGAGACGGCCAAGAACGCCGGGGGCCTCGATCGCGTCGTCTTCGGGGTGACCGCGCTCATCGCGGTCGGATTCCTGGCGTGGGGATTCGTCAGCACTGATTCGCTGGCATCGGTCTCCGGGCGGTCGTTGTCCTGGGTGATGGGCAACCTCGGGTGGCTCTTCGTCACCGCGGCGTCGACCTTCGTCGGCTTCGTGCTGTGGCTCGCCTTCGGCAAGTTCGGGAACATCCCGCTCGGCAGGGATGGTGAGGAGCCCGAGTTCCGTACGGTCTCGTGGATCACCATGATGTTCAGCGCCGGCATGGGGATCGGCCTGATCTTCTACGGTGTCAGCGAGCCGATCAGTCACTACGTCTCACCGCCGCCGGGTGCTGTCGGCGACGGACAGTCCGAGAAGATCCAGACGGCCATGGCCACGACCCTGTTCCACTGGGGAATCCATCCGTGGGCGATCTACGCCCTGGTCGGCCTCGCGATCGCCTACAGCGTCTTCCGCAAGGGCCGCGGCCTGCTCATCAGCTCCGTGTTCACGCCCATCCTCGGGCGTCACGCCCGGGGCGCGGGAGGCAAGGTCATCGACATGCTCGCGATCTTCGCGACCCTCTTCGGGTCGGCCGCGTCGCTGGGCCTGGGGGCGCTCCAGATCCGGAGCGGACTCGAGATCGTCGGCGGCATCGGCAGGACGGGCAACGGCATCCTGGTCGCCATCATCGCCGTGCTCACGGTCGCGTTCGTCTTCTCGGCGGTCTCGGGTGTGGCCAAGGGGATCCAGTGGCTCTCGAACATCAACATGGTGCTCGCTGTCGGGCTGGCCCTGTTCGTCTTCGTGGCCGGTCCGACCGTGTTCATCCTCAACCTGGTCCCGACCACCGTCGGCACCTTCTTCCAAGAGGTCGCGATGATGTCGGCGCGTACCTCGGCGGAGGGGTCTGAGACCGCCTCCTGGCTGTCGAGCTGGACGATCTTCTACTGGGCCTGGTGGCTCTCCTGGACGCCGTTCGTCGGCATGTTCATCGCCCGGATCTCGCGTGGCCGGACCATTCGCCAGTTCGTGACCGGCGTGCTCCTCGTGCCGTCGCTGGTGAGCCTCGCCTGGTTCGCCATCTTCGGCGGTGCGGCCATCGACCTGCAGCAGAACGGCGTGGACATCGCCGGCGCCGGTGGGGTGGAGACGCAGCTGTTCACCACCCTCGAGTCCTTCCCGCTCGCCACGGTGGCCAGCGTCGTCGTCATGATCCTGGTCGCGCTCTTCTTCGTCTCGGGTGCGGACGCGGCCTCGATCGTCATGGCCACGCTCTCCGAGCGCGGCTCCATCGAGCCGGGCAAGCCGACGGTGATCTTCTGGGGCGTCGCCACTGGTGCGGTTGCCGCGGTGATGCTCCTGGTCGGCGGCTCCGACGCGTTGAGCGGCCTGCAGACCATCACCATCGTCGCCGCGGTGCCGTTCGTGCTGGTCATGGTCGGCTTGTGCGTGTCGCTGGTGAAGGACCTGCGGGAGGACCCGCTGGTCGTGCGTGCCCAGTACGCCTCCAAGGCCGTCGAGCAGGCCGTCGTCTACGGCGTCTCGGAGCACGGTGACGACTTCGTCTTCCGGGTCTCCCGTGATCCCGATGCGCCCGCCGACGAATCGGCCGACGACGAGGACCTCGAGGCCGAGCTGCCGGCCAGCTAGCTCGGGTCGCGAAGGGAACGGTGTGGTGAAGCGAGACGTGGATCCGGTCGATGCGCTCAGCGTCACGGAACCGAAGACCTGGGCCGCCGGCGTGCCGGCGGTGCGGAAGGCGATCGAGTACTCGCTGACGCAGACCTCGGTGCGGCGTACGGCGTTGACGTTGCTGAACCTCAACCAGGCCGGCGGGATGGACTGCCCGGGGTGTGCGTGGCCGGAGCCGGGCCACCGGCACAGGAACGAGTACTGCGAGAACGGTGCCAAGCACATCGCCGACGAGGCGACCTCGCGCCGGGTGACGCGCGAGTTCTTCGCGCGGCACTCGGTCGCGGAGCTGGACCGGAGGTCGGACTACTGGCTCAACCAGCAGGGCCGGCTGACCGAGCCGATGGTCAAGCGGCCCGGGGCGACCCACTACGAGCCGATCAGCTGGGAGGACGCGTTCGGGACCATCGCCGCGGAGCTCAACGGCCTGGACTCTCCCGACGAGGCGATGTTCTACGTCTCGGGCCGGCTCAACAACGAGGCCGCGTTCCTGCTGCAGCTCTTCGCCCGCGCGTACGGCACCAACAACCTGCCCGACTGCTCCAACATGTGTCACGAGTCGAGCGGCTCGGCGCTCAACGAGACGCTGGGGATCGGCAAGGGCAGCGTCCAGCTCGACGACATCTACAACGCGGACCTGGTGTTCGTGGTCGGTCAGAACCCGGGCACGAACCATCCGCGGATGCTGTCCGCGCTGGAGGAGACCAAGCAGCGCGGCGGCAGGGTGATCGCGGTGAACACGCTGCCCGAGGCGGGCCTGATGCGGTTCAAGAACCCGCAGAAGGCCCGCGGCGTGGTCGGCCGGGGCACCCAGATCGCGGACCAGTTCCTGCAGATCCGCCCCGGCGGTGACCTCGCGCTGTTCCAGATGCTCAACCGTCGACTGCTCGAGGCCGACCAGGACGCGGGTGGTGGCGTGCTGGACTGGGAGTACATCGCGGAGTACACGACCGGGTTCTACGCCTTCGCCGAGCATGCCCGCACGATCACCTGGCAGGCGGCGCTCGAGGCGACGGGCCTGACCCGGGAGGAGATCGAGGCGGTCCACGAGCAGGTGCTGGCCAGCCGTTCGGTCATCGTGTGCTGGGCGATGGGGCTGACCCAGCACAAGCACGGGGTGCCGACGATCCGCGAGGTCGTCAACTTCCTCATGCTGCGCGGCAACATCGGCAAGCCCGGTGCGGGCGTGTGCCCGGTCCGCGGCCACTCCAACGTGCAGGGCGACCGGACGATGGGCATCTGGGAGAAGATGCCCGACGCCTTCCTCGACGCGCTCGGCGCCGAGTTCGGGTTCGACCCGCCACGCAGGCACGGCTACGACTCGGTCGACGGAGTCCGGGCGATGCGGGACGGGAGGGCGAAGGTCTTCGTCGGCGTGGCCGGCAACTTCGTCCGGGCGATCTCGGACAGCGACGTCGCCGAGGCCGCGCTGAGGAGCTGCAGCCTGACGGTGCAGGTCTCCACCAAGCTCAACCGCTCGCACACGGTGGTCGGGGAGACGGCGCTGATCCTGCCCACGCTCGGCCGCAGCGACGTCGACGTCCAGGCCACCGGTGAGCAGTTCGTGACCGTCGAGGACTCGATGAGCTCGGTGCACGCCACCCGTGGCCGGCTCGCGCCCGCCTCGCCGGACCTGCTCAGCGAGGTCGCGATCGTCTCGCGCCTGGCGAAGGCCACGATCGGGGATCGACACGGCATCCGCTGGGGCGACTTCGAGGCGGACTACGACCGGATCCGCGACCGGATCGCCCGGGTGGTTCCGGGCTTCGAGGACTTCAACGCGCGGATCAAGGACCCGAACGGCTTCGTGCTTCCGAACCCGGTCAACGCCGGTGTCTATCGCACGCCGAGCGGCAAGGCCGTCTTCACGCGCAACGACCTGACCTGGCTGCAGGCCCCGCCGGGTCATCTGATCCTGCAGACGCTGCGCTCCCACGACCAGTGGAACACCGTCCCGTACGCCATGGACGACCGCTACCGCGGGATCCACCGTGCCCGCCGCGTGGTGATGGTCAACCCGGCCGACATCGAGGAGCTGGGGCTGGCCGACGGTGACCGCGTCGACATCGTCGGCGTCTGGGAGGACGGCGTCGAGAGGCGCGCGCCCGGGTTCACCCTGGTCGCCTATCCGGCGAGCCGGGGGTCGGCGGCTGCGTACTATCCGGAGACCAACGTCCTGGTGCCGCTCGACAGCGTCGCCGAGGGCAGCAACACCCCGACGTCGAAGGGGGTCGTGGTCCGCTTCGAGCTCGTCGGCCCGGGCTAGGGCCTGCAAGCCCGTTCGAAAATTTCCGGTAACGTGTCGACGAAGGCTTTACGTTCCCTTCACCGCCGGCCGCTGACTGCACTATCGTTGCCGCCGGCGCCCGGACGGGGCGCGGTGCATCGACAATCTCGGGAAGGCATGATCGATGAGTGATTTCGGAGCAACGTACGACGAGATGACCGGCACTGCCGACAAGCTCGACCAGGGCAAGGACACGATCGAGTCTGCTCTGGACGAGTGCCAGGGCTACGTGGACGAGCTGGTTCAGGACGGGTTCAAGACCGAGAAGGCGTCCGGGAAGTTCCAGGACGGCTACACCGAGATGACGACCGGTCTGAAGGACGCCATCGCCGGTGTCGAGGACATGGCTCAGGCTCTGCGTGACATGGCCACGGCGATCCAGGACCTGGACTCGCAGCTCGCCGGCGGCTGATCGACAGCCGGACAGGTGGTGGGCCGGCGCCCTCCCCGGCACCGGGCGCAGGCGTGGAAGTTCGCGTTCGACGTATGCGTCTCCACCCTGCTCTGGAAGGGGTAGCGCTGGACCCGCCCCAGGAGGCGACCTGCCGGACCGGGCCGTGGAACGCGTCCTTTCGTGGGTCGGCAGGTAGATTCTTCCCTGTGAAGAGGCCTCGAAGTTCCTACCGCTCATCCTGGATCGATACGAGGGGTGAGCGGGCCTGATGGACAGCCAGACATTCCTCAGTCTCGGGCTGGTGCTGGTGTTCGTGCTGGTCGGCGGGGTCTTCGCCGCGACCGAGCTGGCGTTGGTGTCGCTGCGCGAGAGCCAGCTGGCCGCGATGGAGCGGCAGGGGCCCCGCGGGGCCCGGGTGGCGGAGGTCGCCCGTGACCCCAACCGCTTCCTGGCCGCGGTGCAGATCGGCGTGACCGTCGCCGGCTTCCTCTCCGCTGCCTACGGTGGGTCGGCGATCGCTCCCGACGTCGCGCCTTACCTCGAACGCCTCGGCCTGGGTGAGGCGCTCGCCGAGACCACGGCGCTGATCGTGCTCACCCTGTTCATCGCCTATCTCTCCCTGGTGCTGGGTGAGCTGGTGCCCAAGCGGCTGGCGCTGCAGAAGGCCGCCGGTATCTCCCTGGCCGTCGCGCCCGTGCTGGACCGCTTCGCCACTCTGATGCGCCCGGTGATCTGGCTGCTCTCGGTCTCCACCGACGCCGTCGTACGCCTGCTCGGCGGTGACCCCAAGGCCTCGGCCGAGCAGGTCTCCGAAGAGGAGCTGCGCGAGATGGTCTCCACCAACCAGGACCTCGAGGAGGAGGAGCGCCGGATCCTCCGCGACGTGTTCGCCACCACCGAGACGACGCTGAAGGAGGTGATGCGCCCGCGCGGCGACGTCACCTTCATGCCGGCCTCGATGCCGCTTCCCGTCGCCGCCGAGACGGTGCGCGACCTGCCCTACTCCCGCTACCCGGTGACCGGGGAGGGCTTCGACGACATCCTCGGCTTCCTGCACGTACGCGACCTGCTCGGGGTCGCCCCGACCGACCAGCGCACGATCAGGGACGTCTGCCGTCCGGTGCTCGCGCTCCCGGGGAGCAAGCGGGTGATCCCGTCGGTCGCGACGATGCGCGAGGGCGGCACCCACCTGGCCGTGGTGGTCGACGAGTACGGCGGCACCGACGGCATCGTGACCCTCGAGGACCTCGTCGAGGAGATGATCGGCGACATCCGCGACGAGTACGACCACGGCGAGGCCCGTATCCGCGACCACGGCGACCTGTCCCGCATCGACGGTGCGATGACGATCGAGGACTTCGCGGACACCACCGGCATCGAGCTCGAGGACGGCGGCTACGAGACCGTCGCGGGCTATCTCATCTCCCGGCTGGGGCACATCCCGCAGGTCGGGGAGGTGCTGGCCCTCCCGGGCGGCACCCTGGAGGTGGCCGCCCGGAACGGCAACCGGGTCACCGAGATCGCGCTGCGTCCCGAGGTGACACCTCCGGCACCGGAGTGAGGACGGTGCCCTCGGCCAGCCAGCGGTCGAGGTTGTCGAGGGTCAGCTGCTCCATGGCGGCGCGGGTCTCGACGGTGCCGCTGGCCAGGTGCGGGAGGAGCACCACGTTGTCGAGGGCCATCAGCTCCGCCGGGACCGTCGGCTCCTCGGTGTAGACGTCGAGGCCGGCGCCGGCGATGCCACCCTCGAGCAGCAGCTCGACCAGGGCGTCCTGGTCGACCACGGAGCCACGCGCGATGTTGATGAGGTAGCCCTCGGGTCCCAGCGCCTCGAGCACCTTGCGGTCGACGAGTCGCTGCGTACCGCTGCCGCCGGAGGTGGCCAGCACCAGGATGTCGACGTCGGCGGCGAGGTCGGCGGGGGAGGCGGCGTAGGTGTAGGCAGAGCCGGGGACCTCGCGGCGGGAGTGGTAGGAGATCGGGCAGCCGAAGGCCTCGAAGCGGGTTGCGATCGCCTGGCCGATCCGGCCCAGACCCAGGATGCCGACCCGCTTGCCGGAGACCTTACGGGTCAGCGGGTAGGTGACGACCTCGGGCCAGTCTCCTCGGCGGACGAACCGGTCGGCGGCGCTGAGGCCACGCAGGGTGTCGATGGCGAGGCCGAGCGCGGTGTCGGCCACGCAGTCGGTCAGCACGTCGGGGGTGTTGGAGACCAGCACCCCCCGCGCGGCGGCGGTCTCGACGTCGGTGGTGTCGTAGCCCACCCCGAAGTTGATGATCGCGCCGAGTGCGGGCAGCTGCGCCATCAGCTCGGCCGGTACGCCGGTGCGCCCGGTGGTCACCACGGCGCCGATCGAGGGCCCGTGCTCGGCGAGGAACGCGGCGCGGCTGCCGTCCTCGGGCAGCACCAGCGAGTCGTAGCGGTCGGTGAGGGTGGCAGCCAGCGAGGGCTTGAGCGGTCCTACCTGGAGGATGCGGCGGGTCACGGTTTCTCCTGTCGTTCGGGTAGCCGTCAGATGACGGTCTTGACGAGGGCGGTCAGCTCCGCCAGCTCCTGCTCGGTGAGGTCGGTCAGCGGCGGACGTACGGGCCCGGCGGGACGGCCGGCCGCGGTGAGCCCGGCCTTGACGATCGAGACACCGTAGCCGGCCTCGCGGTCCCTGATCGCGATGTAGGGGACGACGAAGTCGCGGAGCCGGCCCAACCTCCTCGCGGTCGCGGTTGCGTACGGCGGTGTAGAACTCGACCGCCCACTGCGGCGCGAAGTTGAAGATCGCCGAGGAGTAGGTGCTGACGCCGAGCTCCAGATAAGGGAGGGCGTAGGTCTCCGCGGTGGGCAGGCCACCGACGTAGAGCAGGCGGTTGCCGAGGCGGGCGTTGAGCGTGGCCAGCAGGTCGATGTCGCAGACGCCGTCCTTGAAGCCGATGAGGTTCGGGAACTCCTCGGCGAGACGGACGATCGTGTCGGCATCGTAGCGGGCGTTGGCGCGGTGGTAGACGAAGATGTGCGCGGTAGCCGTCCTCGTCGAAGGCGTAGTCGGCGGTCGCGTGCGTCACCGGGAACGACAGCAGGCCGGCGCCGAGGGCGTCACGGAGCTCGGTGGGGGAGTAGCGGCCCATGGGTCTCCTCAGGGGCTTCGGCGACGTCGGAGATCCCGAGGCTAGGTAGGCGATGCGATACGCGTCCAACATCGTGACGGCATCGCTCAATGCCCTATGGGCATTGCCAGACGTGCTTGACGTCACATAAAACTCGCTCGTACGGTTCATCCACGAATGACAACGACGTCCACATATGCAGACGTCGCCGATCGACTGGAGGAACAGTCGCATGAACTTTCGTCCCTCGTTGCGCTCCCGCTGCGGCCTCGCAAGCGCCGCACTCATCGCTGTCTCGCTCTCCCTCTCGGCCTGCGGCGTCGCCAACTCCGACACCGCCGGCGCCGCCACCGACACGGTCCGGATCGTGCTCCCGCAGGAGCCGCCGACCCTCGAGCCGTGCGACGCCAACCTGACCTCCACGGGCGTCGTCGTGCGCTCCAACATCACCGAGCCGCTGGTCGAGCGCGACCCGGCCTCGGGTGAGCTCCAGCCGCTGCTCGCCACCGAGTGGGAGCAGACCGAGCCGACGAAGTGGACCTTCACGCTCCGCGAGCGTGTGACGTTCTCCGACGGCTCCGCCTTCGACGCCGAGGCCGCGGCGCACTCCATCGACCGCGCGGTCAACGGCACCTTCGGCTGCAACGTCGAGGGGTACGTCTTCGGTGACGACGACCTCCAGGTCGAGGCCGTCGATGCCACCCACCTCGAGGTGACCACCGCCGAGGCCGATCCGATCCTTCCGCTGCGCCTCTCGTTCATCGAGGTCGTGCCCGCCTCGACGAGCGACACCGCCAAGGTGCGCGAGCCGATCGGCACCGGCCCCTACAAGATCGCGGACTGGCAGAACGGCACCAAGCTGACCCTCGCGGTCAACGACACCTACTGGGGCGAGGCCCCCTCCTTCAAGAAGGCGGAGTACCAGTGGCGTGAGGAGGGCAGCGTCCGCGCCGCCATGATCACCAACGACGAGGCCGACATCGCCACCGGTCTCGCGCCCGAGGACCTCTCCGGCGACGCCGCCGTCCGCTACCCGAACAACGAGACGACCGCGCTGCGCTCGACCGGGACGTACGCCCCGCTGGACGACATCCGGGTGCGGCAGGCGATCAACTACGCGATCGATCGCGAGTCCATCGTCGACAGCCTCTTCGAGGGCTACGCCGAGGTCGCCTCCCAGCTGGTGCCCGAGGGCGTCGTGGGTCACAACCCGGACCTCGAGGCGTGGCCGTACGACCCGGAGAAGGCCACCGCGCTCATCGCCGAGGCCAAGGCCGACGGGGTGCCGACCGACACCAAGATCCGGCTGATCTCCCGCAATGGCCTCTTCCCCAGGGTCGGCGAGACCGTCGAGGTCGTCCAGAAGGCGCTCGAGGACATCGGCCTCAACGTCTCGATCGAGATGATGGACACCGCCGCGTCGGTCGAGTACCAGTCCCGCCCGTACCCCAAGAACACCGGGCCGTACATCATCCTCGTCCAGCACGGCAACCAGGCCGGTGACGCCCAGTTCTCCGTCGACCAGTACATGCTCAGCGACGGCGCCCAGTCGACGTTCGGTACGCCGGAGTTCGACTCCCAGATCGCGGCCGCGGACAAGGCCGAGGGTGACGACCGCCAGGCCGCGTTCGCCGGCATCTTCGCCGACGAGCCGAAGAAGGTCTCGCAGTTCGCCTACATCGCGCACATGACCGGCATCATCGGTGAGTCCGACAACGTCGAGTACGAGCCGAACTCGGCGACCGGTGACGAGATGCGCGTGACCGAGATGAAGCCGGCCGAGTGACCCCGGCCGCGACTCACCCAGGAGGTCATCGATGGTGACGTTCCTCCGCAAGCGAGCCCTCACCTCGCTGCTGCCGCTCGTCGTGGTGCTGCTCGGGGTGTTCTTCCTGGCCCGCCTCACCGGTGACCCGGCCAGCCTGTACCTGCCGGAGAACGCCACCGAGGCCCAGAAGGAGACGTTCCGCGCCGTCAACGGCCTCGACCTGCCGGTCTGGCAGCAGCTGGTCGACTACCTCCAGGGCATCCTCCGCCTGGACTTCGGCACCTCGCTGAGCACGGGTGAGTCCGCGGCCGCGATGGCGTTGCGGGCCTTCCCCGCGACGCTCCAGCTGGCGATCACCACGATGCTCGTCGCGGTCGTCCTCGCCGTCGTGATCGGCTCGTGGGCTGCGTACCGTCCGAACTCGCTGGCCGACCGGTTCGCGTCGTTCCTCTCGATGACCGCCGCGAGCGTCCCCGACTTCTGGCTCGCCATCATGGGTGTCTGGGTCTTCGCGGTGATGCTCGGTGTGCTGCCGACCTCGGGTGTCGACGCCGGCCTGCTGTCGTGGGTCCTGCCGATCGCCACGCTGCTGCTGCGCCCCGTCGGCGTGCTCACCCAGGTGGTGCGGGGCGCGATGGTGGCGGCACTGTCCGCGCCGTACGTCCGGCTGGCCCGCAGCAAGGGTGCCGACAGCCGTCGGGTCGTGGCTCACCATGCCCTGCGCAACGCCGCCGCGCCGGCGCTGACCGTGGCCGGTGACCTGGCGGTCGGGCTGGTCAACGGTGCCGTGGTCGTGGAGTCGATCTTCGGGTGGCCCGGCATCGGCAAGCTGATGATCGACTCGATCACCGGACGCGACTTCGCCATCCTGCAGGCGGCCGTGCTGCTCACCGCGGTGACGATCTTCCTGCTCAACATCGCCATCGACATCTGCTACGCCCTGCTCGACGCCCGTGTGCGCGACAAGGCGATGGTGTGAGAGAGGAGAACCGATGAGCATCTCCACCGATCCCGTCGAGCCCGTCGACGCCCAGCCGGTCGCCGCGCCCAGCCGCTCCGGCAGGGTGAGCTACTGGCGGATGCTGCTGCGCGACAAGGTCGCGACCGTGGCTGCCGTGATCCTCTGCCTCATCCTGCTCGTGGCCGTCTTCGGGCCGGCCCTGCTCGGCAGCGAGGCCAACGCCCAGGACCTGACTCGGGGCAACCGGGCACCGCTCGAGCTCGACGGCTGGCTCTACGTACTGGGCACGGACTCGCTCGGGCGCAGCGTCTTGGCCCGGATCGTCGTCGCGACCCGGACGACCCTCGGCGTCGCCGTCCCGGCGGTGCTGATCTCGCTGGTCGTCGGTTCGGTGATCGGCATGTGGGCCGGCTACCACCGCGGCTGGCGGGAGACCGTCGTGATGCGGATCGCCGACGTGATCCTGAGCTTCCCGTCGCTGCTGATGGCGGTCGTCGTGCTCTACGTCTACTCGCCCAGCCCCCGCAACATCGTCATCGTGCTGGCGATCACCCGCATCCCGATCTACCTGCGCACCGCGCGGGCGGAGTCGGCCGAGCTGCAGAGCCGGGTCTTCGTCGACGCCGCCCGTACGTTCGGGGCGGGCAGCTTCAGCATCATCCGCCGTCACGTGTTCCCGATCGTGCTGCCGACGTTGCTGACGGTCGCCACGCTCGACTTCTGCTACGTCATGCTCGCCGAGTCGTCGCTGAGCTTCCTCGGCATCGGCATCCAGGCACCCGACGTCAGCTGGGGCCTGATGGTCGCCCAGGGGCAGAACTACCTGCAGACCGCATGGTGGCTCTCCTTCTTCCCCGGCCTGGCCATCGTGATCGCGACGGTGTCCGCCGCCGTGCTCGCCGCCTGGGTACGGCTGGCCACCGATCCCGCTCAGCGGTGGCGGCTCACCGTCCCGCGCCGCCAGCGTCGCCGCGCCACCCCGACTGTTACGGAGGACGCCCAGTGAACAGCACTCTGACCCAGAAGGCCGTCGCCCTCGACGTCGACGGCATGAGCGTCGACATCCGGACGCCCCACGGCGTCGTCCGAGCCGTCGACAAGGTGACCTTCCAGGCGCGCCGGGGTGAGACCCTCGCGCTGCTCGGCGAGTCGGGGTGCGGCAAGTCGATGACCGCCACCGCGGTCGTCGGGCTGCTGGAACCGGTCGCCGAGGTGACCGAGGGCGCGGTCCGCATCACCGCAGAAGCCGGCACCACCGACCTGCGGACCGCCTCGGCGAGGCGTCGCCGCGACATCGCAGGCAAGGAGCTGGCGATCGTCTTCCAGGACGCCCTCACCGCTCTCAACCCCGTCTACACCGTGGGTACGCAGCTTGCCGAGCCGTTCCGGATCCACCGCGGCCTGTCCAAGAGGGCCGCCCGCAAGGAGGCCATCGAGCTGATGCGCCGGGTCGGCATCCCCGAGCCGGAGACCCGGGTCGACGCGTACCCGCACCAGTTCTCGGGCGGCATGCGACAGCGGTTGCTGATCGCGATCGGCGTCGCGCTCTCGCCGGCCGTGCTGCTCGCCGACGAGCCGACCACCGCTCTCGACGTCACGGTCCAGGCCCAGATCATGAGCCTGCTCAAGGACCTGCGCGAGGAGCGCGACATGGCGGTCGTGCTGATCACCCACGACCTCGCCCTGGTCTTCGAGCAGGCCGACCGCGTCGTGGTGATGTACGCAGGCAACGTCGTCGAGCAGGGCCTGGTCGAGGAGGTCTTCGGCGCTCCGAAGCACCCCTACACCGCCGGCCTGCTGGAGTCGGTGCCCGTGCAGGCCGAGCGCGGCGCGGAGCTGAGGTCGATCGGCGGCTCGCCGCCCGAGCTGGCCGCGATCCCGGCCGGCTGCGTCTACCAGGACCGCTGCCCGATCGCGCGCGACCGCTGCCGCGACGAGCGGCCCGCGGCCCGTGAGGTCGCCCCCGGCCACCTGTCCGCCTGCCACTTCCCCGACGAGGTGAACCGATGAGCGAGAACCCTCTTCTCGAGGTCCGCGACCTCACCAAGATCTTCCCGGTACGTCACGCCGGCAAGCGCAAGGAGCTGCGCGCCCTCGACGGCGTCAGCCTCGACCTGCACCGGGGCGAGACGCTCGGCCTGGTGGGGGAGTCCGGCTGCGGCAAGTCCACGCTCGCCCGCACGCTGCTCATGCTGGAGACCCCGGACGGCGGCTCCGTACGCTTCGACGGGGTCGACCCGACGACGACCAGGGGTGCCGACCTGCTGGCGTTCCGGCGCCGGGTGCAGATGGTGTTCCAGGACCCGTTCGCCTCGCTCAACGCCCGGATGTCCGCGGGCGACATCGTGAGCGAGCCGTGGCGTACGCACCGGGGTCTCCACAAGACCTCGCGTGAGCGCACGGCCCGGGTGCGCGAGCTGCTGGACCTCGTCGGCCTGCGGGCGGGCGACGCCGGGAAGTATCCGCAGGAGTTTTCCGGTGGCCAGCGCCAGCGCCTGGGCATCGCCCGCGCGCTCGCGCTCGACCCCGACGTGATCGTCTGCGACGAGCCGGTCTCCGCGCTGGACCTCTCGGTGCAGGCACAGGTGCTGAACCTGCTCAACGACCTGCAGCAGGAGCTCGGGGTGGCGTACCTGTTCATCTCGCACGACCTGTCGGTGGTGCGGCACGTCGCCGACCGGGTCGTGGTGATGTATCTCGGCCGGATCGTCGAGCAGGGGGAGACCGAGTCGACGTTCGAGCGGCCCCAGCATCCTTACACCGGTGCGCTGCTGTCGGCGGCGCCCTCGCTCGACCACGAGCGCCGGCGCGAGCAGATCATCCTCTCGGGTGAGATCCCCTCACCGCTCAACCCGCCGTCCGGGTGCCGGTTCCGGACCCGCTGCTGGAAGGCGACCGAGGAGTGCGCCACCGCACTCCCGCCGCTCGCTCTCGACCCGGTCGACGGCGCCCACACGGCCGAGTGCTTCCATCCTCTGGGGTCGCCGGAGCAGGAGCTGGCCGCGGCGAAGGTGGGCTGATGGGGATCTCGATCGGGTCCTTCGCGCTCGTCGCCGTCGCCGTCGTCCTGGCCTCGGCGCTCCAGGCCTCCATCGGCTTCGGCATGGGCATGCTCGCCGCTCCCGTCGTCGCCCTGGTCGATCCGGGGCTGCTGCCCGGCACCCTGGTGATGCTCGCCTTCGTGGTCACGGTCATGGTCGTCGTCACCGAACGGCAGCACATCGATCTCGGTGGCACCGGGTGGGCGCTGTTCGGCCGGGTGCCCGGGACGATCGCGGGTGCGCTGCTCGTCGCGGCGCTGCCGGAGCGGGGTCTCGCGCTGCTGCTGGCCGGCGTCGTGCTGGTCGGTATCGCGCTCAACTCGCTGGGCTGGCAGCCGCGGCCGGTGCCCCGCAACCTCGTCACCGCCGGTGCGGCCTCGGGGCTGCTCGGCACGGCCACCTCGATCGGAGGTCCGCCGATGGCGCTGGTCTGGCAGCAGAAGCACGGCGCGGTGCTGCGCAGCTCGATGAGCACGTTCTTCCTCGTCGGCTCGGTGCTGTCGTTCCTCGCCCTGGCCGCCACCGGGTCCGTGGACGAGCGCACCCTGCTGGTCACCGCGGCGCTCGTGCCCGCGCCGTTCGCCGGCTGGGGGCTGTCGCTGCTGCTCAACCGGGTGATGTCGCCGGTGCGGCTGCGGCGTACGGCGATCGCGGTGTCGATCTTCGGTGCCGTCGTGCTGGTGGTCGACCAGCTCCTGGGCTAGGCCTACCGGGTCACCGGGTTGCGCAAGGGCCGGCCCTCGGCCAGTGCGTCGACGTTGTCGGTGATGTCCTGCGCGCGGCCGGCGAAGACCTCGGCGGTGTGACCCGACTGGTGCGGGGTGAGCACGACGTTGGGCAGCTCGGTGAAGTCGAGGTGGGAGGGCGGGGGAGCGTCGGGGTCGCGGGGATTGCGCCACCACACGTCGATGCCGGCACCGGCGATCGCGCCGGTGGTGAGCGCGTCGTGGAGCGCCTGCTCGTCGACCACGGCGCCGCGGGCGACGTTGACCAGCACGGCCGTGGGCCGCATCGCGGCCAGGGCCGCGGCGTCGATGCGTCCGCGGGTCGCCTCGTTCAGCGGGACGGTCACGACGACCACGTCCGAGGCGGCCAGCAGCTCGTGCAGGGCGGAGTCGGGGCCGACCCAGTCCAGGTCGACGCCCTCGGGCAGCGGTGCATCGGGGTTGCGGCGTACGGCTCGGACCTTCATCCCCATCGCGGCGCCGAGCCGGGCCACGCTCGAGCCGATCTCGCCGAAGCCGACGATGCCGAGGGTGCGGCCGGCCAGCACCCCGCCGAAGGAGTAGTCGCCGGACACGATCGCGTTGCTCCACACGCCGCGGCGCATGTCGGCCTCGGACCGCAGGACGCCGCGCAGCAGCATCATCGACACCATCATCACGTGCTCGGCGATGGAGCGGCCGTGATGGAAGGTGTTGGCCAACCGTACGTCCTCGGGCAGCGCCCCGAGCGGGATCTTGTCCACGCCGGCACCGGTGACGTGCACCAGCCGGAGCCGGGGCATCGCGGTCAGCAGCGCCGGTGTCGTGGAGGAGCAGACCAGCACCTCGGCACTCGCGGCCGCCTCGGTGAGCCGGGGGTCCTCTCCCCACGCGAACGTCCACTCGTGGGGCGAGGCGCCCTCTCGGGTCAGCACGTCGGTGAACCGGGCCATGATCGGCTCGGTCACGAGCACGTGCAACGGCGTGGCTGGGGGAGTCGAGGTCACTCAGGAATTCTGTCAGCGTCTACATCCGTGGACAAGGTCTCCATATGAAGTCAGCCCCAGGAGAGGGAGTTGCGGATCGGGCCGACCACGCGGACGATCCGGTCCGCCGCCTGGCGCAGGGCGGCGATGACCTCGGCCTCCCGTTCGGGGGTGAGCCGGGCGATCGGGATCGAGGCGCTGATCGCGTCGGAGACCGGCTCGCCGTAGTCCAGGGCCACCGCGATGCAGCGCAGCCCGAGGGTGTTCTCCTCGTTGTCGATCGCGTAGCCGCGCCGGCGGGTCGCGTCGAGCTCAGCGGCGAGCGTGTCCCGGTCGGTGAGCGTATGAGGGGTGAGTGGCGCGAGCTCGGTCGGCAGATGGTCGGCGATCTCGTCCTCGGGCCGCGCGGCCAGGACCGCCTTGCCCAGCGAGGTGGAGTAGGCGGGCAGCCTGCGACCGACGCGGCTGTAGGGGCGGAGGTACTGCGACGACTCCCGCGTGGCGAGGTAGACAACGTCGGCGCCGTCGAGGCGTCCGAAGTGGAAGGTCTCGTCGAGCTGCTCGCGCAGCTCGACGAGGAACGGGGTGACCTGGGGGAGATAGGGGTCGGTGTCGAGGTAGCTGGTGCCGGCCAGCAGGGCCCGGATGCCGATGCCGTAGAGCGTGCCGGTGGTGTCGCTGCGTACCCAGCCGTGCTTGGCGAGGGTGCGGAGCAGGGCGTGCAGGCTGCTGCGCGGGACCCCCAGCGCCTCGCTCAGCTCACGTAGTCGCACCGGGCGGTTCTGGCGGGCGGCGAGGAACTCGAGGATCTCGACCGTTCGGGCGGCCGACTTCACCTCCCGGACCCCTCCGGTGGGTGTCGTGACGGCGCCCGTCTCGGGCGCGGCAGCGTCGTTCATGTGTGCAGGGTAGTGCGCAGGTCAGATGGTCGTCCACATATGAAGACGGTGGCCGTCCTGCTCGTCCCGCACGTGTTCGGCGGGGACCTCGGGTCCGGTGCGCAGCCGCGTCTGCCAGGTCCGCTGGTCCCACGTCGCCGGCGTGGTGCCGTGGATGAACCGCTCGACAGTCATCGCGAAACGCTCGGGGTCGGACCGGAACGGGAAGTGGCCGGCACCGTGGAACACGTCGAGCGATGCGTACGGCATCGCCAGCCGCGCCTGTCCGGCGTGTCGGAACGGGACGACACCGTCGCGGTCGCCCCAGATCATCAGCGTCGGGATGTTCTCGACCAGGTAGCTACGGTCGAGCATCGTGACGACCTGGCCGTGCCCGTCGGCGACGGCGCGCAGCGTCCGGGCGAAGGCCTGGCGGGACCGGGCGTCGGGCAGCGCGTCGAGGATCCGGATCAGGTCCAGGGCGTCGACACCGAGGTCGTGGTCGATGCGGCGCAGCAGGGCGAGGGGGGGCGGACAACCCGGTTCGGGAGACCGGAAGCCGCAACAGCTGGAGCACCTCCGGCGCCATCGGCAGCGTCGCCAGTCGCAGCCAGGTCGAGACGCCCTGTCCGGAACCGTCGTTGGAGACCAGCACGATCCGCTCGACCAGTTGCGGGTACTGGTAGGCGAGCTGCATCGCGATGCCTCTGCCCAGCGAGTGGCCGACGAGGGTCACGCGCTCCACGTCCAGCACCGCCAGGAGGTCGCGCATGCCGTTGGCGAACCCGCCGACCGAGTAGTCGGCACGGGGCTTGTCGGAGTCGCCGTGGCCGAGGAGGTCGGGGGCGATGACGAGATGGTTCTCGGCGAGCAGTGGCAGCACGTCCTCCCATGTCTGCGAGCTGTCGCCGATCCCGTGGATGAACATGATCGCGGAGCCGTCGCCGCCGATGCGGTACGCACGCCGGTAGCCGTGGACCATCCGCGACTGCTGCACGATCGCCCCCGTCATGGCTGCACGCTGGTCGTCGCGGGTTTCGGGCATGTTGCGGCTCCTTCCCAAAGGCTTGCCTTACCCCGCTCCTGGCGCGATATCTTCCTTGTTGCAAGTTATTCGCAACAAGAGGAGTCTGATCCGTGGCTGTCTACGCCCTACCCGACCTGCCCTACGACTACGCGGCGCTGGAGCCGTACATCTCGGGCGAGATCATGGAGCTCCACCACGACAAGCACCATGCGACGTACGTCGGTGGGATCAACACCGCGGTCGAGCAGCTGGCCGAGGCGCGGGAGAAGGAGTCCTTCGGGAACCTGTCGACGCTGGAGAAGAACCTCGCCTTCCACCTGGGCGGGCATGTCAACCACTCGGTCTTCTGGCCGAACATGTCGCCCGACGGCGGGGACAAGCCGACCGGTGAGCTGGCCCAGGCGATCGAGGAGTACTTCGGCGGGTTCGACGCCTTCCGTGCCCACTTCGAGGCCAACGCGCTCTCGGTGCAGGGCTCGGGCTGGTCCGTGCTGACCTGGGACATGGTGGCTCAGCGGCCGTACATCATCCAGCACTTCGACCACCAGGGGAACGTCCCGATCTGCATGGTGCCGCTGCTGATGCTCGACATGTGGGAGCACGCCTACTACCTGCAGTACCGGAACGACAAGGCGTCCTTCGTCAAGGGTTGGTGGAACGTGGTCAACTGGGCCGACGTCCAGGCGCGCTTCGAGAAGGCGCGTACGCAGACGGTCGGGCTGATCGTCCCGTGACCGGAGACGAGCAGTCCGCACGGCTCGAAATGGTCGACGCGGCGCAACGGGCGGCCGGGGTGCTGGCCGCACGGGCACGCGGCGACCACGCCGGTGCCTCCTCGCTGATGGCGTCCTTCGAGGACTCGATGACCCTCGCCGGTGGATCGATGCTGCTCGCCGAGCTCGCCCTCGGGCTCTACGAGCGCGAGTCCGGAATCTCGCGGGAGGCGTGCCTGGCCGAGCTGGCGCTACGGTTGGAAGCGAGCGTACGGGCGGGCTGAGGGGCGAACGCGGCGGTCCCCGCGCCGGGGCACGGGATGGCGTCAGATGACACCGAAGGCGAGCATGGCGTCCGCGACCTTGATGAACCCGGCGATGTTGGCGCCGAGGACATAGTCACCGGGGGCACCGTACTCCTCGGCGGTGGCCACACAGGTGTCGTGGATCCCGGTCATGATGCTCTGCAGGCGCTGCTCGGTGTAGTCGAAGGTCCAACGGTCCCGCGAGGCGTTCTGCTGCATCTCGAGGGCGGAGGTCGCCACGCCGCCGGCGTTGGCGGCCTTGCCCGGGCCGAAGAGGACACCGGCGTCCTGCAGGACGGTCACAGCGTCGGGCGTGGACGGCATGTTGGCGCCCTCGGAGACGGCGAGGACGCCGTTGGTGACGAGCGCCTTCGCGGCGGTGCCGTCGAGCTCGTTCTGGGTGGCGCAGGGGAGGGCGATCTCGGTGGGCACGTCCCAGACGTGGCCGTCGGTGACCAGGCGCGCGGTCGGGCGTGAGGCGACGTAGTCGGCAACACGGCCACGCCTGACCTCCTTGACCTCACGAAGGAGGTCGAGGTCGACACCGGCCTCGTCGACGACGTATCCGGAGGAGTCGGAGAAGGTGATCACCTTCGCGCCCAGTTGCTGGGCCTTCTGGATCGCATAGATCGCGACGTTGCCGGAGCCGGAGACGGACGTACGTCGCCCCTCGAACGAAAGACTCCGGGTGGCCAGCATCGACTGGGCGAACATCACCGCGCCGTAGCCGGTGGCCTCGGTGCGGGCCAGCGAGCCGCCCCAGGAGAGGCCCTTCCCGGTCAGGACGCCGGACTCATATCGATTGGTGATTCGCTTGTATTGGCCGAACAGGTAGCCGATCTCGCGGCCGCCGACCCCGATGTCTCCTGCGGGAACGTCGGTGTATTCGCCGATGTGACGGTAGAGCTCGGTCATGAAGGCCTGGCAGAACCGCATGATCTCGCCGTCGGAGCGACCGCGAGGATCGAAGTCGGAGCCGCCCTTGCCGCCGCCGATCGGCATGCCGGTCAGGGAGTTCTTGAAGATCTGCTCGAAGCCGAGGAACTTCACGATGCCGAGGTTGACCGACGGATGGAACCGCAGGCCGCCCTTGTAAGGGCCGAGGGCGGAGTTGAACTCGACCCGGAAGCCACGGTTGATCTGAACCTGACCCTGATCGTCGACCCAGGGCACCCGGAAGATCAGCTGGCGCTCCGGCTCGCAGATCCGCTCGATGATCGAGTGATCCAGGTATTCCGGGTGACGCTCGACCACCGGGCCGAGGGAGCCGAGCACTTCTGCTACGGCCTGGTGGAACTCGCCCTCACCGGGGTTGCGAGACAGGACGATATCCAGGTGGGGCTGCAGGGCCGCGTTGATGCTTGTCACGCGCGAACACTATCGGCGAAGGAGCATCCCGCTGCGCCCCTACCGGCACGTGGACAACGTCATCGATCAGAGCACCACTGGTGGCCCGTCTGCTGTACGCGTCGGGACGGGAGCTGCCCAGGATGCGGATCGAGAATCCGGCCGAGGCGACCGAGGAACGCCTGATCGCCCTCGTTCGAGCACCAGGTGGGGCTCCGCCTCGTGGCACTCGACTGAGGGCGGACAGGGTTGTTGGGAGAGGTCAGCGAGCGGCGGGAACCGTCGTGGCATCGTCGGCGGTCGCCGTCTCGGCTGCGCCCCGGCCGAGCAGAGCGCGGGAGCACACCAGGGAGATCACGGTGGTCACGACGCCGAAGGTGACAGGCACGACGATGCTGCCGGAGGTGTCGAGGAGCCACTGCAGGATCATCGGCGTGGTCCCGCACAGCGCTCCGGAGAGGCCGTACGTCACCGAGATACCGGTGTAGCGGACGCGGGCCGGGAAGGCCTGGGCGAGCATGCCGGCCATGATCGCGTAGAACATCACGTCGGGGATGGTGGCCAGCACCGCGCCGATCATCGCGAGGGTCCAGCTCCCGGTGCCCATCAGCACGAACATCAGCGCGAGCGCGGGGATCTCGAGGCCGAGCAGGACGGTGACCAGGGTGCGCGGGTTCCAGCGGGTGGCGAGCACCGCGCCGAACGGCTGCACGAAGAACTGCACCAGGCTGGCGATCAGGATGATGGTGAGGAAGGAGTCCTTCCCGAAGCCGAGATGGGTGGTGGCCCAGGAGAGGGCAAACGTGTCGCGGGCGTAGACGACCACGAAGACGCACAGGATGCCGAAGACGCCGAGCGTCAGCTCGCGGGAGTTGCTGCGGAACAGCTCGATCACCGGGACCCGGACGACCTCGTTGCGCTCCTGGAGGTCCTTCATCGCCGGGGACTCCTCGAGGCTGAGCCTGATGACGAGCCCGACCACGACCAGTGCTGCCGACGCCAGGAACGGCAGTCGCCAGGCCCACTCGAGCAGCGCGTCGTCGGGGAGCAGACCGGTCACGGCGAGGAAGCTGAGGGTGGCCAGGATCCGGCCGGCGGGGGAGCCCTGCTGAGCGAATGCGCCGAACAGGAAGCCGCGGTCGGCCCGGGTGTGCTCGGTGGCGATCAGCACCGCGCCGCCCCACTCGCCGCCGACGGCCAGTCCCTGGAGCAGCCGGAGCACGATCAGCAGGACCGGTGCCGCGGCCCCGATGGCCGCGTGCGTCGGCAGCAGGCCGACGCCGACGGTGGTGACACCCATGAGGAGCAGCGTCAGGATCAGGGAGCGCTTGCGGCCGATCCGGTCACCGAGGTGGCCGAAGACCACGCCACCGAGCGGCCGGGTCAGGAACCCGACGGCGAACGTCGCGAAGGAGAGCAGGGTCGCGACCGCGGGCTCGGCGTTGCTGAAGAACAGCGGTCCGAAGACCAGCGCGGACGCGGTGCCGTAGATGTAGAAGTCGTACCACTCGATCGTGGTGCCGACGAAGGCGGCGATGCCGGCCTTGCGGGCCATCCGTTCGTCGGGGACGCGCGTTGACTGGGTCATGGGGACTGCTCCTCCGGGGGTCGTGTGTCGTCACGCATCGAGATGCTGTGTGACCGCGTTCACACTAAGAACCCGTGCCATTGCACGTCCAACACCAAATCTGGATGGCATTGATATCGATCGTGAGCCCAATGGTGGCCAGGGCGTGCCGAGGCCGCCGACCCTCGGGAGGAGGATCGGCGGCCTCGTCGGGGTCAGGGAAGGACCAGGGTGATGCTCTCCGCGGCGCAGACCGGTCGCTCGGCTCCCTCCGCCTCGACGGTCCAGGCGACCAGCACCTGGGTCCCGGCCGGGACGGCCCGGATCTCCTTGATCCGCGGTGTGGCCCGGATCTTCGAGCCGACCTTCACCGGCGCGGGGAAGCGCACCTTCTCGAGGCCGTAGTTGAGCCGGGCCGAGCCGGCCTCGATCGTGTAGAGCTCGCCTGCGAAGGCGGGCAGCATCGACAGCGTGAGGTAGCCGTGCGCGATGGTTCCGCCGAACGAGGACGCGGTGGCGCGCTCGACGTCGACGTGGATCCACTGCTGGTCGCCGGTGAGCTCGGCAAAGCGGTCCACACGGTCCTGGGTGATCTGCACCCAGTCGGTGGTGCCGAGCTCGTCACCGACGGCTGCCTCGATCTCCTCGACGGAGGTGAACCTACGCATCAGGCGATCCGCTCGAAGACCGCGGCCAGACCCTGGCCACCGCCGATGCACATCGTCTCCAGGCCGTAGCGGGCCTCGCGGCGGTGCAGCTCGCGGGCGAGCGTGCCGAGCATGCGTACGCCGGTGGCGCCGACGGGGTGGCCCAGGGAGATGCCGGAGCCGTGGACGTTGGTGCGCTCGAGGTCCTCGTCGGTGAACTTCCACTCGCGCATCACCGCAAGCGCCTGGGCGGCGAAGGCTTCGTTGAGCTCGATGACGTCGATGTCGGCGAGCGTCAGGCCGGCCTTCGCGAGGGCCGCCTCGGTGGCCGGGACCGGGCCGATGCCCATCACGTCGGGGCGTACGCCCGCGGCGGCCCAGGAGACGAGCCGGACCAGCGGCCGCAGGCCGAGCCGCTCGGCGACCTCGGCGGTGGTGACCAGGCACATGGCGGCCGCGTCGTTCTGGCCGCTGGCGTTGCCGGCGGTGACGGTCGCCTCGGGGTCGGCTGCGCCGAGGATCGGCCGCAGCCTCGCGAGGGACTCCAGGGTGGTGTCGGCGCGGGGATGCTCGTCGGTGTCGACGACGACATCGCCCTTCCGGGACGGCACCGTGACCGGCACGATCTCCTCGGCGAAGACGCCGCTCTGCTGCGCGGCGACGGCGCGCCGGTGGGAGCTGACGGCGAGCCGGTCCTGCTCCTCGCGGCCGATGGAGTACTCACGGCGCAGGTTCTCCGCGGTCTCGAGCATGCCGCCCGGCACCGGGTGGAAGCGGCCGCCCGGGGTCTGCCGGCCGCGGGTGAGGCCGTCGTGGATCTGCACGCCGGTGCGGGCGCCGCCCCAGCGCATGTCGAGGGAGTAGAAGGCGACGTTGCTCATCGACTCCGCGCCGCCGGCCACCACGATCTCGCTGGCGCCGGAGGCCACCTGCATCACCGCGTTGGCGACGGCCTGCAGCCCGGAGCCGCAGCGGCGGTCGACCTGCTGGCCGCCGACGGTGACCGGGAGCCCGGCGTCGAGCCCGACGACGCGGCCGATCGCCGGTGCCTCGGCGTTGGGGTAGCAGTGGCCGAGGATGACGTCGTCGATCCGCTCCGGGTCGATGCCGGTGCGGGCGAGCAGGCCCTGCAGCGCGGTGACGCCGAGGTCGACCGGGCTGAGGTCCTTGAAGACGCCGCCGTAGCGGCCGATCGGGGTGCGGACGGGCTCGCAGATGACCACGTCGCGGGCGGTGTCACTCATGGTTGGTGCCTTTCAGGGGTGATGGTGGCCAGCTCGGCCCTCAGGCCGACCAGCGCGGTGCCGTCGGGGCGCCGCAGCGCCACCTCGGCCGTGTCGGGGGGTGTGTCGTCGACCGTCACGCGGGCTGGGTCTCCGCAGAACAACGGCGCGGTGTTGCGATGCCGCAGGCGGCGTACGCGGCGGTCGGGGTGGGCCAGCCGGAGCGTCTCGGCGAGCGCGAGGGTGGTGAAGGGACCGTGGACCACGAGGCCGGGATAGCCCTCGACCCGGGTGGCGTAGGGCCAGTCGTAGTGGATCCGGTGCGGGTTGGCGGTCGCGGTGCTGAACCGCATCAGCAGCGTCGGGTCGGTGACGAAGCGCCAGCCGTCGTCCTCGGCCACGAGAGGCGGCCCGGCGGGGGAGAGCTCCGAGGCAGGCTCGGGATCCGGAAACGACGACGGCGCCGGCGCGGCGTCGCGGTAGATCAGGTCCTGCCGCTCCTCCACGAGCAGCTCGTCCCGGCCGGCGTCGAGGAGCCGGGTGTCCGCCGTGACGATCGCCAGCCGTCCGGTCCGACCCGGCTTCTCCTCGACCGAGACGACCTCGGCCTCACGGACGACCTCGGCGCCGATCCGGAGGTCGCCGTGGAAGGTGACCTCGCCGCCGGCGAACATCCGCCTGGGCAGGTCGATCGGGGGCAGGAAGTCACCGCGGCGCGGGTGACCGTCGACCCCGATGACCGACGACGACGGCCAGCGCGGGAGGGCGACCCAGTGCCACAACGGCGGGAGTACGTCCCCGGCGACGGGCACCGCAGCGCCGCTGTCGAGGAGCGCACCGAGGGCGGCGACCGGACCCGCCTCGAGGGTCTCGGCCGACGTCACCCGCCGCGGTCGCCAGCTCACATGAACCTTCCGCCGGTCACCTCGGCGACCGTGCCGGTCATGTAGGAGGAGAGCGAGGAGGCGTAGAAGAGGGCGACGTTCGCGATCTCGGCCGGCTCACCGGCGCGCCCCATCGGGATCTCGGCCATCTTCTCGTCCCAGATCCGCTGCGGCATCGCCTCGGTCATCGCCGAGCGGATCAGCCCGGGCTGGATCGCGTTGACCCGGACCCCGTGGTGGGCCATCTCCTTGGCCGCGGCCTTGGTGAGACCGACGATGCCGGCCTTGGCGGCCGAGTAGTTGGTCTGCCCGACCATGCCGACCTTGCCGGAGATCGAGGAGATGTTCACGATCGCTCCGGACTTCTGCTCGCGCATCCGGGCAGCGGCGAGCCGGGTGCCGTGCCAGCAGCCCTTGAGGTGCACCGCGATCACCTGGTCGAACTGGTCCTCGGTCATCTTCCGCATCGTCGCGTCCCGGGTGATGCCGGCGTTGTTGACGACGATGTCGAGCGAGCCGTACGTCGCGACCGCGGTCTCCAGCGCGCGCTCGACGTCCTCGGCGCTGACCACGTCGCAGGCGACGCCGACGGCCACGTCCGGGCCCAGCTCCTTGGCCGCTGCCTCGGCGGCGGCGCCGTGGAGATCGGCGAGCACCACGCGTGCCCCCTCCGCCGCGAAGCGCTCGGCGACAGCTCGTCCGATGCCCTGGGCGCCGCCGGTGATCACCGCGGTCCGGTTCTCGAGAAGTGCCATGTCAGTTCTTTCCCTTCTGGTCGCGCGCCACCAGCTGGGCCGCGATCACGTTGCGCTGGATCTCGTTGGTGCCCTCGCCGACGATCATCAGCGGAGCGTCGCGGAAGCAGCGCTCCACGTCGTACTCCTTGGAGTAGCCGTAGCCGCCGTGCACCCGCACCGCGTCGAGGGCGACCTGCATGGCCGCCTCCGAGGCGAAGAGCTTGGCCATCCCGGCCTCCATGTCGGCGCGGTCGCCGGCGTCGAGCCGCTCGGCCGCGTCGAGGGTCATCAGCCGGGCGGCGCGCATCTTCGTGCCCATCTCGGCGAGCAGGTTGCCGACCGACTGGTGCTTCCAGATCGGCTTGCCGAAGCTCTCCCGGGTCTGGGCGTAGGAGAGCGCGTCGTCGAGCGCGGCCTGGCCGACGCCGACGGCGCGGGCGGCGACCTGGATCCGGCCGACCTCGAGGCCGCGCATCATGTGGCCCCAGCCAAGATGCGGCGTGCCGCCGAGGACGGCGGTCGCGGGAACCCGCATCTTGTCGAAGGTGAGCTCGCAGGCCTCGACGCCGCGGTAGCCCAGCTTGGGGATCTTGCCCGACACGGTCAGCCCGTCGCCGGGCTCGACCAGCACCACGCTCATGCCCTGGTGGGCGGGCTTCGCCGAGCGGTCGGTGATGCAGAGCAGCCCGATCAGGCCGGCGTGCTGGGCGTTGGAGATCCAGGTCTTCGAGCCGGTGATGACCAAGTCCTCGCCGTCGGCGTCGGCGAAGGTACGCATGCCCTGCAGGTCGCTGCCGCCGGAGGGCTCGGTCAGCGCCATGGTGGCGCGCAGGCTCCCGTCGGCCATCCGGGGCAGGTAGGCCTGTTGCTCCCGGGTGCCGAAGTGGCGGACCAGGTAGCTGATCACCGAGTGGCCGCCGATCGCGCCGGCCAGGCTCATCCAGCCGCGGGCGAGCTCCTCGGTGACCCGTGCGAAGCAGGCGGTGCTCACGTCTACGCCGCCGTGCTCGGCGGGCACCAGGAGACCGAAGAAGCCGAGCTTCTTCATCTCCTCGATGAGCTCTTCGGGGTAGAGATCGTCGGCCTCGAACTCGCGCACCCGGGGGCGTACGCGCTCGTCGACGAAGTCGGCGACGAGCCGGACCATGTCCTGCTCGTCGGGGGTCAGGCTGCTCATCTGGTTGCTCCTGGGGCGGGTCGAGTGAGGGAGAGGATGCGGCGGGCGCGGGCGACGACGGGGGCGTCGACCATCCGGCCCTCGACGAGGGCGACGCCGTCCTCGGTCGCGGCGGCCAGGACGCGCTCGGCCCAGGCGACCTCGTCGGGGGTGGGTGCCAGGGCCGCGGCGGCGGGGGCCACCTGGCCGGGGTGGATGCAGAGCTTGCCGGCGAACCCGAGGGCGGCGGCGGTGGTGACGTCGGTGGTCAGCCGCTCGTCATCGCGTACGTCGCCGGTGACGCCGTCGATCGGGCCGGCCAGGCCGCCGACGGCGGAGGCCAGCACCAGGTTGCCGCGTGCGGGTGCGAGGGCGGGTGCGTGGTCGGGGTCGACACCGAGCTCGGCGGCCAGGTCGTAGCTGCCGAAGGCGAGGCGTACGACTCCGGGGGAGCGGGCCAGGTCGATGGCCCGGGCGACGCCGAGCGCGGTCTCGACCAGCGCGACGACGGCGGAGCCGCCGGGGAGCGCGGCCAGGACGGCCGCCACGGTCTCGGGGCTGTCGGCCTTCGGGAGCACGACCAGGCTCGGCCGGTCCAGGGCCGCGAGCGCGGCGACGTCGGCGTCGTGCCACGGGGCGTCGGCGGCGTTGATCCGCACCGCGACCGTCGTCCCGGCCCCTGTGCGCCAGCCGGTGACGTGATCGCGGGCCGCGTCCTTGTGTGCCGGGGCGACGGCGTCCTCGAGGTCGAGGATCACGACGTCGGGGCCGGCGGCGGCAGCCTTGGCGAACCGCTCGGGTCGGTCGCCGGGGACGAACAGCCAGGTGCGGGCGGCGTTCATCGGGCCACCACGTCCCGGGTGCCGATCACGCCGCGGGCGACCAGATCGTCCAGCCTCTCGGCGGGCAGCCCGAGGGTGCCGGCGAGCACCTCGTCGGTGTCCTGCCCGACGGCGGGTGCCGGCCGGGCCGCGCTCCGGTGGCCGTCGACGGTGATCGGCGCGCCCGGGGCGAGCAGCTCGCCGACGCCGGGCTGGGTGATCGTGGAGAACAGCGGGTGCTCGCGCAGCAGCCGGGCGTCGTCGGCGGCGAGGTCGCGGAAGCTGCGGTAGGGCGACCACAGGATCCGGGTCTGCGCCAGCGCCGCCGTGACGTACGCCGTGTCGTGCTGCTCGAACCAGGCCGCGACCAGGCCGCCCAGCGCGGTGCGGTGCCGGAACCGGGCACCCTCGTCGGAGAAGTCGGCGTCGAGGGCGCGGGCGAGCGCGGCCACCGCGTCGCCGAGGCCGGTGATGCCCAGCAGGTCCGACCACTGCCGCGGGGTGAGGGCTACCAGCATGAAGCGGTCGCCGTCCGCGGTGGTGAAGTCGCGGCCGAAGGTGCCGTAGACGTGGTTGCCGGTCGAGCCGCGCTCGCCGGCCGGGTGCAGCTGTGCCTCGGCGAGGTAGCCGAGGTTGCCGGCGACCGCCAGGGCGACGTCCTCCAGTGCGACCCGCACCTCGGCGCCCTCGCCGCTGACCGCGCGCCGGCGCTCGGCGGCGATCAGCCCGGTCGCGAGGTGGAGCCCGGCCGCGAGGTCCCACGCCGGCACCACGCCGTTGACCGGTGCCGCGTGGTCCTCCGGGCCGGTCACGAGCGGGAAGCCGGTGCCGGCCTGCACGGTGTAGTCGACGGCGGTCCCGCCGTCGTGGCGCCCGGTGAGGAGCACGTGGATGACGTCGTCGCGGCGGGCGCGCAGCGCGGCGTACCCGAGCTCGGCCCAGCGCTCGGTGTTGGTGACCACGATGCCGCCGGACGGACCGCCCGAGACGACCAGGTCCGCGACCAGCTCTCGCCCCTCCGGGTGGGTGCAGTCGACGGCGATGGCCTTCTTGCCGGGGTTGAGCCCGTTCCAGTAGAGGCTGGCGCCGCTATCGCTCAGCGGCCAGCGAGTGCGGTCCGGTGCGCCCTCCAGCGGCTCGACGCGGACCACCTCGGCGCCGAGCTGTGCCAGCGTGGTGCCGCACAGCGGCGTGGCGACGAAGCTCGACACCTCGACGACACGGAGGCCGGCGAGCGGTCCGGATGTGGGGTCAGCGATGGTCATGGGACACCTTTTCTGTGACAGGCCGAGAGATCGTCGCCTGGCCGGGGCCTGCCATCGCCCAGGTCACTGCGACCGCGGCGACCGGGACGCCGTAGACGAGGGAGAGGTTCCCGGTCGGGTAGGCGATCGCGACCCAGGAGTAGCCGACGGCGAGGCCGGTGAAGCGGAGCATGTTGTGGAGCCCGAGCGCGACCCCGTCGGCGGCGGCCGGCGAGGTCATCAGGCCGAGGGCCGATGTCGCCTGCACGACGCCGATCGCCGAGCCGGTCAGCACGAGCGCGGCCACGGTGAGCGCGACGACCGTGCCGGAGCCGGACGCGTTCGCGGCCAGGGGCAGCGCGAGCAGGCCGAGCGCGAGCAGCACCAGCCCGCCGCGCAGCGTGCGCCGGGCGGTGAACCGCTCGGTGACCCGGGAGGAGAGCGGCGCCGCGAGCGTCATCGCCAGGGCCAGCGCGAGCATCGTGACGCCGATGTGCCCCGGGCCGAGCCCGAGGTCGCGGCCCAGGTGCAGAGGAGTGGCGACGATCGCGACGCCGAGGCTGCCCATCACCGTGCCGGCGGCCATCGTGCTCGCCACGAACCTCCGCTCGGTGAGCAGTCCGGGCGGGACGAACGGCCCGGCGCTGGTGCGCCCGAGCTGGGCGTGCACGGCCAGGGCGAGCACGCCCACGGCCGCCATCCCCGCGGCCACCGACACCTCACCGTGCTGCCCGAGCCAGCTGACGGCGCCGACGAGCGCACCGATGCCGACCAGGAGCGTCGCCATGCCGCTGACATGGAGCGGGGCGTACGAGGCGGGTACGTCGGGCACCACGGTCAGGCACAGCACCAGCAGCACGGCGCTGAGCGAGGCATGGGTGAGGAACACCCAGCGCCAGCCGAGCGTGTCGGCGACCAGGCCGCCCAGCGGCGGCCCGAGCGCCTGGCCGACGCCGATGGCGGCCGCCCAGGCGGCCATCACCCGGGCCCGGTTGCCGGCCCAGTGCCGGCCGAGCACCTGCTGGATCGCGGGCGGCACCGCCGAGCAGGCGACGCCCTGCAGGGCACGCATCACGACCAGGAACCCGAGCCCTTGGCTGAACGCAGCGCCCGCCTGGGCGGCCACCATCAGCAGGAGCGACCCGGCGAGCACCCGGCGCGAGCCGAACCGCTGACACATCCAGCCGGAGATCGGCGCGAAGACGACCATCGCCAGGGTGAAGGCGCTGACCGCGAAGACGATCCCGCGCGGCGAGGCCCCGATCGCGTGGGCGATCACGTTGATCGGCGCGCTGATGATCGTGCTCGACAGGGTGCCGAGCGTGGAGCACGCCAGCAGGGCGACGTACGCCGACCGGCGCGGTTCGAGCGGGACGGAGGACGTGCTCATCGGAGGTAGAGCCGCACCGTGTCGATCTCGTCGCGGAGCAGCCTGACCTCCTCGACGGTCGGCCGCGCGGTCTCGCGTACGTCATCAGCGACCGGGATGTCCCACCCGGTCGCGGCGCGGACGTCGTCGACGGTGAGGCCGGGGTGGACCTCGCTGACCTCGAGCTCGCCGAGCTTGTCGGGGCGGCGCAGCACCGCCATCGGGGTGATCACGGTGGAGACCCCGTGGCCGGGAGGCACCATCCGTGGGTCCTCCTCGTGCGCCCGCACCGGGCTGGGCGAGGTGCAGAAGTCGAGCTCTGCCGGCAGGGCACCGGGGTCGTGGCGCCGCAGCACCACGACGCACTCGCCGGCGTTCGGCATGATCTCCGCGGCGCCGCCGGCCCCGGGAAGCCGGACCTCGGGCCTGTCCCAGTCGCCGATGAAGCTGGTGTTGAGGCTGCCCCAGCGGTCGACCTGGGCGGCGCCGAGGAAGCCGACGTCGACATGGCCCCGCTGGAGCACGTACCCGAACAGTGCGGGCATGCTCAGGACCGCCGCGGCGCCGGAGACCAGCACCGAGTCGGCGATGCCCTCGGCCAGGCCCTCCGGCTGCGCGCCGCAGATCCCGGACTCGTAGACCAGCTCGACGTCGGGGTTCACGGTGCGCCGCGCCAGGTCGACGGCGAGCGTCGGCAGCCCGACACCGGCGAAGACGCGGTGCTTGCCGGCGAGCTGACGCGCGGCGACCGCGGCGAGGAACTCGGTGCTGGACGGAGCCACGTCCGAGAAGGTCATGACGCCTCCTGGGCGACCCGGCGGCCGAAGTCGACGGGCTGCGAGAGTCGGGGCGCGACACCGAGCCCGGCCCAGCGCTCCTCGCCTAGCTTGGCGAGGTAGGCGGCGCGGTCCGGCACCCGATGCACCCACTCCTCGAGCCAGCCGAGCACCGCCTCGCGGTCACGGCTGATCGGGGTCCACTCGCGGTAGAAGGCGTTGTCGCGGTCGTAGTGGCCCTGGGTATAGGACGGGTGCGCGCCGCCGGGGCACTCCACCACCGCGGTGACCGCGTGCGAGGGCAGCACGGTCCGGTTGGGGTCGGAGCGGACCACGTCCTCCTCGACGATCTCCTCGACGGTCGCGATCACCGTCTCGGCCGCGTACGCCGCCTCCTGCTGGGCCCCGACGATGCCCCACATCTGGACGTTGCCGGAGCGGTCGGCGCGCTGGGCGTGCACGATCGTCACGTCCGGGCGCAGCGGCGGGACGACGTAGATGTCCGGGCCGCCGTAGGGGTCGGCGACCTTGCGGATCAGCGGGTTGAGCTTCGGGAGGTCGCTGCCGGCGTAGGAGCGGAGCGGGAAGAACGGCAGCCCGGCGGCGCCCGCCTGGTAGCGGCAGACCATGCCGTAGTGGCTGTACTCCTCGACCTCGAGCGGCTCCGGGTCGGCGCTCTCGACGCGACGTCGGACCTCGTGCAGGGATCCTGCCGAGCCGCTGGCGAAGAACGAGGCCACGAGCTTGGAGACGCAGCCGGCGGCGATCATCTGGTCGGCCAGCAGATCGGGAGTCATCCGGCAGAAGGTCAGGTCCCGGCGGCCCTGGCGGATGATCTCGTGGCCCGCGGCGAACGGGATCAGGTGGCCGAAGCCCTCCAGTGCGACCGTCATGCCGTCCCGTACGTGGGTGGCCACCGCCGAGGTGAGATCGGTGACCTTGTCGGGTGCGGCCATGGGTGCTCCTCGGGGCGGACGGGGTGGGTCAGTGGTCCCAGCCTGCCGCCAGCCGCGTGCCGAACTCCAATACTTCTTCCGCAGCCAACTGTTGACGGATGCGTATGAATAGTTCGAGACAGATATCGAAAGTGACGACAAACGGCGGCACAATGAGCCCTTGTGGACACTGCCTCTCCTGCCGCCGGCGCCCGTGCCGCTGTGACCCTCGACGAGCTGCTCGAGCTCCTCGACCTGAGCTGTGCCGACGACCCGGCCGGCCCCGTGAGCCACTGGGTCGGGAAGCCACAGGCGCACCCCGCCGACCGGATCTTCGGCGGCCTGCTCCTCGCGCAGGCCCTGGTCGCCGCCGGCCGCGGCGTCGGGGCCGACCAGCGGATCGTCAGCCTGCAGGCCGACTTCGTCGGCGGGGTGCCGACGGACCGTCCGCTGCATTGGGAGGTCACGGTCGTCTCGGACGCCCCGTCGCTGGCGACCCGGCGCAGCCGGCTGCTGGACGAGACGGGTCAGGAGCTCTTCGGTGCGGTCACGCGCTGGGCGACGGTCCGTGCCGACCTGCCCTCCTACAGCTCGGTCCGGCCTGCGCCCGCTCCCGACCCCGAGACGCTGCCGGACCTGGCCGACCGGTTCGGTTCGGACGAACGGATCCCGACCTGGTGGCGGCTGCAGCGACCGGTCCACTTCCGCCACGCGGTGGCGCCGCCGTACTTCACCGTCGCCGAGCCGAACGACCGACAGACCACCTTCTTCCGGGCGACCGGCCCGCTGCCGGACGACCTGGTCCTGCGGGCGGCCCTGGTCGCGTACGTGAGCGACATGAGCGTGCTCGAGGCGTCGTTCCTGGCGCTCGGCTCGGCTCGGCACAAGCCCGGCGCCCGGATCCTCAGCCTGACCCATGCGCTGACGTTCCATGCCGCCTCCGACCTGAGCGGCTGGCACCAGTTCGACTGCCGGGTGGAGTCGATCGCCCACGGCCGTGCCCACGGGGTCGGTGAGCTGTTCGACACGGCCGGTCGCCACGTCGCCACCGCCTCGCAGGTCGGTCTGGTGAAGGTCTCGACCGACCGCTGACCAGTGGTCAGGCGGGCGGGTCGTTCGGCAGGTCCGGCGTGGGCAGTGCCTCCTCGGAGGCACGCAGCACCGCGCGCAGCGCCGGGCTCCGGTCCTCCTGCCGCCAGGCGAGCTGCTGGAACGTGGGGCGATCGCACTCGCTGATCCGGACCACCTCGATGCCGGTCTGCACGACGTTGGCGATCGCGGTGTCGAGGGTGAAGGTGATGCCGACGCCTGCCGCGACCAGTGCGACCGCGGTCCAGCTGTCCGGCGCGGTCTGCACGATGTTGGGCACGAACCCGGCCTGGGACGCCGTCTCGATGAAGGCGTCGCGCACGCTGGAGCCGGGGTCGGCGGGCAGTGCCACGAACGGCTCGTCCCGGCACTCCGCCATGCTGACCTCCTCGCGGCCGGCCAGCCGGTGGCCGGCGGGGACGGCGAGCACGTAGTGCTCGACCGCGATCACCCGGTGCGCCAGGCCCTGCGGCTCGATCCGCCAGCGCGCGATGGCCAGGTCGAGCTCGCCGTCCTGCAGCGAGCGCAGCGCCTCGTAGTTGTAGGTCGTGCTCTGCAGCATCAGCTCGATGCCGGGGTGCTGCTCGCGGACGATCCGGCCCAGCTTGCCGACCAGCACGTGGGAGGAGGGGCCGGCGAACCCGATCCGGACCCGGCCGGTCTCGCCCCGGCCGGCCGAGCGGACCGCCCGGCGTGCGGTGCGCATGCCCTCGAGCACCTCCTGGGCGGGCCGCACCAGTGCCTCGCCGGCCGACGTCAGCCGCACGCTCCGCGTGGTGCGGTCGAAGAGCTGGGCGCCGAGGTCGCGCTCGAGCTGCTTGATGGTGCGGCTCAGCGGAGGCTGGGCGATGTGCAGCCGCTCGGCCGCCCGACCGAAGTGGAGCTCCTCGGCCACGGCGAGGAACGCCTCGAGATGGTGCAGGTCCATGAGGACAACTCTTGCATCAGTTGGAACAATCATCCAAGGATTAGGTATTGGACGAGCATAAGAAGTCGCGGGATGCTTTCTGCATGACCACCGATCTGCTGCCGCTGGAGGGCATCACCGTGGTCGCCCTCGAGCAGGCCGTCGCGGCCCCGCTCGCCACCCGTCACCTCGCGGACCTCGGTGCCCGCGTGATCAAGCTGGAACGGGTGGGCGAGGGTGACTTCGCCCGCAACTACGACCACGCGGTGCACGGCCTCGCCTCGCACTTCGTCTGGCTCAACCGCGGCAAGGAGTCGGTCGCGCTCGACCTCAAGTCGCCCGACGGCGCCGAGCTCGCGCGCCGGCTGGTCGCCCGCGCCGACGTGTTCCTGCAGAACGCCGCGCCCGGCGCCGCCGAACGGCTCGGGCTCGGTGCCGAGGAGCTCGCCGAACGGCACCCGCGGCTCGTCGTCGCCGGCATCTCCGGCTACGGCACCGGCGGCCCGCTGCGGGACCGCAAGGCGTACGACATGCTGATCCAGGCCGAGTCCGGGCTGATCTCGGTCACCGGCACCCCGGAGACGGCGACCAAGACCGGCGTCCCCAGCTCCGACATCGCCGCCGGCCTCTACACCAGCCAGGCGATCGTCGCGGCGCTGTTCCGCCGCGAGCGCACCGGCAAGGGCGGCATCGTGGACGTCTCGATGTTCGACGCGACCGTCGAGTGGCTCGGACATCCGATGTACATGCAGATGTACGGCGGCCGCCAGGTGCCGCGGATGGGGCTCAGCCACGCCTCGATCGCACCCTACGACGCCTTCCCGACCGCCGACGGGGAGATCCTGATCGGCGTCCAGAACGACCGCGGCTGGCGAGCGCTGGTGACCGACGTCTTCGACCGGCCCGACCTCGTCGACCATCCCCGGCTGGCCACCAACCCGCTGCGGGTCGCCCACCGCGAGGAGTGCGACGCGGTCGTCGCCGAGCACACCCGCGGCTTCGCCACCGCCGACCTCGACGCCCGGCTCGCCGCCGCGGGCGTCCCGGCGGCCCAGATCAACGACATGTCCGGCCTCGTCGACCACCCGCAGCTCGCCGGCCGCGACCGGTGGCGCGAGGTCGAGACTCCTGCCGGGCCGGTCCGTGGCGTACTGCCTCCGATGACGTTCCGCGACGTCGAGCTCCCGATGGGCGCGATCCCCGAGCTCGGCGCCCACACCGATGCCGTGCTCGCCGAGCTCGGCCTCGAGGCCGGCGCGATCGACCGGCTGGCCGCCGGGGGCGTGGTCGGCCGGCCCGGCGACGTACCCGTTCCCACGCCCTGACCCCGCACGAAGGAGCAGCACCCATGGAGCCCGACGAGTTCACCTCGATCCTCGACGCCGTCCGCGCGTTCGTCCGCAAGGAGGTCGTCACCGCCGAGGACGAGATCGAGGAGACCGACCAGATCCCCGACCGGCTCCGGCAGCAGGCCGCGGCCATGGGGCTGTTCGGCTACGCCATCCCCGAGGAGTACGGCGGTCTCGGCTTCACCATGTCCGAGGAGGTCCGGCTGGCGATGGAGCTCGGCTGGACCACGCCGTCCTTCCGCTCGATGTTCGGCACCAACAACGGCATCGCCGGCCAGGTGCTGGTCAACTGCGGCACCGAGCGACAGAAGCAGCAGTACCTGCCCGGGCTGGCCAGCGGTGACCTGGTGGCCTCCTTCGCGCTCACCGAGCCCGAGGCCGGCTCCGACCCGAGCGGCCTGCGCACCCGCGCCGTGCGCGAGGGCGACGAGTACGTCATCAGCGGGCAGAAGCGCTTCATCACCAACGCGATCTGGGCCGACCTGCTCATGGTCTTCGCCCGCACCGGCGACCTCGGCGAGGGCGCGAAGAACATCTCGGTGTTCGTGGTGCCGACCGACACCCCCGGCGTCACCATCGGCCCGCGCGACCACAAGATGGGCCAGCGCGGCGCGGTGACCTCGGAGATCTTCTTCGACGGCGCTCGGGTGCCCGCCGCGAACCTGGTCGGCGAGGTCGAGGGCGAGGGCTTCTCCGCGGCGATGCGATCGCTGGCCAAGGGGCGGCTGCACATCGCCGCGCTGACCGTCGGCCTGGCGGACCGGCTGATCGAGGAGAGCCTGCGCCACGCCACGACCAACGGCCAGGGCGGCCAGAAGCTGGCGGAGTTCCAGCTGATCCAGGCGATGCTCGCCGAGAGCCGGACCGAGGCGTACGCCGGTCGCGCGATGGTGCTCGAGGCAGCCCGCAGCTGGGACGACGGCAGCGACCGCCGCACGGCTCCGTCGCTGTGCAAGCTGTTCTGCACCGAGGCGGTCGACCGGATCGCCGACCGCGCGGTCCAGATCCACGGGGGCCTCGGCTACATGCGCGAGGTGCCGGTCGAGCGGTTCTACCGCGACGCGCGGCTGTTCCGGCTCTACGAGGGCACCAGCGAGATCCAGAAGCTGATCATCGCCAAGCAGATGGTGAAGGAGTTCCAGGGTTGAGCTCGGCGCCACGCACCAAGGCGGTCCGCGTCGAGGACCGTGGTCACGTCCGGATCCTCACACTCGACCGTCCCGAGCGCCGCAACGCGCTCGACCTCGCCGACCGGATCGACCTGCTCGCCGCGCTCCGGGCCGCCGAGGTGGAGGCGCGGGCCGTCGTCCTGACCGGCGCCGGCTCGGTGTTCTCCGCGGGCGGCGACATCCGGTCGATGTCGCAGGACCGCGACGTCGCCCGGCAGCGGCTCGAGGTCGTCAACGCGGTCGTACGTCAGCTGGTCACCGGCGAGCGGCCGGTCCTCGCCGCGGTCGAGGGCGGCGCCTACGGGCTCGGGCTCGCTCTGGCCGCCGCCTGCGACCTCGTGGTCGCCGGCCGCTCGGCGACGTTCTCGACGTCGTTCGGGAAGATCGGGCTCGGCCCCGACACCGGGCTCGCCTACACCCTCCCGCGGCGCGTCGGCCAGGGGAGGGCGCGCGAGCTGCTCCTGACCGTACGCACCTTCGACGCCGCCGAGGCCGAGCGGATCGGCGCGGTCGAGACCGTCGTCGAGGACGGCACCGCCCTCGACCACGCGGTCGAGCTGGCCTCGCGGCTGGCCGAGCTCTCGGCGCCGATGGTCACCGGCACCCGGCGCATCCTCACCCAACCCGACCAGAGCCTCGACGGCGTACTCGCGGCCGAGGCCGACCTCCAGGTCGACCTGCTGGCCGGCCGGCAGTTCGCCGAGGGCCGGGCGGCCTTCCTGGAGCGCCGGCGCCCCGACTTCATCGGCGACTGAGCGCCGGGCCGCCCCGGTGGTTGTACGTCCAGCCGATCCGCGCAAGGCTTCGGGTATGACGTCCCCGCTGGTCCGGTTCCGCTCGCTGACGACACGTGTCGAGGCGCCCGTCGAGGAGGTCTTCGGGTGGCATCGGCGTCCGGGGGCGATCCGCCGGCTGACGCCGCCGTGGATGCCGGGGGAGGTGCGGGTGGAGGCGACCGACCTCGCCGACGGCACCGCGGTGATCTCGCTCGGCCGCGGCGTGGACTGGGTCGCCCGTCACGATCCCGACGCCTACGACCCGCCGCACCTGTTCACCGACCGGCTCGCCTCGCTGCGGCCGCTGACGTGGACCCACCGGCACGAGTTCGCCGCCGACGGCGAGGCGACGCTGGTCACCGACCGGGTCGAGACGAACGTGCTCGGGCGGATGGTGGACCGGATGCTCGGCTACCGCCACGCCCAGCTGACCGCCGACCTCGCGGCCCACCGCAGGACGTACGCAGCGGGCAAGAGGCTCACCATCGCGGTCACCGGCTCTCATGGGGCCGTCGGGCAGGCCCTGGTCCCGTTCCTCACGACCGGTGGCCATCGGGTGGTCAGGCTGGTGCGGCACGCGCCCGCCGGAGATGACGAGCGCCGCTGGGATCCCTCGGCTCCCGGCCAGGACCTGCTCGACGGCGTCGACGCGGTCATTCATCTGGCGGGCGTGTCGATCGCGGGCCGCTTCACCGCGGCGCACAAGGCGGCGATCCGTGACTCCCGGATCGAGCCGACCCGCCGGCTCGCCGAGGCGGCGGCACGCAGCGGCGTACGCACCTTCGTGGCTGCCTCCGCGATCGGGATCTACGGCGCCGACCGCGGCGACGAGGTCCTCACCGAGACATCGGCGCGCGGTACGGGCTTCCTCGCCGACGTGGTCGCCGACTGGGAGGCGGCGAGCCGGGTCGACGGGCCGCGCGTGGTGAACGTGCGGACCGGGATCGTCCAGACCCCGGCCGGCGGAGCGCTTCGGCTCCAACGACCGCTCTTCGCGGCCGGACTGGGTGGCCGGCTGGGGAGCGGCGAGCAGTGGCTGAGCTGGATCGGCATCGACGACCTGGTCGACATCTACCATCGCGCGGTCCTCGACGAGACGCTCGTGGGGCCGGTCGACGCGGTCGCCCCCGAGCCGGTCACCGGCCGGGTCTACGCACAGACCCTCGCGCACGTGCTCCACCGGCCCGCGCTCCTGCCCACCCCGGCGCTGGGCCCGCGGCTCCTGCTCGGCAGGGAGGGCGCGGCGGAGATGGCGCTGGCGAGCCAGCGTGTCGAGCCGTCCGCTCTCGGGAGCCACCACCGGTTTCGTCACCCGACGCTGGAGGCGGCGCTGCGCCACGTACTCGGCCGCTGAGCCTCAGGCCCTGCCGGCGAGCAACAGCTCCGCGGCCCTCGCCGCTCCGTCGACCCGGGCCTCGGCGCCCATCGCGGTCGCCCGCGCGCGGACCTCGGGTTCGAGTACGGCACCGAGCGCTGCGGTGAGCGACTCGACCGTCGGGGCGGCGCCGTCGTGGGCGACCCCGATGCCGAGCGCGGCCACCCGCCCGGCCCAGTAGACCTGGTCACCCGCCTGGGGGACGACCACCTGAGGGGCGCCGGCCCGGTAGGCCGTGGTCATGGTGCCGGCGCCACCGTGGTGGACGACGGCGGCGACCCGGCCGAAGAGCTTCTGGTGGTTGGCCTCGCCGATGACGAAGCAGTCGTCGCGACCGTCGATGACGTCGAGCCCGGCCCATCCCCGCCCGATGACCACCCGCCGGTCGTGGGCGCGGATGGCCTCGACCGCGACCCGCACGCTCTCCTCACCGACCGTGCGCATGCTGCCGAACCCGACATAGACGGGCTCGTCACCGGTCTCCAGGAAGCCCAGCAGGTCGGCCGGGAGCGGGCGGTCGTCCTCGAGCGTCCACGCCCCGGTCTGCACGACGTCGAGGCCGGAGGACCCGTTCCACGGTCCGAGGGTGGGATCGGCCGCGAGGAGCGGACGGGTGGTGAACATGAACTCGGCGACGTCGCCGACCGGGGAGAGCCCGGTCGAGGCCCGGTGGGCGTCGAGGGGCTCCTTGAACAGCGCCGTGAAACCCTGCCCGTCCAGGCCGTCGACGACGTCGGGGCAGAACAGGACGTAGTGATAGGGGATGCCCAGCCGCTCGGCCACCGAGGGTGCGACGAACTGCGACATCGCGGTGGCCACGACCACGTCGCAGCCCTCGGCGGCCTCGGCCACGGTGTCGTACTGCGCCGCGATGAAGTCGGTCACCCGCTGGTGGCGCTCCTCGGCCGTCGGCGGCCGCTCCCGCGACCGCCACGGCTTGAGGAACGGCACGTGCGGCACACCCTCCCGCTCCAGCAGGTCCACGAACTCCTCGTCCGGCGGTGCGCACATCCGCACCTCCGCGCCGCTCCGCTGCAGCTGCACCGCCAGCGCCACCATCGGCTCGACATCTCCCCGCGACCCGTACGTCGACAACAGCACGCGCATCCATGGCTCCGTTCCGTGGGCCTCGGGTCACGCCCGAGAATCAGGGCAGCATAACGGGCTTGAGCACCCTCCCGGCGCGTTGTGCGGCGACCGCCTCATCCCACTCGGAGAGGGGAAAGGTCGTCACCAGCCGGTCGAGGGGGAGCGTGCCAGCGGCGTGGCGGCGGAGCAGCTCGGGAACGAGCTCTCGGGGGACCGCGTCGCCCTCCACGCAGCCACGGAGCGTGAGCCCGCGCAGCATCAGGCGGCGTACGTCGATCTCGGCTCGCGCTGGGCCCAGGCCGACCACGGCCAGGGTGCCGAGCGGGTCCAGCAGGCCGAGGACGCGATCGACGATCTCGGGGCGGCCCGAGGTGTCGAGCGCGTGGCTGATCCCGGGGTCGGCCAGCTCGTCGAGGGACTCACAGGCCTTCGCCCCGAACGAGGCGACCAGCTCGCGACGGGACGCGAGGGGCTCCACGACGACCACCTCTACACCCTCGGAACGTGCCGCGAGCACAGCCGCGGCCCCGACCCCGCCGGCGCCGACCACGAGCAGCCGGTCGCCGGCCCCGGGACGGAGCACGTTGAGGACCGCACCGGCACCGGTCAGGAGCCCGCAGCCGAGGGGCGCCGCGACCTCGGGCGCCGCCTCCCCGACGGGTACGCAGGCGTCGGCCGCCACGAGTGCGTGGCTGGCGAAGGAGGACTGCCCGAAGAACGAGGCGAAGACCGGCCGGCCGTCCACGGTGACCGTGGCGCTGCCGTCGGGGCGGCGCCCGGCGCTGTTGAGCCGCTGGGCCTGCTCGCAGTAGGCCGGAGCGCCGCCGAGACAGCGCTCGCAGGAACCACAGGAGCGGAAGGAGAGCACCACCCGCTCGCCGACCCGGATGCCGGAGGCAGCGGAGACCGCCGCGCCGACCTGCTCGACGATGCCGCACCCCTCGTGCCCGAGCACGGCCGGGGTGGCGCCCAGTGCGGCCCGGGTGGCGAGGTCGGTGTGGCACAGGCCGACCGCCTCGATCCGGACCAGCACCTCGTCCTCGCGAGGCGCGTCCAGCCGCGCGGCCACCAGCTCGGCCGGGGTGTCGATGCCGCGGGTGAGCAGCACCTGGGTCGCGGTTCCGCCACCGCTCATGCGCGCTCCAGCCCGAAGTAGAAGTGCCGCCCGGCTGGGTCGAGGACGACGGCCGGTTTGCCGTTCATGATCCCCATCAGGGTGTCGCCGTCGACCCGCTTGAAGTGGTCGAGGACCGGCATCCCGTCGTAGACCATGGTCGCGGTGACCTCCCCGCGGAACTCGACGTTCCACAGGCTCGCCTCGCCGCGTCCGGACTTCACGTCGGAGTAGAGCGAGCCGTCCTCGGCGCGGCAGATGAGGGGCTTGGCGTCGTCGAGGGCGTCGAACCGCTTGCCGTACCAGCTGCTCGTGGCGAGCGTCTTCTCGATCGGGTGCCCGGTCGAGAACGCGAAGCCGCGCCACGAGCCGAGGATCGCCGAGGCGGCGACGGTGTCGAGGCCCGCCCAGACCTTGTCGAGCTCGGCCGGGTCGACGGGGCCCTCGACCGCGCGGAGCTCGTCGAAACGTACGGCTGCCTGCAGGGTCACCATCACCGGACTCCGATCGTGCGCGTGAGCCCGGTGAGGGGTGCGGCGAGGTCTTCTCTGGTCGTCATGGCAGCCCATCTCCAGTCCGAATCAACGATTTGCCCGGCCGTCGCGATGAGGCGGCGAAGGTCATTGCGTGACGTGCGTCACTGCCGGTATGTTAATCAAGAATCACATTCGCGCCGACCCCTTTATGGCCGAGCAGATCCCCTTCAAGCGGAAGGTAAGTCAATGGAAGATCTCAGTCGCAGGGGTTTCATCTCGCTGGCCGCGGCGCTGGGTTTCGTCGGCATCGGTGAAGCCGTCGCGCCCACCTGGAGCTGGGCGTCGACCGGGTCGATCGCCGGCACCGACACCTATGCGGACCCGCAGTGGGTCTGGGACGACCGGATCGACGCGATCATGAAGTCCGTGCTCGACAACGGCCAGGTTTCCGCGGTCAACACCGCCATCCGTCCGTGGGTCGACAACAACGACCCGCTGCCCACCGGCCTCCCCGCCGACCTGACGGCATACCTGCGCGACGTCAACACCCTGCCGGCGTGGGCCGACATGGACAAGCTGACCCTGGCCGCCGACTTCAACCGCCGCAAGGACACCTACTTCTTCGCGCTCTACAGCGTCGGCAGCGGCATCATGAGCACCGTCATCCCGCGCGAGGCCCGGTCGGTCTACTGGTCCAAGGGCGGCGCCGACATGCAGGACCGCGCCGCGAAGACCTTCACCTTCGGCTACGACCTGGCGCAGCTGCACGCCTTCGAGCCCCAGGGCCAGTTCGTGGTCACGGCCAACAAGACCCGGATGGTGCACGCGGCCGTACGGCACCTGCTGCCGCAGCTTCCCCACTGGAAGAACGGGGCCACCGAGAACAACCAGATCCCGATCAGCAACGGCGACATCCTGGTCACCTTCCACAGCCTCGGCACCTTCGTGCACAAGAAGTTCAAGGAGTGGCGGATCCCGATGACCCCCGCCGAGGAGGAGGCCTACCTGCACTCCTGGCAGGTCGCCATCTCCCTGCTCGGGGTCCAGGACCAGTTCATCCCGCGCTCGTGGCCGGATGCGTACGCCCAGGCGGCCCAGGTCCTGGACCCGATCCTGGCGCCGACGACCGAGGGCAAGGAGCTCGCCGAGACGCTCCTGGGGCTGCCGTCCTCGGTGGACCTGGGCGTCAGCCGGGGGTTCCTCAACGAGTTCGTCCGCTACACCCTCGGCAACCAGATCTCCGACTGGCTCGACCTGCGTCGCGACTACGCCTCTGCCGCGCTGATCAAGGTCGCCTGGCCCGCCTACATCGCGTTCCGCGAGGGCACGATCGACACCCTTCCGGGGAGCTACTACCTCTTCGACCAGTTCGTGAGGGCGCTCGCGATGGCGTTCCTCAACGGCGGCGAGTCGGGTCAGACCACGCCGATCGAGATCCCTGACATGAACCGTCCCTCGTGAGGTCTCACCGGTCTCAGAGGCCCAGCGCGCGCATCAGGAGGACGGTGACGGTCTCCTCGTTGCCGTCGCCCCAGTGCAGCAGCCGGCCGGACTCGGCGACCACGCCGAGCCCGGCGTGGACCAGCACCCGCGCCGAGCGCGGGTCGAGGTCGTCCCGCGCGGCGAGCAGGTGGTCCTCCCAGACGGCGACATGCTCGCGCTGGGCCCGGATCAGCGGCGTACGCAGCGGCTCGGGTAGCCCGGCGATCTCGGCCGTGCCGACCTGGGTGAGCAGATGGTGGCGAAAGCTGTAGCCGACGTACGCCCGGGCCAGGGCTCCGACCGCGGCGGTCGCGTCGCCGGGGTCGCGCAGTGCTTCGCGGACCGACAAGTCGAGCATCGTCGCGGCCTGCAGGCACGCCGCCGCGAGGATGTCGACCTTGCTCGGGTAGTGCCGGTAGAGCGCGGACGGGGCCACCCCGACGACCTCGGCGATGTGTCCGAGGGTGACGTTCGCGAAACCGTCGCGCGCGAAGAGCGGGATCGCGGCGGCGAGGATCTCGGCGCTGCGGGTGCGGGAGGCCGGGGACTCCTCGACCGGGTGCGTACGTCCCGGGCCGGGAGGCGGTGTCGTCGTGACATCGGTGGCGATCACCCGGAGCGCGGCCTCGGCCAGCAGGTCGACCAGCCGGCGTCTGGCCATGGTGGCGTGGTGGGTGGTGATCGACCCGATCGCCCCCAGCGCGGCGACGGCCCGCAGCCGTTCCTCGGCGGACGGGTCCGGGGCACCGCCGGCGGCCGCCACGACCCGCCGGACGACCCGGTCGACCTTGACCCTGATCTCACCGAGGTCCTCGGCGCTCAGGTAGCGCGACTCCCAGCGGTAGATGCCGCCGTAGCTGCGGTGGTCGACGGTGAGCTCGGCGATCGTCCGCAGCACCCGCTCGAGATCGGCGTCGTCCGGCAGCCCGGAGACCGCCTCGAGCAGGTGGTCGATGAGCAGGTTGGCGCACTCGCGGAACAGGTCGTACTTGCCCGGGAAGTGCCGGTAGAGGGCGGCCGCCGTGATCCCCACGTCCGTGGCGATCTGCTCCATCGAGGCGGCGTGGTAGCCGCGCTCGCTGAAGACCTTGCCCGCCGCCTCGACGATCAGCTGGCGCCGGTTGCGCGGTCGCGTGCTCACGCGCCCGAGTCAACCATGCCGGAGACGTACGTGGGTCAGCTGGTCGGCAGCGCGGTCCGGGTGAGGTTCTCGGAGATCTCCCAGAGCTTGGCGGCGTCCTCGGCACTGGTCAACGGGCGGTAGAGCGGCTGCTCGGCGGGAGCGCCACCGAGGTGTCCGGGGCCGCTGGGGCCGTACAGCCGGCCACCGGTCGCCTCGGGTGAGGTCGCGGCCAGCAGCGCGGGCAGGGCGGCGGTCTCGGGTGTGCCCAGGAGGATCCCGTGGGCCGAGAGCCAGCGGATCATGCGTACCGAGAGGGTGTCGGTCGTACGCCCGATCTCGGGGCGCGCGGCCAGCAGGTTGGTCGGGGCGACGCCGGGGTGGGAGAGGTTGCTGGTGATGCCCCAGCCCTGAGCCCGGCTGCGCCGGTCCAGCTCCAGCCCGAAGAGGCCGACGGCGATCTTGGACTGGCTGTAGGCCTTCATGTCGTCGTAGCTCCGCTCCCAGCTGGGGTCGTCCCAGTTGATCGCGCCGCGCCTCGCGGCGACGCTGACCTGGGACGTGACCCGGGCCTGCCCGGCTCGCAGCAGCGGCAGGATCAGGGCGACGAGGGCGAAGTGGCCGAGATGGTTGGTGCCGAGCTGGAGCTCGAACCCGTCGGCGGTCGTCTGCCGCTCCGGCGGCGTCATCACACCCGCGTTGTTGATCATGATGTGGAACGGCTGGTCCTCGCCCAGCAGGGTCTCGGCGAGCGCCGCGACCGAGGCGAGCGAGGACAGGTCGAGGTCGCGCAGCGAGGTCCGCGCCTCGGGGATCCGTCCGCGGATGATGGCGAGCGCCTTCTCGCCCTTGCCGGGGTTGCGTACGGGCATGACGACCTCGGCCCCGGCCGCGGCCAGCCGGATGGCCATCACCAGACCCATGCCGTCGCTGGCGCCGGTGACCAGGGCTCGCTTGCCGGACAGGTCGGGGATCGTGATGTCGATGGGTCGACGTGGCATCGGTCTGCTCCTGAGGAGAGGCTCTGGGGTCGGATCCATCCTCGGTCGCCCACCAGGTTCTATCCAGGGTCTGCCGATCCCAGCCTGCGACGGGCCGACGCATGGTCCCGGCACGCGGTGGGTACGTCGACAGGGTGAGCAAACGGGACCGCGAGGTCGTGCGACGCCTGCTGGACGCAGGCGGGACGACGTACGCCGAGGAAGCCGGCATCAGGCTCCGGGACAAGCCCTCTCCGCTCTATCGCCTCCTCGTTCTGGCGATGCTCTCCTCGACCCGGATCTCGACCGACATCGCGGTGGCCGCGGCATGGGAGCTGTCGGCCGCCGGATGGCGTACGCCGCAACGGCTGCTCGACTCGACCTGGCAGCAGCGCGTGGACGCGCTCGGCCGAGCGCGTCACGGACTCCCCGATCTCGGGGAGACCTGAGGCGGTCCCCGTGCGCGCGGCGATGCCGCCTAGGATCACCGCATGGTCCACGGGGAGTCGAGGAACGCGCCGAGCATGGCGGATGTCGCGGCCCGGGCAGGGGTCTCGCACCAGACCGTGTCCCGGGTCGTCAACGGCTCCGACGCCGTACGCGGCGAGACCCGCGACCGGGTGCTGGCGGCGATCGACGAGCTGGGTTACCGGCGCAACAAGTCGGCGCGGGCGCTGGTGACCCGGCGGTCGGGGCGCCTGGGGCTGCTCTACACCCAGCCGCACCTCTACGGGCCGGGCACGCTGGCCGCCTCGGTGCACCAGGCCGGGCAGAAGGCGGGCTACGACGTCATCCTGAGTCCGGTGCCGCACCTGGAGGCGACGTCGGCGGAGCGGGCGATCGAGGCGCTCCTCGACGACGCCGTCGAGGCCGTGCTGCTCGGGGTCTCGCACCAGTCGTTCGAGGACCTGGTCGCCCAACTCGCCTCGACGGTCGAGGTCGTGATGATCCACAGCGACCCGCCGGCAGGGGTGCGCTCGGTGGGGATCGACCAGCACGCCGGGGCCGTGCTTGCCACGCAGTATCTGCTGGACCTCGGCCACCGCAACATCGCCCACGTGGCCGGTCCGGTCGGCTGGATCGACGCCCGCCAGCGCCGCGAGGGGTGGCTGGCCGCCCTCCGGGACGCCGGCGCGCAACCCGGACCCGAGATCTTCGGTGACTGGTCGAGCAGGAGCGGCTACGAGGCCGGGGCTGTGATCGCCCAGGACCCTTCGGTCACTGCGGTCTTCGCCGCCAACGACTCGATGGCCCTCGGCGTGATCCGAGCGCTGCACGAGGCCGGTCGCCGAGTCCCTCAGGACGTGAGCGTCGTCGGCTTCGACGACGTCCCGGACGCTGCCTACCTCTGGCCGCCGCTGACCACCGTCCGGCAGGACTTCGCCTCCCTCGGCGAGCTCGCCGTCGAGGTCGCCACCAAGGCCATCGCCGAGGGGGCTGTCGAGACCCCCGCCCTGCTCGCGCCGGAGCTCGTGGTCCGGGCCTCCGCCGCCCCCAAGCCCAACTGACACCCGAGGCGGCAGGTACGTCGGCCGAGTCGGCAGTTAGGTCGGCCGAGACGTCAGGTACGTCGGCTGAGACGGCACCGCGGTGCCAACTCGATCGACGGGGCTGACGTCTCGACCGACGGGGCTGACGTCTCGTTCGACGGGGCTGACGCCTCGGCAGGGGTCTACAGGGAACACGGAGGTAACCCGCCCGTCATATGTTAGCGTTCACATCGCCTCGAACCCCACCCCGAGCCGTCGGGCAGAAACGGAGCCGTGATGACGCAGCGAGCAGGCCACCTGCCTGACCTCGGAGAGACCGCGCTCGGCATCGAGCTGGGCTCCACGACCATCAAGGCGTGCCTGATCGGGCCGGATCACACGCCCCTCGCCACCGGGTCCCACCTGTGGGAGAACGAGCTCGTCGACGGCCTGTGGACCTACTCGCTCGAGGCGGTCTGGGCCGGCGTGCAGGGCGCGGTCGCCGCCCTCGGTGACGAGGTCGAGGGCCGCTACGGCCGCCGTCCGGACACCTTCGGGTCGATCGGGGTCTCGGCGATGATGCACGGCTATCTCGCCTTCGACGAGGCCGGCGAGCTGTTGGTGCCCTTCCGCACTTGGCGCAACACCAACACCGCCGTCGCCGCTGCCGAGCTGTCGGAGCTCTTCGGCACCAACATCCCGTTGCGCTGGTCGGTCGCCCACCTCTACCAGGCGATCCTCGACGACGAGCCCCATCTGCCGAAGATCGCCTCGCTGACCACGCTCGCGGGCTACGTCCACCGCGCGCTCACCGGACGCCATGTGCTCGGCGTCGGCGACGCCTCCGGCGTCTTCCCCATCGACCCGGCCACCGGGACCTACGACCAGCGGATGCTGGAGCAGCTCGGTCACCTGGCCGCCGCCAATCGCCCCGGTCTGCGGGTCGAGGGGCTGCTCCCGCAGGTCCTCCCGGCGGGCGCCGACGCCGGCCGGCTCACCCCCGCCGGCGCCGCGCTGCTCGACCCCACCGGCACCCTCCGACCCGGCATCCTGCTGTGTCCGCCCGAGGGCGACGCCGGCACCGGGATGGTCGCGACCAACTCTGTGGCCAAGCGGACCGGAAACGTCAGCGCCGGCACCTCGATCTTCGCGATGGTCGTCCTCGAGGCACCGCTGGCCACCGTCCACCACGCCATCGACATCGTCACCACCCCGGCCGGCGACCCGGTCGCGATGGTGCACTGCAACAACGGCGCCAGCGAGCTCGACGCCTGGGCCGGGGTCTTCGGTGAGTTCGCGGCCGCGCTCGGCCACCCCTACGAGCCCGACGCCGTCTTCGGCGCCCTGCTCACCGCGGCCCTGAATGGCTCGCCCGACGGCGGCGGACTGCTGGCGTACAACTACCTCGCCGGCGAGCCGATCACCGGCCTCGACGAGGGCCGTCCGTTGTTCGTACGCACCCCCGGCAGTCGCCTCGACCTCGCCGGGTTCGCCCGCGCCCAGGTCTACGGCGTCTTCGGCACCCTCGCCCTCGGCATGCGCGTCCTCGCCGACCAGGGCGTCGAGATCGACGCGATGTTCGCCCATGGCGGCCTCTTCCGCACCGCGGGCGTCGCCCAGCGGCTGCTCGCCGCGGCCACCGGCGCCCCGGTCGCCGTCGGTCGCACCGCCGGCGAGGGCGGTGCCTGGGGGATCGCGGTCCTGGCTGCGTACGCCCGGGCGGCGACGGCCGGTAGCGGCCTCGCCCTGAGCGCCTACCTCGCCGAGCGCGTCTTCGGCGACATCGACCTCGTGGTCGTCGAGCCGGACGCTGCCGACCTCGCCGGGTTCCGGACCTACCTGGAGCGCTACGAGGCCGGGCTGGCCATCGAGCACGCCGCCGTGGCCTCGCTGGCCCACACCACAGCACCCGACACCGAAGGAGACCAGTGATGACCGGCGTACCTGCCGCGCTTCGCACCGCCGTCGACGCCGCCAAGGAGCGCGTCGCCGCGCTGCACGCCGAGCTGCCTCGCTGGGAGCTGGTCGTCTGGACCGCCGGGAACGTCTCCGAGCGGGTGTCGAACCCCGGCGGCGAGGACCTGCTGGTCATCAAGCCCTCCGGCGTCGCCTACGAGGACATCACCGCCGAGGCGATGGTCGTGTGCGACCTGGCCGGCAACCTCGTCGAGGGGGAGCGCTCGCCGTCCTCGGACACCGCCGCCCACGCGTACGTCTATGCCAACATGCCCGAGGTCGGGGGAGTGGTCCACACCCACTCCACCTACGCCACCGCCTGGGCCGCCCGCGGGGATGAGATCCCCTGCGTGCTCACGATGATGGCCGACGAGTTCGGCGGGCCGGTCCCGGTCGGACCGTTCGCGATCATCGGCGACGACTCGATCGGCCGCGGCATCGTGGAGACCCTGCGCGACTCGCGCAGCCCCGCGGTGCTGATGCGGAACCACGGCCCCTTCACCATCGGCAAGGACGGCCGCGCCGCGGTCAAGGCCGCGGTGATGTGCGAGGAGGTCGCCCGCACGGTGCACATCGCGCGCCAGCTCGGCCAGCCCCTGCCGATCGAGCAGGACCACGTCGACTCGCTCTACAACCGCTACCAGAACGTCTACGGCCAGCACTGAGCTGCCTGCACTGAGAGGAACCCCCACATGAGCAAGCCCGCAGCGCTGAAACCCTATGGAGACCGCGAGGTCTGGTTCTTCACCGGCAGCCAGGACCTCTACGGCGAGGAGACCCTGCGCCAGGTGGCCGAGCAGTCCCAGGAGGTCGCCCGCGCCCTGGACGCGTCGGACGACGTACCGGCGAAGGTCGTGTGGAAGCCCGTCCTGAAGGACTCCGCGTCGATCCGCCGGGCGATGCTCGAGGCCAACTCCGACGACAACGTCCTCGGCGTGATCACCTGGATGCACACCTTCAGCCCGGCCAAGATGTGGATCGCCGGCCTGGACGCCCTCCAGAAGCCGCTGCTGCACCTGCACACCCAGGCCAACGTCGAGCTCCCCTGGTCGGAGATCGACATGGACTTCATGAACCTCAACCAGGCCGCCCACGGCGACCGTGAGTACGCCTACATCGCCACCCGCCTCGGCGTCGCCCGCACCACCGTCGTCGGCCACGTCTCCAACCCGGCCGTCACCCGCCGCGTCGGCACCTGGGTCCGCGGCGCCGCCGGCTGGGCCGCCACCCACGGGCTCAACCTGGTCCGCTTCGGCGACAACATGCGCAACGTCGCGGTCACCGAGGGAGACAAGACCGAGGCCGAGCTGCGCTTCGGCGTCTCGGTCAACACCTGGGGCGTCAACGACCTGATGGCGGCCGTCGAGGCCGTCGACGAGGCCGCCGTTGACGCGCTCGTCGCCGAGTACGAGGACCTCTACGACGTCGTGCCCGAGCTCCGGCGAGGCGGCGACCGCCACGACTCGCTGCGTTACGCGGCTCGCCAGGAGATCGCCATGGAGGCGTTCCTGGTCGAGCGGGACGCGAAGGCGTTCACCACCAACTTCGAGGACCTCGGCGGACTGCGTCAGCTGCCCGGCATCGCCGTGCAGCGGCTGATGAGCAAGGGCTACGGCTTCGGCGCCGAGGGCGACTGGAAGACCGCGGTCCTGGTCCGAGCCGCCAAGGTCATGGGGGAGGGCCTGCCCGGCGGCGCCTCCCTGATGGAGGACTACACCTACGACCTCACCCCGGGCGCGGAGGTCATCCTCGGCGCTCACATGCTCGAGGTCTGCCCCTCGCTGACCACCTCCACCCCGCGCGTCGAGATCCACCCGCTGGGGATCGGCGGCCGCGAGGACCCGGTCCGGATGGTCTTCGACGCCGACGCCGGTGAGGGTGCCGTGGTCGTCTCGCTGGCCGACATGCGCGACCGCTTCCGGCTGACCGCCAACGTGGTCGACGTCGTACCCCCGACCCAGGCGCTGCCCAACCTGCCGGTCGCGCGCGCCGTCTGGGCCCCGCGTCCCGACTTCGCGACCTCGGCCGAGGCCTGGCTGACCGCCGGTGGCGCCCACCACACGGTGATGTCGACCGCCGCCGGGATCGAGGCCTTCGAGGTCTTCGCCAACATCGCCCGCACCGAGCTGCTGGTCATCGACGAGTCCACCACCCGCCGCGGCTTCGCCGACCAGGTGCGCTGGAACCAGGTGTTCTACCGGGTCGCCCAGGGGCTCTGACGCCATACGTCGAGGAGCTCGGCCTCGCGGGTCGGCGAGATGCCGGTGACGTACGCATCGGGGGTGGCCTGCAGCCAGGCGAGGGTGTCGCGGGCGGTCTCGGTGATCGGGCGGGTGGTGAGACCGGCTGCCAGGGCCGAGGTGGTGTCGTGGGCGAGCATCCCGTCGTACTCGGGGCGGGGGAGCCACAGCGGGATCGAGCCGGGGCCTGACCAGGGGTCGACGTCGTTGGCCCGGAGGAAGTCCTGGGAGAGCCAGCTCCAGGTCGGGGTGGTGCCGACGCCGCTCGCGGTCTCCGTCAGCAGGGTGCTGATCGGCATCGACGGACCGGTGGCGTCGAAGGTGCCATCCACCCGGTTGGTGGCGCAGTGGAGGATCCAGTCCGCCAGGTCGCGTACGTCGATGACCTGGGTGCTGTCGTCGGGCGAGCCGGGAGCGAGGATCTCGCCGCCGGCTCTCAGGCGCCGCGGCCAGTAGGAGAACCGGCCGCTGGGGTCCCCTGGGCCCACGATCAGGCCGGGGCGGACGACGGTGGCTGAGGGCGCACCCGCGCGAACGAGCTCCTCGCAGGCGACCTTCATCGAGCCGTATGCATCGGGGTCGTCGTCCTCGATGTCGTCCGTCGCCGGAGCGAGGACAGGGAGTGAGTCCGGAGTGCCGCCAGGGGTGCTGTGGTCGGCGTACACGCTGATGGTCGAGACAAAGACCCAGTGGGCCTCGCTGAAGGCGGCGACGGCAGGGCGAACCCACGAGGGGATCCGGGCCACGTCGACGACCGCGTCGAACTTCGCAGTCGTCAGGGCGGAGGGAGGTGTCTCGGTGCGGTCCCACGGCACCAGCTGCGCGCCCTCCGGGACGGTCCCCGACCGGCCGCGCGCTGCGCACACCACCTCGTGACCGCTGCGTACTGCCGACTCCGCCACTGCGCGGGAGAGGAAGACCGTGCCGCCGAGCACCAGGATTCGCATGAGGACACGCAATCACCGCGAACGCCACGCGGCAAGCAGTTCTGCTTCAGGCAGATCCTCGAGACCGGAAGACCGATCACAGCACCTTGCGAGGGTTCATGACCCCGTCGGGGTCGATCGCCTGCTTCACGGCTCGCAGGAGGTCGACCTCGACCCCCGTCTTGTACGCAGCGGCGGCATCCCGTTTGAGCGCGCCGATGCCGTGCTCGGCGGAGATGCTGCCGCCGAGCGCCGTGACGGCGTCGTAGACGATCCGGGTCAGGGTGGGGGCGTCCCGCTTCAGCGCCACGTCGTCGCCGACGGGCGCGGAGATGTTGTAGTGCAGGTTGCCGTCCCCGATGTGCCCGTACGTCACGAGCCGGACCCCCGGCAGCGCGGCGAGCAGGGCCGGGCCGACGTCGGCGACGAACCGCGACAGGGCCGTGATCGGCAGGGTGACGTCGTGCTTGAGGGTCGCGCCCTCGCTCTTCTGGGCCTCCGAGACGCCTTCGCGCAGCGCCCACAGCGACTCGCGCTGGGTGGGGCTGCCGGCGATCACGGCATCGAGCAGAAGCCCCTGCGAAGCGGCGGCCTCGAGAGCCGACTCGAGCCGCTCGTCGACATCGGTGGAGGTGCCGGCGAGCTCGACGAGGCCGTACCACTCGTGCCGGTCCGCGAACGGGTCACGCACGCCGGGCAGATGGGCGAGGACCAGGTCGAGCGCCTGACGCCCGAGCAGCTCCCAGGTGGTCAGCTGACCGCCGCCGTGCTCGCGGAGCAGCGGAAGCAGTTCCGTGGCAGCCGAGACCGACTCGAGCGCCACGAAGGCGGTCGCGCGGCGCGGTGTCGCGGGCAGCAGCCGCAGCACCGCCGCGGTGACGACGCCGAGGGTTCCCTCCGAGCCGATGAAGAGCTGCTTGAGGTCATAGCCGGTGTTGTCCTTGCGCAGCGGTCGCAGCCCGTCCCAGACCCGGCCGTCGGGGAGCACGACCTCGAGGCCGAGCACCAGCTCGCGCATCATCCCGTAGCGCAGCACCGCGGTGCCGCCGGCGTTGGTCGCGATCGTGCCGCCGATGGTGCACGAGCCCTCCGAGCCGAGCGAGAGCGGGAAGAGCCGCCCGGCGGCCGCGGCGACCTCCTGGACGGTGGCCAGCGGGGTGCCGGCCTCGACGACGAGCGTGTCGGCGACCGCGTCGACCTCCCGGACGCGCCGCATCCGGCCGAGGGAGAGAACCACCTGGTCGCTGCCGGAGTCCGGCACGCCGCCGCCGACGAGGCCGGTGTTGCCGCCCTGCGGGACGACCCCGACACCCGCCGCCGCGCACAGCCGGACCGCCGTGGCCACCTCGGCGGTCGAGGCCGGGCGCACCACCGCGAGGGCGGTGCCGGTGAAGCTGCCGGTCCAGTCGGTGACGTACGCCGCCATCTCGGCCGGATCGGTCAGGACGGCGCTCTCGCCGAGCGAGGCTCGCAAAGAATGGACTAGGTCGGACACGGGGTTCTCCTTGGACGGGGTGGGGGAGACGGCGGGGGTCATGCCGACCGCAGGCGTACGTGCTCGGGGCCGATCGCGGCGATGTCGGGAGTGCCGAGCAGGCACATCGCCCGCCGCAGCTCCTCGACCAGCAGCCTCAGGGTGGCGTCGACGCCCTGCTGCCCGGCGACCATGAGTCCGTAGAGGTAGGGACGGCCGATCACCACGCCGTGGGCGCCGAGTCCGAGCGCTGCCGCGATGTCGCCGCCGGAGCGGACGCCGGAGTCGAGATAGATCTCGGTCCGGTCGCCCACCGCGTCGACGACCGCCGGCAGCAGCTCCAGCGGCACCGGTGCCCGGTCGAGCTGACGGCCGCCGTGGTTGGAGAGCACCAGCGCGTCCGCACCGGCCTCGGCACAGGCCACCGCGTCCGCGACCGAGAGCACGCCCTTGACCACCACCGGACCGTCCCAGTGCTCCTTGAGCCAGCCGATGTCCGAGGGCCGGATCGCCTGCTCGCGCAGCTCGTTGGACATGCCCCAGCGGCCGTAGTGCGATCCCTCGGGGAAGGTCGCGAACCGCAGCGGCTCGGTGGTCAGGATGTCGGCGACCCAGCCGGGGTGGCGGGCCATGCCAGCGAACGTACGCAGGCTCAGCTGTGGCGGGATCGCGAACCCGTTGAGCTTGTCCTTGCGCTTCATTCCGGTCACGGTCGTGTCGATGGTGAGCATCAGCGCCTCAAAGCCCTGCGAGGCCGCCTCGGTGATGTGGTCGAGGGTCACGGCCCGGTCCTTCATCAGGTAGACCTGGAACCAGTTGCGCCCCTGCGGTGCGGCGCCGGCGACGTCGGTGATCGAGGTCGTCGCGTACGTCGAGAGGGTGTAGGGCAGCCCGGCCGCGGCTGCTGCCGCGGCGACCGCGCGCTCCCCGGTGTGATGGCTGAGCCGGGTGTAGCCGGTCGGCGCCAGCACGATGGGTGCCGCCGCAGGGCGCCCGAGGATCGTCGTACGCACCTCCGGCTCGGCCACCTGGCCGAAGGCCGTGGGCCGCAGCTCCACGCGGTCGAAGGCCGCCCGGTTCCGGTGCATCGCATGCTCGCCGTCCGAGCCGCCGTAGACGTAGTCCCACACCGCCGTCGGCACCCGCCGGCGGGCAGCCAGCTCGAGGTCGTCGACGCTGAGGCAGCGGGCCAGCCGCCGCTCGGCCGCGCGCCAGTGGAACGGCCGCGGCCGCAGGAAGGGCGCGAGATCGCGCCATCGGGGGACCTGCCGGACCACCTGCCGGGCAACCGGGGAATTGGCGGGCACGCTCTGGACTCCTCATCACTCATCAGATAAGTTCTGTACTTGTCATACAACTTAGCCCATCGAGGAGCATCCCGCCATGGCCGCCGACCGCATCAGCTCACTGACCCTCTCCCACGTCGTCCTCCCGCTCGAGAACCCGGTCAGTGACGCCAAGGTGCTCACCGGGCGGCAGAAGCCGCTCACCGAGACCGTGCTGCTCTTCGTCGAGGTGAGGACCGAGCAGGGCCTCGAGGGCATGGGCTTCAGCTACTCCAAGCGGGCCGGTGGCCCGGCGCAGTACGCGCACCTCAAGGAGATCGCCCAGGTCGCCATCGGCCAGGACCCCTCCGACATCGCCAAGATCTACGAGTCGCTGATGTGGGCCGGCGCCTCCGTCGGCCGCAGTGGTGTCGCGACCCAGGCCGTGGCCGCCCTCGACGTGGCGCTCTACGACCTCAAGGCGCGTCGCGCCGGCCTCCCCCTGGCCAAGCTGCTCGGCGCCCACCGCGACTCCTGCCGTGTCTACAACACCTCCGGCGGCTTCCTCCAGGCGAGCGTCGAGGAGATCAAGGAGAAGGCCGCCGCGTCGCTCGAGGCCGGCATCGGCGGCATCAAGATCAAGGTCGGCCAGCCCGACTGGGCCGAGGACCTGCGCCGCGTCGCCGCCCTGCGCGAGCACCTCGGCGACACCCCGTTCATGGTCGACGCCAACCAGCAGTGGGACCGCGCCCGCGCCCGCCGGATGTGCCGCGAGCTCGAGCAGTTCGACCTGGTCTGGATCGAGGAGCCGCTCGACGCCTGGGACGCCGTCGGCCACGCCGACCTGTCGCGTACGTTCGACACGCCCATCGCGACCGGCGAGATGCTGACCTCGGTGCCCGAGCACATGGCGCTGATCGACGCCGGCTACCGCGGCATCGTGCAGCCCGACGCCCCGCGCATCGGCGGGATCACCCCGTTCCTGAAGTTCGCCACCCTCGCCGCCCACGCCGGTCTGGCGCTGGCGCCGCACTACGCGATGGAGATCCACCTGCACCTCGCGGCGGCCTACCCGACCGAGCCGTGGGTCGAGCACTTCGAGTGGCTCAACCCGCTCTTCGAGGAGCGCATCGACATCCACGACGGTCAGATGTGGGTGCCGGACCGCCCAGGTCTCGGCTTCACGCTCAGCGACCAGATGCGCAAGCTGACCGTGGAGACGGCTAAGTTCTCGGCATGACGACTAGCGCCGGGCTCGCCGACCGCGTGGTCTCCGGGATCAAGGACCAGATCCTGTCCGGAGACCTCGCGCCGGGAGCGAAGCTGCCCTCGGAGTCCGACCTGGTCGCGACCTACGGGGTGTCGCGGACCGTGGCGCGCGAGGCGGTCACCCGCCTGCGCGCCGAGGGCCTGGTCGAGACGTTCCAGGGGCGCGGCTCCTTCGTCCTGGCGGTGCCGGCGCCGTCGCCGTTCGCGCTCGAGTCCTCCGCGATCCGTACGCAGCACGACGTGCTCGACATGGTCGACTTCCGGCTCGGCGTGGAGTGCGAGGCGGCGGCCCTGGCCGCCGCCCACCTCGACGAGCAGGGCTCGCGCGCCATCGAGGAGGCGCTCGCCGCGCTGGCCACGGTGCATCCGGACGGCGCGGTGGAGGCCGACTTCGCCTTCCACCGCGCCGTCGCGGCCGCGACCGGCAACCGCTTCTACCTCGACCTGATGGACTCGCTGGGTCCGATGATGATCATGCTGCCCCGCACCCGGCTCGGCGACGCCTACTCGCCCAGCGACGCGCTCCACGTCGAGCGGGTGCAGCGCGAGCACGACAACATCGCCGCCGCGATCCTCTCCGGCGACGCCGACACCGCCCGGGCCGCGATGCGGGTCCACCTCGGCAGCACCCGTCGGCGCCTGCAGCAGCGTTGACGGTTGGTCTAGGTATGCAGACCAGCCGTCGCTTCCCCGGCGGAGCTCCGCACGGGAAGCGACGGTTCGGCTGCATACCTAGACCAACAGACCGCCCGGCTGCGCTACTTCATGTGCTCCCCGAGCGGGGTGAAGCAGAACTTCCCGCCGGCCAGGCGCTCCTCGGGGCCCTGCGGGCCGTCGTCGACCGCGTCGCCGAGCAACTCCGCGGCGTAGACCTCGGAGTCGTCCCGCGGGTGGTAGCCGATCGCCTCGCCCTCCGCCAGCGACCGCCAGCGCCGGGTGTTGCGGGAGATGCCCCACACCACCCGGAAGCCGGGCTCGGGGGTGGCCAGGCACGCCTCGAGGAGCCGGGCACCGTCGTCGGGCGACATCCACGTCCACAGCGAGCGGCGGTCCCACGGCTTCTCGAAGCACGAGCCGATCCGTAGCGCGGTCACGTCGATGCCGTAGCGGTCGTAGAAGAGCGAACCGAGCGCCTCCATCGCGACCTTGCTGACCCCGTAGTAGGTGTCCGGGCGCGGGAAGGCGTCGGCGGGCAGCCCCTCGGCGGGCACGTTCTCCAGGTCGTAGAAGCCGGTCGCGTGGTTGCTGGAGGCCAACACGACGCGACGGACCCCGGCATCCCGGGCGGCCTCCATGACCACCCGGGTGCCGTCGATGTTCGCGGAGAGGATGTCCTCCCAGGGGGCCTCGACGCTGATCCCTCCCAGATGGATGACCGCCTCGACACCCTCGCAGGCGGCGCGCATCGCCGCCTCGTCGGTCACCGACGCCTCGATGACCTCGACGGCCTCGCCCTCGGCGGGATCCTCGGGACGTACGACGTCGAGAAGGCGCAGCACCCGGCCCTCGCGGGCCAGGCGGGTGCGCATCATCCGCCCGATGCCGCCGCTGGCGCCGGTGACGAGAACGGTCTGGCGTTCGCTCATGCATCCCTCCGGATCTCGGTGGTGGCCCCGGCGAGCAGGTGCTGCCGGTCGGCGCCCGCGAGACCGAGGTGGTAGAGGTGGATCTGGTCGATCCCGGCGTCGAGCAGGGCTCGCAGATGACCACCGAGGTCGTCCTCGGTGGTGGGCGGAAGGACGGTGACGTACGCAGCGGCCGCTGCCTTCCCGGAGACCGCCTCGACGAGCCGGCGCCCCGTCTCCATCGAGGCCTCGGTGGTCGGCCAGCAGAACGAGACCACCAAGTCGACGTCGTCGGCCGTGGTCGGGGTGAGGCCCGGGCTGGCGCCGGTGGCCCAGGGGTCGGGCTGGGCGTGCAGGGCGATCTCGACGACGTCGGAAGCGGCCTCGCGGACGGCCGCGATCACCCGGTGGCGGAGCTCGTCGGCCGCGGCGTGCCGGGAGGCGAGGATCGTGTCGAGCGTGCTCGCGTCCACCGTTGCGCCGGAGGGGTTCACCCCGGTCGCGGCCCGAAGCGCCGCCACGGTGGCCTCGGCATCCAGCCCGCGACCGGCCCAGTCCTCGCGGCAGGCGGCGCAGCAGCAGATCGAGAGGAGCTGCTGGGTGGCCTCGTCGTAGGCCCCGTCGGTCTTCTCGTGGTGCCCACCATGGCCGAACCCGAGCTGGCCGCACGCCTCCAGGATGGCGGTGGAGGTCGGGGTGTCGCGTACGGCCTCGGCGGCCAGGGTCTCCGCATAGCGGCGGACGTCCTCGTGGCGGGGGCACAGGGCGTAGGGGTAGGGCTCGTCCCAGCAGTTGACGACCGCGAGGTCGGGGTTCGCCTCGCCGAGGAGCGTGGAGTGGGTCAGCACGATCCAGGCGGCGACCTCGATCCCGGCCTCGGCGAGGATGGCGGCAGCCTCGCCGAACGGGTCCTTCGCAGCGACCCACGTCGCCGCGGGCGGCACCAGCCGGGCGCCGTCCCAGGCCTCGGCGCGCACCGGGCGGTAGAGCGCCGCGCTGCGGGCCTCGACGAACCGGTGGCGCGGGTGGAGCGGGGTCGCGGCGCGGGCGGTGTGGTACGCCGCCGCGAGGGCGACCTTGGTGACGCCGAGCCCCCGGGCGCGATCGGCGAACGAAGGATCGCCGATCACGTCCCAGGGGTAGGCATAGCCGACGACCGGGACGGTGCCGGTCCTTCCCGAGTCGGTCACCAGCGTGAGGTGTTGGGCGTGAAGTCCGGGTCGATGGAGCGCATGTAGACAGTGTCCTCCCTGCGGCGGACGCCGCACGTCAGGTACTGCTCGTGCAGCTCGCCGAGCAGGTCACGATCGAGCTCGACGCCGAGTCCGGGGCCGGTCGGCACCGCGATCGCACCGTCGGCGAAGTCGAGCACCCCGGGGCGTACGACGTCCTGGGTCTTCCACGGGTAGTGGGTGTCGCAGGGGTAGGTCAGGTTGGGGGTCGCAGCGGCCAGGTGGACCATCGCGGCCAGGGAGACGCCCAGGTGGGAGTTGCTGTGCATCGAGAGGCCCAGCCCGAAGGTGTCGGTGATGCCGCCAAGCAGCGCCGACTGGCGCAGCCCGCCCCATAGGTGATGGTCGGAGAGCACGATCTGGACCGCATCGACGGCGATCGCGGGCTTGAGGTGCTCGAAGGCGATCACGCACATGTTGGTGGCCAGAGGTACGTCGGTGCGGGCCGCGACCTGCGCCATCCCGTCGATCCCGGGGGTGGGGTCCTCGAGGTACTCCACGATCCCGGAGAGCCGCTCGGCGACCTTCACCGAGGTCTCGGGGGTCCAGGCGCCGTTGGGGTCCAGGCGCAGCGGCAGGTCGGGGAAGGCCTCGCGGAGCGCCTCGATCGCGGCGCACTCCTCGTCGGGGTGGAACACGCCGCCCTTGAGCTTGAGCGAGCCGAAGCCCCAGCCGTCGACCATCCGTCGCGCCTGGGCGACGATCTGGTCGGGGTTCAGCGCCTCGCCCCACGCGTCGTCGGGCCCGTTGTCGGCAGAGCCGGGGTGGCCCGCCCACTTGTAGAACAGGTAGCCGCTGAACGGCACCCGGTCACGCACCGCGCCGCCGAGCAGGTCGCTCACCGGACGGTCCGCCTCGCGGGCGATCAGGTCGAGGCAGGCGACCTCGAAGGGGGAGTAGACGGTGTCGACCGCGGAGGAGACGTCGAGCATGCCACCGAAGGAGGCCCCCGCCCCGCCGGTCTCCTTGCCGAGCACGTCGACGACGAGCCGGCGCAGGCCGTGGGTGTCGTAGGGGTCGGCGCCCGGGAGTGCCTGGGCGACGGCGTCGAGCCGGGCGAGGTGGGTCTCGTCCGCGTACGTCTCCCCGAGGCCGACCAGGCCGGTGTCGGTGTGCAGCTCGACGATCGCGCGCAGCGCCCACGGCTGGTGGACGCCGACGACGTTGAGCAGCGGCGGGTCGGCGAACGCGACCGGCGTGACGACGACCTTCGAGATGCGGCTGGCGTTGGGGCCGGCGCTCATGCGGTCGGCTTCACGGCGAGGACCGGGACGCCGGCGTCGAGCAGGATGCGCTGGGCGTCGCTGCCCAGCAGGGCCTTGCCGACCGGGGAGCGGCGGCGCAGCCCGATCACGATCAGTCGGGCGCCGGTCGAGGCGACCAGGCCGTCGAACGTCTCCACGACGTCGGCCCCGTGCGTGGTGTGGTCGACCCGAGCGTTCACCCCGGCCTCGGCGGCGCGGGCGACGAGCTTCGCGGCCGCTGCCTCGTCGACGAGGTCGGCGTCCACGGTGGCGCCGCGGCGGGGGCTGTTGACGATGACGACGTCGTCGCCGCGTGCCGCCGCCTCGGTCAGGCCGGCCTCGAGCGCCGCCTCACCTACTGGTGTGGGTACGTAGCCGATCAGGATGGTCATGGTGTGCCTCTCAGCGGGTCGGACTCAGCGGGTCGGGGTGTCGGCGTCGTCGCGCTCGGCCGGGGCCGCGGCGACGGTGGCGGCCTTGCGCCGGGCCAGGGCCGCCTTGGCCGCGGGCCAGAGGGCGACCAGGACGAAGGCGGCCAGGATGGTTCCGGAGATCGGCCGGGTGAAGAACCCGGTCGGGTCACCGTCGAAGATCAGCATCGAGCGGCGTACGCCGTCCTCCACGATCGAACCCAGGACGAACGCGAGCACCATCGGGCCGGGCTCGAAGCCGACCTTCTTCATCAGGTAGCCGATCAGGCCGAAGACGATCATCACGAAGATGTCGAAGGTGGAGTTGTTGATCGTGTAGACGCCCAGGATCGTGATCAGCGCGGTGATCGGGGCCAGGATCGCAGGGCGCACCCGCAGGATTCGTACGAAGATGCCGACCAGCGGGATGCTCAGGACCAGCAGGATCAGGTTGCCGATGTACATCGAGTTGATGACGCCCCAGAACAGGTCGGGGCGCTCCTCGACCAGCTGCGGACCCGGCGAGATGCCGAGGATGAGCAGGGCACCGAAGAGCATCGCCATCGACGCGTTGGCCGGGATGCCGAGAGTCAGCAGCGGGATGAACGAGGAGGTCGCGGCGGCGTTGTTGGCGGTCTCGGGGGCGGCGACGCCCTCGATCGCGCCGCGCCCGAAGCGCTCGGGGTGCTTCGAGATCCGCTTCTCCGTGGCGTACGCGGCCAGGGAGGACATCACCGCGCCACCACCGGGCAGCACGCCCAGGACGAAGCCGATCAGCGAGCCGCGGCCGATGGCGCCGGAGGACTGCTTGAGGTCTTTGCGGGAGGGCCAGATGTTGGCCACGGCGGCGGGTACGTGGGGCTTCCCGTGCCGCTCCTCGAGGTTGTAGAGGATCTCGCCGACACCGAAGAGACCCATCGCGACGACCACGAAGTCGATGCCCTCGGTCAGCTGCAGGCTGCCGAAGGTGAAGCGCTCGGCGCCGCTGAAGCTGTCGCGGCCGATCGTGGCCAGCAGCAGGCCGAACGCGGCGGCGAGCATGGCCTTGAGCTTGTTGCCGTTGCCGATCGTGGCGACCAGCAGGACGCCCAGCAGGGCCAGGGCGGCGTACTCCGGGTCACCGAAGCTGAGCGCCCACCCGGCGATCAGCGGGGCCACCAGGGTCAGGCCGAGGATGGAGACGGTCGCGCCGACGAAGGATCCGATCGCGGCGATGCCGAGGGCCGTGCCGGCCTTGCCCTGCTTGGCCAGGGCGAAGCCGTCGAAGACGGTGACGACCGAGGAGGCCTCACCCGGCAGCCGGAGCAGGACCGAGGTGATCGTGCCGCCGTACTGGGCGCCGTAGTAGATGCCGGCCAGCATGATGATGGCGGAGACCGGGTCGATGCTGTAGGTGATCGGCAGCAGGATGGCGATCGTGGCCGCCGGCCCGAGGCCGGGGAGTACGCCGATCAGCATGCCGACGAGCACGCCGATCAGGCAGTAGAGCAGGTTCTGCGGTTCGGTGACGAGCCCGAAGCCGTCGAGGAATGCGTTGACGTCCACTGGAGGCTCCGCTCAGAACAGGTGGGGCAGCGGGATGCGCAGCCCGTAGAGGAACAGGAAGTAGAACGCGGCGACCGTGAGGATCGAGGTGATGATCGTGCTGCGCCACGACTCGCCGCCGAGGAACCTCAGCCAGACGACGCACAGCAGCAACGAGGGGATCTCGAAGCCGATCACGGGCATGAGCAGGGCCAGGACGATGAAGGTGAGCAGGCCGACGGCGGGCAGCACGCTGGAGCGGGTGACCTTCTCGCTGTCGGTCAGCGTGCGGCCGACCACGAGGAGTGCCACGGCCATCAGGGTGATGGCGATGCTGACCACGAAGGGCCACAGGCCGGGTCCGGGCTGGCGCGGCGACCCCAGGCCGTAGCCGTAGGAGAGGACCACGCCGCCGAGCCCGACGACGAGAGCGACGAGCGCACCCACCACCTGGTAGGCCGGTCCACCCGCGGGAGGTCGCTCCTCCTCCAGCTCATGGGCCACCTCGGCCTGGATCTCGGCCAGGATGTCCTGGCCTGGCTCGGGAGTGGGGGTGCGTTCGTCGCTCATCGTCATGCCTTCGTCGTGGGGGAGGGTCAGCTCGCGCCGAGGTTGAGACCGTACTGGTCGACCAGGTCGGCGAACCGCTTCTTGTCCTCCTCGAGCTGGGTCACCACCTCGTCGCCGGAGAACTCCATCGGGGTGAGGCTGTTCTGCTCGTTGAAGGCCTGGTACTCCTTGGTCTTGAACGTCGCCTGCATCGCCTCTGCGATGGCGTCCTTGACATCGTCCGGAGTGCCCTTCGGGACGGTCATGAAGCGGTACTGCGCGACCTCGACGTCGAGACCCTGCTCCTTGGCGGTCGGGACGTTCGGCAGGTAGTCGACGCGCTCGGGACCGAAGACGCTCAGCGGGGTCAGCTTGCCGGACTCGATGTTCTCGATCGCCTCGCCGACCTGGATGCACGCGGTGTCGACCTGGTTGCCGAGCACGGCGGTCAGGGCCGGTGCGCCGCCGTCGAAGGGTACGGCCTCGGCGTCGACGCCGGCCGAGGCGTACGTCAGGCCGCAGGAGAGCTGGGCTCCGGTACCGACGCCGGTGGTGCCGTAGGTGACCTTCGCGTTCGCGGCCTTGATGTCGTCGAGCGTCTTGAAGCCGCTCTTCGGGCCGGTGACCATCACGTAGTCGTCGCGGGAGACGCCCTGGACGACGTCGAAGTCGTCGAGGCTGGTGGCCTCGTCCGCGCTGACCGCGAGCGGCGTGATGGCGAACAGGGACGCGTTCTGGATGGCGATGGTCTGCCCGTCGGCCTTCGCCTTGGACACCTTGTTGGCGGCGAGCGCACCGTTGGCACCCTCCTGGTTGATCACCGGGAAGGAGGCGCCGAGCTCGTCGGAGAGACCCTTGGATACCGCCCGGCTGATCAGGTCGCTGGAGCCGCCGGCCGAAGCGCCGACGTACATCTCCACGTTGCCGGCGGGATACTCCTCACCGTCGCTGCTGCCGCCGGTGGTGTTCGAGACACCGCAGGCGGAGAGGGCCAAGGCCGCGACGCCGGCGGTCGCGGCGAGGAGGTGGGTGGTCGTACGCATCGTTGCTCCTAGGTCCGTCGTGTGACCACCGACACTAAGAGTCTTCGCGATACCGGTCCAAGCCCGTTTCGGCATAGAGTGTTCCACCTGGTGCATCGTGATCTACTCTGGCCGAATGATCACGCTCGACCAGGTGCGTTCGTTCGTGGCGGTCGCCGAAGAGCTCCACTTCGGCCGGGCTGCCGAGCGCCTCCGGATGACGCAGCCGCCGCTGTCGCGACAGATCCAGAAGCTGGAGAAGGCGGTCGGTGCGCAGCTGCTCGAGCGGGACAACCGCCGGGTCGCCCTGACGGGTGCGGGAGCGGCCTTCCTCGACGAGGCCTACCGCATGCTCAACCTGGTCGAGAGTGCCGGTGACCTGGCCCGTCGGGTGGACGCGGGCGCCGCCGGCGTGGTCCGGCTCGGCTTCACCGCGGTGTCCGCGATCTCGATCCTGGGGCCGCTGCTGCGCCGCCTCACCGTCGAACTCCCCGACGTCGAGGTGCGGCTCTCCGAGCGAGTCACCCTCGCCCAGGTCGACGGCATCCGCCACGGCGAGATCGACATCGGCCTGGCCCGTCCACCCTTCGACACCGAGCTGCTCTCCTCGAGAGTCATCTCCCGAGAGCCACTGATGGCCGTGCTCCCGCAGGGCCACCCCCTGTCCGAGATCGACCGGCCACTGACACCGCAGGACTTCGAGGGCCAACCCGTCATCGGCTACCACCCGCAGCAGTCGCGCTACTTCCACGAGCTCTCCGTACGCTTCCTGGCCAACGCCCACCCCCGCATCGAGCAGCGCGTGCACCAGGTCCTCACCGCCATGCTCCTGGTCTCCGCCGAACGTGGCGTCGGCTTCGTCCCGGTCTCGGCCAGCTCGCTGCACGTAGAAGGCGTGGTCTTCCGCCCCATCGAGCACGGCGGCGGCGACACCCGCCTCGACAAGGACCCCGAGCGACCGGTCGAGCTCCATGCGATCTGGGCACGTGGGTCTGTCAGTCCGGTCGTACGCCGGGTTCTCGACGCGATCATCGAGATGAATCGGTAGGTGGGTTGCCGAGAAACGGGGTTCCTCGGGGTTGGGGTTTCTCGTTGGGCTGGTGGCCGCCGACCCGTTATGGAGGGTGTTCTCGACGGTTCCCGGAGTCAAGGCGATGTATCGAGCTTGTCGAGATGACGGCCTGCGGCCGCCGGCTTCGCCGGTCGCCTTCGGCGATCCTGGACACCGGGCCCCGTCGAGAATTTTGGCTGGTTATCGGGTCGGCGGCGGGGTTTGGCGCGTAATTCTTTGGGTTGGGTACGGGCTTGGGATTCCGGGGTTGGTGGTTCTTCCTGGGGATGCGGTGTCTGCGGTGCTTTTACAAGCCGATGACACCTTGTGAACGGTTCACAAGCACAGCGGTCAGCCCGGGCACCGAGGACCACCTCGGTACAGCGGAAGGTGCCGCCTCAACCGGGTGCTGGCTACGGCGGTCTTAGACCGCGAACCGAGCAGACGAACCGAGCAGACGAACCGAGCAGACGAACCGAGCAGACGAACCGAGCAGACGAACCGAGCAGACGAACCGAGCAGACGAACCGACCGGAAGGGCCGAGCGAAAAGGCCGAGCGAAAGGGCTGGGGCGGCGGTTGGGCGATACGCGGTGCACCAGTGGGACCACCAGATCCAGTGCTAGCTCGGCCTGCCCGACCCACCGAATGATGACAGGGCCACGTCGGCAACTGGACGGGGAGTGAGCACACACCGACACGGCGACCCGAACTGGTCCGGGCCAGTGGGTCCGAGCGTGCCGGGTCAGCCGGGTCAGCCGGTTCGGGCACCCCGAGTGAACCGGATCTGCCCATCCGGGAGCCGCTCATAGGTGTAGTCGGCGTCATGGATCCGCCGATGGTCACTGGGACACAACAACACCATGTTGGCCACGTTGGTGCGGCCGCCTTCGGACCAGGGTTGGAGGTGGTGGGCCTCGGTCCAGGCAGCGGGGGCGTCGCAGCCCTCTGCTTGGCAGCACTTGTCGCGTAATCGCAGTGCTCGGTGTTGGACTGGGTAGGCCAGGCGGGCGGTGCGGCCGAGGTCGAGGATCTCGGAGTTCGTGCCGAGGACGACGGGGATCAGGTTGGCGTTGCAGGCCATCTTGCGGGCTTCGGCCGCGGTGATCTGCTCGCCGTCGAACCCGAGGGCGGCGGTGCCGAGGTCCTGGCGGAGGTCCTCCACGCTCATGGTGATGAACACCGTGGTTGCATGCCCACCGTGGCGGGGCAGCTGGTCCACGTCGTAGGTCTCGATCACCCGGGCGAAGGCCTGGCCCAGGAGCCGGTCATACGGGGCCTTGCGGCCCCGGTTCTCCACGGTCAGCTTCCGCGGCTGGGCCAGCGAGTCCAAGATGGTGCGCAACCGCATCCCGACCGCACGCGAGACCCTTGCGTGAACGTCGATGGTGCCATCGCCGTTGTCGCGGGAGGAGAAGAACGTGCGCCGAGCGGCGCGTTCTTCCTCCCGCTGCAGCGCCTTGGCTTCCGCGGCCTCGAACCGGTCCGGGTCGACCTTCGCCAGGATCCGGCGTCCGACGATCTTGAGCTGGTTCGCGGTCAACTCGGTGGCGTGCTCGACCAGCAGCTTCTCCGCCAGAACCAGGTCCTCGCCACTGACGGCGGGGTCGGTCGCGATCCGGTCGAGGGCTTGGGTGATCACCTGGGCCTTGTCCTGGGACACCACCCCCTCGGCCAGCCCGGCGGCGACGAGGTCGTACTTGGCCACGACGGCGGCGAGTTTGAGCTGGGAGCGGGCCACACCCCTGTCGACGAGGAGTTCGGTCCGCATCCACCCGGAGGCGTCCTTGGCCCCGGTCTCCTCGGCGATGTCACCCGCCGACGCGAGCACACGCAGATTGAGCGCGGCCTGCATCGCCTGGAGCTTCTCGATCTGGGCCAGGCGGTCCTTCTTCTGCTCGGTGCGCCAGTAAGCAGGGTCGCTCGCGAGGAGCTCGTGGAGGGCGGTCTCGATGGCCTGCAAGGCGGCGTCGATCGCGTCACTGGGGTTGGTGCCCCAGTGGTCGATGTCGCGGCCGAGACTCATCGGATGCCTCTCTGAGAGGTGTGTTGTGATGGGTCTGATTCTACGCTTCAACCACCCCGATGGCTATCTATTTACGCAGGTCAAACCCTGTTTTCGCGGTGAGCGAACGGCGTCGTTCCTGTGGATGGTAAGTGGCCCGAAGGGCCACCTCTCAC
>NZ_JBEYUV010000008.1:0-166477 GCF_040643685.1 Nocardioides sp. NPDC047086
CTCATCTTGACCGAAATCCTCGCCGAGTCGGCTCATCTTGACCGAAATCCTCGCCGAGTCGGCTCGTCATGACGAGCCGACTCGGCGAGGATTTCGGTGACGTCGCGCCGACTCGGGGCTCAGGAGCCGAGGATCTGCTTCAGGTGGGGGTTGCCGAAGGTGCGTGACGGGTCGAGCTTGTCGCGGAGGGCGACGAAGTCGCCGAACCGTGGGTAGCGCTCGGCCAGGTCGGTGGCCGACAGGGTGTGCATCTTCCCCCAGTGCGGGCGGCCGCCGGCCTCGCCGGCGATGCGCTCGAAGGTCGCGAAGTAATCCGCGCGCCAGGGTGAGGAAGGCGCCGTGTGGATGGCGATGTAGACGTTCTCGCGCTCGAATCCGGTGGACAGCGCGATGTCGTCGGCGCCGGCCACCCGGACCTCGACCGGGAAGGAGATGTTCCACGACGAAGCCTCGACCGCACGCTCCAGCTCGGCGAGGACCTCCATGCCGACCTCGCGCGGGACGGCGTACTCGCTCTCCACGAACCGCACCCTCCGCTGCGAGGTGAAGACGCGGTAGGAGATGTCGGTGAACTCCCGTGGCGAGAGGGCGGAGGCGGCGAAGCGGGCCAGCGGCTTCACCAAGCCGGGCGCGCGCAACCCGAGCGCGACGGTCGCGCCGAAGGCCTGGTTGGAGAGGAGCTCGTCGTCGAACCAGCCGCGGACCCGGCCCACCGGCGCCAGCGGCGTACCCGGCAGCGGCAGCCGGGTGTTGTGCTTGGTCAGGACCCGGGTCGTGTGCGGGAACCAGTAGAACTCGAAGTGGTCCGTGCCGGACGCGTGCTCGTCGAACGAGGCCATCACGTCGGCGAGCTCCCCGTTGCCCTCGCGCGCGTTGAGCGCGAAGAGCGGCTCGGCCTGGAGGGTGACCTCGACGATGATCCCGAGCGCACCGAGCCCCACGCGGGCGAGGTCGAAGATCTCCGGGTTCTCGTCGGCCGAGCAGGTGATCACGGAGCCGTCGGCGAGGAGCAGCCGGAGGCCGCGTACCTGGGTGGCCAGGCCGCCGAAGCGCGCCCCGGTGCCGTGGGTGCCGGTCGAGATCGCACCGGAGATCGACTGCTCCTCGATGTCACCGAGGTTGGTCATCGACAGGCCGAGCGCCTCGAGCGCGCGGTTGAGCACCTTGAGACGGGTGCCGCCGCGCACCGTCACCAGGCCGGTCGTCGAGTCTGCTCGAACGATCCCCGAGAGACGATCCAGGCTGACCTGGACGTCCACGGGCGACCCGATCGCGGTGAACGAGTGGCCCGCACCGATCGGCCTGACCCTCCGGCCGGCCTCGGTCGCGGTCACGACGACCGCCGCGAGCTCCGCCTCGTCACGAGGCGCCACGACCTCGATCGCGCCCGCATGCTGGTTGCCCGCCCAGTTCTGCCACTCGCTCACGCGGGCAAGAGTGTCGGCTAGATACCTCGTGGTCAACGGTTGAAGGCGCGCGATGCTGAAAGAAGCGCCGCTTGAAGCGGTCGGTTTATCGCTCTAGCCACTTGTTGAAAGTCTCGCGGTCGTAGACGTTGGACGGGGCGCCACGCTTGCTCGTACGCAGGGTCTGCACGTAGCCCCACAGCGTGTCGTCATCAACCCATCCCTGCCTGCGGGCCATGAGAAGCAGATTCCATGTCGAAACGACGGCCACCCCGTGTTTGGTAGCGAGTCTCTGCGCGTCGCGGTCGTCGGTGACGAAGAACCCGGCCACCTGGCGACGCAGCATGATGGCAAGTGTCTCGGCTTCGCCCAGGTGCTTCGTAGGGCCGTCGCCTGGGCTGGCGAGTTCCTGCCGCAGGATCTGGATATCGAGGTGCTCTGCAGGGTCCGGAAATAATGGCTCGCCAAAGATCGTGTCCGCGTAGGCAAGGGCGTCTAGGCCGGGGTGCCTGGCCGATGCAGCACACTCCTGGGAGACGGTTGCGCACCACGTACCGTTCCCATTGGCGAGGCGTTCCAACAGATCCATCCTGCTGAGGATCGCAAAATTGATCAGCACCGTGTTGTCGGGAAACAGCAGGACGGGCATGACCTCATAACCCCAACGCGTAGGCGAGGTCATCGACCTCGGTCTCGGGTATCTCGGGGAAGTCGACTTCCAATGCCTCGGGATCGATGCCGAGCATCCAAGCTAGCGTGCCTCTGCCTAGAGCTCCGCTCGCAATGGCCGCGACATGGGCTTCTTGGAGAGCCAGCGGGAATCGGCGCTGGGCAGCTGCATCCATCCGCTGGGTGATCTCGTCACTCGGGGCATCGAGCCTTAGGTGACGGCGCAGGAGCCGCTGGGTGGGGTGATCGGCCCACGAACGGACTCGCGCGGGGGCGTACCCGTTGATACGGCTGAGGCGCCGAGCTAGAGCGTCTGTTGACACGCCCAGATCCCAGACTGCATGCGCGAGCGCCACGTCATCCATCTGATCCCAATCGAACTTGTCGAGGACTTGCTTAGGCAGCAGAAGTTCGGCCGCGAAGGTGTTCGCGGCCTTTTCGTGGTGTTCTGACACATCCGTGGCCAGCCCGTCGTCGTGGTGCCTCATCGCCAAATGCCCCAGCTCGTGGGCCATCGACCAGTTCTCGCGGAACCAGTTTCCGGTCGCCGGGACTGCGATCACTCGTCTGGCGCCGACGGTGAAGGAGTAGGCCGTCGAGAGGTCCGGGAGGCGCACCACATCCACGCCAAGGTGCTGCTCAAGCCGCTCAGCGAATGGGCGGACGAATCCATCGCCGAGTAGGAGGCGCGCACCATCCACGTCGTAGGGCAGCGGATCGGCTGACCCCGGGCCGCGATATGCCTGTCGATACGCCAGGGCGATGTTCTGGATGGTCTTCTCGTCATCCTCGCGGCCGGGGACACCTCGCTCGCCGGTCTCGTGGTCGAAGTCGTGTCGGGCGGCGACGGTCAGTCTGCTTGGGTCGGGCGTGCCGGTGATCAACCAGTGCAGATCCGCGTGGAGTCGGTCTGCGAGCCGAGCCAGTTCGATGGAGGAGAAGTGGCGCTTATCGCCGAGGGCGCGCGAGAACGCATCGGGGGTCATCCCAATGTCCTTTGCGATGTCTTGGCGTAAATCGCCCGGACATACCTGCTCGATCTTCTCCAACACGCGGGAGCCGATGGTGTCCATACGGCCACCGTATCGTTCGATTGGGAAATTCCCAAGCAATCCGCGTTATGGTGGTGGCTCCGGACCGCGCGGTGGCACAGTTGGTTACCTGCCGTTGACGCGAGTGCCGCGCGGGGCATAGACACTTGGGTCGTGGTCACGACTTCCCACCATCTCTCCGCCCAGCAGCACGAACGGCTCGACCGAGCGACCGCCTGCCTCGACGGACCCATCGGGGCGGTGGATCTCGCGGCGTTCGACGCCAACGCCGACGATCTCGTGCGCCGTGCCGCGGGCACCCCGATCCGCGTGGCCAGCAAGTCCGTACGCTGCCGGGCGCTGATCGACCGGGTGCTCGCCCGCGAGGGGTACGAGGGGATCCTGGCCTTCACGCTGTTCGAGGCGCTGTGGCTGGCCGAGACGCACTACGACGTCGTGGTCGGCTACCCGACCGTCGACCGAGCCGCACTGGCCGCGCTCGCGAAGGACGAGGAGAAGCTCGCCCGGGTCACCCTGATGGTCGACAGTGCCGAAGGGCTGTCGCTGATCAAGTCCGCGATCGGCACCCCGGCCGCCCCCGTACGCGTGGCCATCGACCTCGACGCCGCGCTGGTCATCGCACGCCGGATCTGGCTGGGCGCCCGCCGTTCCCCGGTCCGCACCCCCGAGGACGCCGTCGCCCTGGCCCGGATCGTCGTCGACGACCCGGACTTCCAGCTGGTCGGACTGATGGCCTACGAGGGCCAGGTCGCCGGCACCGTCGACCGCCCGCTCGGCGGCAATCCGCCGGCGGCCGTCATCAGGAGGATGAAGAAGGCCTCCATCGCCGAGATCACCGAGCGCCGCGGGAAGATCGTCGCCGCCGTACGCTCCCTGACCGACCTCGAGTTCGTCAACGGCGGTGGCACGGGCTCGATCGAGTCCACCCACGCCGACCCCTCGGTGACCGAGATCGCGGCCGGGTCCGGGCTCTACGGGCCGACCCTCTTCGACCGTTACGACGGCTTCACACCCCACCCGGCGGCGTACTTCGGGCTGAGCGTGGTCCGCCGCCCCGAGCCCGGCATCGTCACCGTGGCCGGTGGTGGCTGGATCGCCTCCGGTCCGCCCGGACCCGACCGCGTCCCGAGCCCGACCTACCCCTTCGGGCTCGAGTACGTCGCCACCGAAGGTGCCGGGGAGGTCCAGACGCCGCTGCGTGGCCATGCCGCCGACGAGCTCGCGATCGGCGACAAGGTCTGGTTCAGGCATGCGAAGGCGGGCGAGGTCTGCGAGCGGCTCGACACGCTCCAGCTGATCGAGGGCGACTCGATCATCACCGTCGCGCCGACCTACCGCGGCGAGGGCCAGACCTTCCTGTGACCCGCCTGCCGGGTCACTCGCCCAGCAGCTGGAACCAGCTGTCGGTGAGCAGCTCGCACATGCGGTCGTGGTCGACGCCCCAGGCGCCGTCGGTCCAGTGCTGGGACACGTAGTCGAACTGTCCCATCGCCAACGCGCCGCGGAACTGCCGGCTGTCGGCCTCGAACCGGTCGGCCTTGGCCAGCCCGGCGCTGATGTCGCCGATCGCATCCTCGAGCCAGGTGTCGACGCCGGCGCCCAGGTCGGGGTCGATCGCCTGTGCGGCACGGCAGATCTTGATGATCGGCAGCACCTCCGGCCAGTGCGCCGCGATCTCCCGGATCCAGGCGCCGAGCTGCTCGCGAGTGCCGGCCGCCACCGCGTCGATGAGCGCAGGGCCCGTCGTGCACCCCTCGGAGGCCAGCGCGAGCTCCGGTTCCAAACGCTCGATGATCAGCGCCTTGACGATCTCCGACTTCGAAGCGAAGTAGGCGTAGAAGGTCACCCGCGTCGTACCGGCCGCGGAGGCGATCTCGTCGATCGTGGTGGCTGCGTAGCCGCTGGAGACGAACCGATCCATCGCCGCGTCCAGGAGGAGGCGGCGGGTCGTCTCCTTCCGGGCTGCTCGGGGGTTGGCCATGGCGTCACGATAAGCGACGTCGAGACCCCCCAGGAGATTTCCAAGTTTTCTCGAAACCCGGTGTCCCGCGGACATGCCGTCGGTAGGTTCGGTTCCGATGGATGATCATGTGACCTGGGCGGACAAGGGCTTCTGGGAGCCGGGAGAAGCCGTCGATCTCACCACGTACGCAACCTCCGGCCGCAACCTCTTCGACGGCTCGTTCGCCTGGCCGGTGATGGTGCTCAAGAAGAGCGCGCTGGAGCACAACATCGCGACCCTCGCCGGCTTCGCGGAGGAGCACGGCCTGCTGCTGGCGCCGCACGGCAAGACCACGATGGCGCCCTCGCTCTACCAGCAGCAGCTGGACGCGGGTGCCTGGGCGATCACGGTCGCCTCGCCCAACCAGGCACTGGTCGCCCGTCATGCCGGCGTACGCCGGGTCCTGGTCGCCAACGAGATCCTCGACCACAGCGCGCTGAGCTGGGTGGCCTCCGAGCGTGCGGCCGACCCGGAGTTCCTCCACCTGCACTGGGTCGACTCGGCCGAGGGTGTCGGGGCGGCGGCCGAAGCCTCGGCGCTGGTCGGCGTCGAGGACCGGCCACTGGCCGTGCTGATCGATCTGGGCTTCCCGGGCGGGCGCACGGGCTGTCGTTCCGTCGAGGAGGCCGTCGAGCTCGCGCGGCTGGTCGACTCCACGCCGGGCGTACTCCTGGCGGGGGTGGCGGGCTACGAGGGCGGGCTGGAGACGGCGGACGCGGTCGGTGACTACTTCGACCGCCTCAAGGAGCTCGCCTCGACGCTGTTCACCAAAGGCCTGGTCGGAGCCGACGCCATCGTCTCCGCAGGTGGGAGCGCCTTCTTCGACGTGCTCGCCGATCGCTGGGACTCCGGGTGGCCGGACGGCATGATGCCGCGCAAGGTGCTGCGCAGCGGGACGTACGTCACCCACGACCACGGTCTCTACGCCGGCACCACGCCCTACAACCGGATCGCGGGCACGCTGGATCCGGCCATCGAGGTCTGGGCCCAGGTGGTCTCGGCCCCGGAGGAGGGGCTGGTCATCGTCGGCATGGGCAGGCGGGACGTGCCCTACGACAACGGTCTGCCGATCCCGCTCGCGGTGCGGCGCAACGGCTTCGGCGGTGCCGAGGCGCTCGAGGGCACCGTCGAGAAGCTGGCCGACCAGCACGCCTTCCTGCGCACCGACGCCGGACTGCGACCGGGCGACCTGGTCAGCTTCGGGATCTCGCACCCGTGCACGGCGTTCGACAAGTGGCGGCTGATCCCGGTCGTCGACCTCGACTACACCGTCACCGAGCTGGTCCGGACGTACTTCTGAGGGCTCAGGCGATGCCGGAGAGTCGCACCCTGACCTGGTAGAACGCTCCGTGGTCGGTGGCGCGACGGGCCGACGGCCCGGAGTAGACCCGGTAGCGGTCGGGCTGCAGCGTCGGGCTGAGGAAGGCCTGGTCGATCGGCGCCCGGAGGGCGGTGGCGCACTGCTCGTGCGTCGCGAGCGGACTGATCAGACCGGTCCCGGGGGACGTGAGGTCGCACAGGATGTCGTTGCGCTGGTTGAAGTCGCCGGCGACGACCATCGGCACCTCGGCGCGCGCGACCACGTCCTTGACGATCCGGGTGTTCAGGTCGCGCCACTTCTTCTGCCGGGGAGCGGACTCGATGCTCGCCGGGAAGTGCACGGGCAGCACCCCGACGCGCTGTCCCGAGGAACGCTCCTCCAGCACGACCACCGGCGCGCTGACGCGAGCACCGTGGCGGTAGTAGAGGGTGACCGTGTCCTTGCTGACCAGCCGGAAGACCGAACGGCGGAAGAAGACCGTGTCGTCGGTGGCATCGGGCGTGGACACGAGCGCGTACTCCCGCCCGAACGACTCGAAGGCCTCCCGCTGCGGAGCCTCCACCTCGGCGAGGACGCCGAAGTCGATGACCGTACGCCGCAGGTGACCCACCACGATCCGCATCCGCGGCACGCCGTCGAGCCGTCCGGCAGCAGCGCCTCCGGGCGCGGTGTGGTGGTCGGCCCAGGCGTTGAGCCAGGCGAAGCGCTGGAACCCGGGCTGCACCGGTGCCGCCTGGGCGACCTTGACGGTCGGGCCGGCGGAGGCGGTCGTCGGGACCAGGAAGCTCATGGCGGCGGCGATGACGCCGCACAGCGCGACGGCGGGCACGACGGCCCGCCATCGGTGGGCGAGCTTGGCGAGACCGTCCGAGGCAGTGGGGGACACGCCTACCGACGGTATGAGTCCGCCGTGTGCGCCGAACCAAACGCTTTCGAATACTCGGAAACCTCGGGTGAACTCCGGCGCCTACAGGTCCATGAAGATCAGCGCGCCCGCGATGTCGGCGGTGCCGTAGTGGAGGTAGTCGTCGACGGTGGCCTCGGGGACGCTTTTCTGCGCCGTCACGAAGCCGACGACGACCGCCTTGGAGGAGTCCTTGGCGACCCACTTCCCGATCACGTCGTCCGCGATGAGGCTGCCGGTGGGCAGGTCGAAGTCGGTCTCCTTGACGGACTCCGCGGCCGCCGTCGCCTCCGCCTCGCTGTCGAAGACGTAGATGACCCGGAGCATCCGCAGCTTGCCGTCCTCGGCGTCGTGGATCCCCATCGCGGCGTACTCGCAGCCCTTCTTCTCCAGGGCCGCCGAGGCGATCGGGCCGCAGTCCGGATAGTCCTGCGAGGCCACGTAAGTCGCGTTCATGCTCACGTCGCCGAGCTTGAACCTCCAGTCACCCTCGAACAGGTCCGCGGCCAGCCCGCCCGGAGCAGGAGCGGTCGCCGACGTGCTCGGCGTGGCCGTCACCGTCACGGGCCCCGGCTTGCCCGTCGGGTCCTCCTCGCCGCTGAGAAGGACGATGGTGGCCGTGATGATCACGCCGATCACCAGCACCACGGCGATCGCACCGAGACCGATCACGATGGGCCACGGGTTGTGCGGCTTCTCCGACGGCGGTGGCCCTCCTTCGGCGGACGGATCGTCGTTCGCCGGCCGGCCGGGCTGGGCTCCGAGGTTCGGCGCAGGAGGCATCGCGCCGTACCCGTCCGGTTGCGACGGTGGCGGCGGTGGTGTCGGTGTCGTCATCGGTCCCCTACCCGAGTACAGAGTTTCGTGGGTGAAGCGTCTTCCACGATTCTCTCGTACGTCCCCACCGCCATCATGAGCAGCCGAAAAGTGGTCCGGGACGTTTCCGCCGGTCTACCCGCGGGTAATGGGCAGAAACGTCCCGGACCACCTCGTTCCCGCCGTCGATCAGGGGGCGACGGGGTAGTGGCTGGAGATCGCGATGCGGTTCCAGGCGTTGATGGCGATCGCGACCCAGGTGAGGGCGGCGATCTGCTTGGCGTCGAGGATGCTCTCGACATCGACCTTGGGGGCGGCGGCGGTGTGCAGGTCGCCGATGCGGGTGATCTGCTCGGCGATGGTGAGCGCGGCCTGCTCCTCGGGGGTGAAGTACTGCGACTCCCACCAGGCGGCGACGAGGGCGAGACGGTCGGTGGTCTCGCCGTTCTTCAGAGCGTCCTGGGTGTGCATCCGCAGGCAGAAGGCGCAGCCGTTGATCTGGGAGGCGCGGAGCTTGACGAGGTCGACGGTGAGCCGGTCGACGCCGGCGACGGTGATGGCCTCCTCGACCGCCTCCTCGACGGCCATCTGGGCCTTGTACGCAGCGGGGAACAGCTTGGTCACGTTGACGTTGGCGAGCATCGGGGTCCTTCGGGTCGGCCCGCCACAGCGCGGGCGTTCACACTGCTTGACGAGACGTCCGAGGCGAATGTGAGGTCGCCACCTCACATTCGTGCTGTCCGGCTCGTCACATCTGGTGAACCCCGGAGGAGGTGCCACGATGCCTGACATGGACGACCTGGGCGAGGTGATGATCGAGCGCCGTCGCCTGATCGCGCTCGCCTACCGGCTGCTCGGCACGCTCGAGGAGGCCGAGGACGCGGTCCAGGAGACGTACCTGCGCTGGTATCGCCTCGCCGACGACGAACGGGCGGCGATCGAGAACCCCGCCGGCTGGCTGAGCCGCGTGACCAGCCGGGTCTGCCTCGACGTGCTCAAGTCGGCCCGCGCCCGCCGAGAGAGGTACGTCGGGCCCTGGCTGCCCGAGCCGGTCCGGCCGGGTCTCCTCGTCGGACCCGAGGATCCGGCCGACCGGGCGACCCTGGACGACACGGTGAGCACCGCGCTGCTCGTCGTGCTCGACGCGATGACCCCGGCCGAACGGGTCGCGTTCGTGCTCCATGACATCTTCGCGGTCCCGTTCGGCGACATCGCCGGGGTGGTCGGTCGCTCCCCGGCCGCGGTGCGGCAGCTCGCCGCCTCGGCACGTCGGCGGGTCGCCCAGCAGCGCGACGACGTCGCCCCGCTGCCGGAGCACGACGACGTCGTCCGTGCCTTCGTCTCGGCCACCGCCGGTGGCGACCTCGGCCGCCTGGTGACACTGCTGGACCCCTCGGTCACGCTCCGCTCCGACGGTGGCGGCCGGGTCAGCGCGGCCCGCAACCCGATCGAGGGTCCGGAGAAGGTCGCGCGGTTCCTGCTGGGCGTACTCACGAAGCGGCCGACCTGGACGATCCGGACGGAGGCCACCGCCGACGGCCTCGGGTTCACGCTGGTCGAGGACGGCGCCCACCGGGGCGTCGCCAACCTGCGGGTCGCCGGCGGCCGGGTCACCGACGTCTGGATCGTCCTCAACCCGGACAAGCTCACCCGCTGGAGCTGACCCCGGACCAGGCTCAGACCAGCGACGTCTCGGCGGTCTCGAGCGGGATCGGCCGAAACATCTCCGGCTCCTCGCCGGGAGTGAGCGCCGTGGTCGAGTAGAGCCAGTCGATCATCGCGTAGTCCCCGGTCCCCCGCGCCAGGAGCAACGCGTTGCGCTGCTCGCGTGCCCGTCCGTGGAGGTGCCAGAGGACACCCCACCGGCGGGAGGTCTCCACGACGCGGCGGCAGTGCTCGGGACGTACGGCCTGGTAGGCGGCGAGGGCGCGGCCCCAGTCGACCGAGCCGTCGTCGGTGCGGAGGCGGCGGACGTGCTCGCCGAGCACCCAGCCGTCCTCGATGGCCATGATCGCGCCCTGGGCGATGTACTGCAGCGGCGGGTGCGCCGAGTCTCCCAGCAGCGCGACCCGGCCGTGGACCCACTGGTCGATGGGGTCCCGGTCGTACATCCGCCACCACTTGTCGCGCCACATGTGCGCCAGACCGTCCCGGATGAACGGGGTCGTCTCGGCGAAGGCGGCGTCGAGCTCGTCCGGCGTGCCCCAGTCCTCCTCGCCCGCGAGCGCCTTGGGCGACTCGAAGACGGCGACCTGGTTGAGCAGCTCGCCGCCGCGCAGGCCGTAGTGGACGAAATGGCAGTCCGGGCCGACGTGCACGACGACCTCGGAGAGGTCGACCTCGGCCCCGCGCCCGGAGCCGGTGGGCATCGTGCCGCGATAGGCGACGTACGCGGAGGAGACCGGCTGGTCGCCCACGAACTTGCGGCGGGCAGGGGAGTGCAGACCCTCGGCGGCGATCACCAACGGCGCGGTCTGGGTCGAGCCGTCCGCGAGATGAACGGTCGCCTCGTCCGAGCCGGCCGTGTAGTCGACGACCTTGGCGTCGGTCACCAGCTCCACGCCCGAGCGCTCGGCCGACCGCAGGAACATCGCGTGCAGGTCGGAGCGGTGGATCACCAGGTACGGATAGCCGTAGCGCCGCTCCATGTCGCGCAGGTCGAGCCGGGTCAGCTCCTCACCGGAGACCGCGTCCCGCATCACCATCGCGTCGGGGACGACACCCAGCGACCTGGCCTCCTCCAGGAGCCCGTAGTCCTCGAGGATGCGGGTGCAGTTGGGGGCGAGCTGGATGCCGGCCCCCACCTCACCGAACGCGGAGGCCTGCTCCAGGACCCGCACCCGCAGGCCCTGACGGGCCAGGGCGTACGCCGCGGAGAGCCCACCGATGCCGCCCCCGACGATGATCACATCGGTCGCCTCGACCCCTGAGCGCGTCACAGCCATGGTCCCAGCTCCGGTGCGCCGGCGAGGGCGTGCGGCCGTCCGGCGAGCCATGCGGTTACGTCGGGCAGCGAGCCCTCGACACCGCGCAGGTCGTCGTCGGAGAGCCCCCTCTTCGTACGGATCTCGTCGGCGAGGGCGAGCAGCAAGTCGTCGGGCAGGTCAGCGAAGGTGATCCCGGCGCCGAGGTCGACGGCATGGACGAAGACCTCCCGGGCGCGCATCCACGGGACGTCGCTCGCCTTGCGGGTGACCAGCTGGGCGGTGATCACCTCGTGGTCCCACTGCTCGGGAGTGAGCCGGTCCATGGTCGCCTCGAGCTCGCCGGCGCCGCGGAGATACCACTCGCGGAGCTCCTCGGCCGGCCGCGTCGCGGCCGCCTCGATGTCGGCGTTGCGCTGCTCGGTGGAGGCGTACATCCGCTTTTCCACGCCGGTCTCGGCCCAGGAGAGCAGGTTGCCGAGGGCGTCGGCGTTGGCGGCGACGTGGCCGACCAGGTGCTTGCGGGTCCAGCCCGGTAGCTGCGAGTCGGCGTCGTAGTCGGCGGCGGCGAGGCCGTCGATGGCGCCGGTCAGCAGGGCCGTGCCCTCCGTGACCCAGCGGCGGGCGTCGTCGAACGTACGCGTCGGGGTGGTGCCGATCAGGACGGACATGGCGATCAGCCCTTCACGATCGTGTTGGTGAGGGTGCCGATGCCCTCGACGGTGATCTCGACGGTCTCGCCGCCCCACAGGAACTCCTGGGGTGCGCGGGCGTGCCCGACCCCGCCGTTGGTGCCGGTGAGGATCAGGTCGCCGGGGCGCAGCGTGGTGATCGTGGAGATGTAGCGCACCAGGTCGACCGGGTCGAAGACCAGGTCGGAGGTGTTCGCGCTCTGCTTCTCGACCCCGTCGACGGTCAGCCGCGTGGCCAGCTCCGGACGTACGCCGCCGGGCAGCTCGTCCGGGGTGACGACGTAGGGGCCGACCGGTGTGGTGGCCTCCCACATCTTGCCCTGGAGCCACTCGCGGGTGCGGAACTGCCAGTCGCGGACCGAGTAGTCGTTGGCGGCGGTGAAGCCGGCGATCGCGGCGGCGGCCTGCTCCTCGTCAGCGTGCCGCACCGTCGTGCCGATCACGATGGTGAGCTCGCACTCCCAGTCGAGCTGCTCGGTCTCGGCGGGCTTGGTCACCGAGTCGTTCGCGCCGGTCAGGGTGTCGGCGAACTTCGCGAACAGCACCGGGTACTCGGGCAGGTCACGGCCCATCTCCTCGATGTGGCTGCGGTAGTTGAGCCCGACGCAGACGACCTTGCTGGGCTGCGGCACGACCGGCGCGAAGTCGGCACCATTGACCGGGTAGTTCACCGACCCCAGAGGCAGGTCGGGCGAGCCAGCGGCCAGGTACGCGCCCACGTCGGGGTGGCCGAGGTCGACGAGGTGATCGCCGTCGAGTCGGACCCCGCGGGTGCCGTCTGCGGTACGGATGGTGGCGAGCTTGGGCATCAGGAGTCCTTCTGGGTGCGGTGGAGGTGGAGCGCCTCGAAGACGGGCGCGTCGGAGAAGCGGAAGAGGTCGAGGGCCCCGGAGTCCGAGTCTGACGTGCCCGCCTCGGACCTGGCCGAGAACGGCTCCCACGAGGGAACCACGAACAGGTCACCGCGAGACACGGTCCACGACTTCGTACCCACGGTGACCACGCCGGAGCCGTCGAAGACCTGGTAGACGCTCGACCCCGTCTCGCGCACGGGCGCGGTCTCGGACCCGGTGGTGACGCGGTGGAGCTCGGCGCGCATCGTCGGCAGTACGTCCCCGCCGGTGGCCGGGTTGGTGTAGCGGACCGCCGCGTGGCCGGGTTCGACGGTGCCGCCGTGGCCCTCCTTCTCGAGCGCGAGCTGGTCGGCCAGCGCCCGGTCGGTGAACTCCCACTTGTAGGAGAGCAGCGGGCTGCCGGGAGCGGAGTGCGTGCGCGCGACCGGGGAGAGGCCGGGGTGGCCCCACAACCGCTCGGACCGGGACCGGTCGGGCGTGACCCGTTCGGTCTCGGAGATCTCGTCACGGCCGAGCTCGAAGAACTGTGACTCGGTGGCGTACTGGAAGGGGATGTCGAGCCCGTCGATCCAGGCCATCGGCTTGTCGGTCGCGTTGTGGTGGGCGTGCATGTTCCAGCCGGCCTGAGGCAGGAAGTCGCCGCGGTTCATCGGGACCGCGTCCCCGCCGACGACGGTCCATACCCCCGAGCCCTCGACGACGAAGCGGAAGGCGTGCTGGGTGTGGCGGTGCTCGGGAGCGTCCTCGCCGGGCATGAGGTATTGGATCGCGGCCCACAGCGTCGGTGTCGCGAACGGGCGGCCGCCGAGGGAGGGGTTGGCCAGCGCGATCGCGCGGCGCTCGCCGCCACGGCCGACGGGGACGATCTCGCCGGCCCGGCCGGCCAGCTCGACCAGGTTGGCCCACTTCCACAGGTGCGGGACCGCGCGGCTGCGCGGGTGGGCGGACATCAGGTCACCGATCTCGGTCCACAGCGGAACCAGGAGCTCCTGCTCGAAGCCGCGGTAGAGCGCTTCGAGCTCGGGGGTGACGGTGGGCTGGTTCTCGGCCTCGACGGCCGTCAGCCTCACCGGCGAGGCGGACGTGGTGGGCGCGGAGGTGGTGGTCATGGTCACAGCCTGCTGGCTCCAGGCGTGACAGAACCAATAATTCTGTTATACAGAACGACCGGCTCGATGAATCTCCTGCGAAGCCAGGCGATAGGTGCCAGGTTTGGTGTGATCAGGAAGAGGTGGGATGGACAAGCCGCTCAAGACACGGCCCCCGTATGCGATCACCAGCGTCGACCACGCACTCAAGCTGGCGGCGATCCTTCAGCTCGAAGGCCGTTTGACCGTCTCGGAGGCAGCGGCTCGGCTCGACGTCGCCCGTTCCACCGCCCACCGGCTGCTCGCGATGCTGGTCTACCGCGACTTCGCGGTCCAGGACGAGGACAAGGTCTACCGGGCCGGTCCCGTGCTCGAGTTGGCCGCCCACTCGCGCTCGACCGCCTCCCGGCTGCGCCAGGTCGCGCTGCCGCACCTGCAGCGCCTGGTCGACCTGCTCGGCGAGTCCGCCAACGTCGCCGTACGCGCCGGGGACACCTGCCGGTTCATCGCCTCGGTCGAGTCGCCCCAGTCGCTCAAGGTCGGCTCCCGTGAGGGCATGGTCTTCCCCGCCCACCGCACCACCGCCGGCCTCCTGCTCCTGGCCCAGATCTCCGACGACGAGATCGCCTCGACCTACTCCCGGGAGAGGTACGCCGGCCACCTGGCCGATCGCCCGGACATCGACGCGCTGCGTACCGAGCTCGAGCGCGTACGCCGCAACGGCTTCGCCTTCAACGACGGCCGTTCCGAGCGTGGCGTGGTCGCCGTCGGCGTTCCCGTCCGTGGCGCCGGGGGAGACGTCGTAGCCGGGATGTCGATCTCCATGCCCAGCGTCCGCTTCGACAAGGAGTCGCTGCCGAGCGTCGTCGCCACCCTGATGTCCGGCGCAGCGGCTTTGGAGCGTGACCTGAGCCAGGGGTGATCTGCGTCAAGTTGGTGCCGGTAGCGTCGGGTCGCGAGTTAATCTGGGTCCAATGAGCAACACCCCGCCCTCCAGTGATACCCGAGAAACGAAGCAGGCACGCATCGACTGGATCGCGACCACCGCAGGCGCCCTCGCCGCCGTCACCTCCGCCCTACTTCTCTCCACGCTCGGTGCCGTCGGCACCCTCGTCGGGGCGGCGCTCGGCAGCGTCGCGGCGACGGTCGGGACCAACCTCTACTCGCAGTGGCTCGCGAAGAGCCACGAGAAGGTGACCAGCGTCCAGGCCCTGGCCCGGTGGCGGTCGGCCGGGCTCGCCGGCGTACGGACCACCTCGGAGCCTGCGACCGAGCCGGCCGCGGACTCCATGGTCGAGGCAGCTGAGGTCGCCGAGGGCGGCGACGTGGAGCCGATGCCGTCGTGGCGGGAGCATCTCAAGACGTTGCCCTGGAAGCGCATCGCGCTGGTCTCGCTGGCGATGTTCGTGGTCGTGGTCGCCGTGATCACCGTCTTCGAGCTGCTGGCCGGGCGCAGCGTCAGCTCGATCGTGCGCGGCGGGGACGAGGGCACGACGATCTCCCGGGTGACCGGCGGCGGCTCGGAGAGGGGCGACGATCAACCGGCTCAGAGCCCGTCGCCGGGCGCCACCGCAACCCCCGAGGAGTCCGCGAGCACCGAGCCGTCGGAGTCGGCCGAGCCTTCGGAGTCGGCCACGACGGAGGAGCCGAGCGCCGAGCCGTCGACCTCGACCGGGCCGAGCTCCTCGCCGTCGGCGCAGCCGAGCGAGAGCGGCAGTGCCTCGACCGAGCCTTCGCCCACGGTAGGAGCCTCACCCGGAGCCGGGGACCAGGCGACCCCCTGAGCCGGACTCGTCACCGAGCCGGGCTCACATCCGGAAGAGGATCTCCGCGCCCAGGTCGGTGTTGCCGTAGGAGGTGTACTCCTTGCCCTTGGCCTCGGTGATGTCGTCGCTGGCCGTGACCATGGTGTAGACGACGTACTTGCCGTAGTCCTTCACCTTGAACCAGCCCTGGGTGTAGTCGGGCAGGGAGGCTTCGGCGGGCGGGATCACGTGCCGTGGCTCGATCTTCGCGGCGGCCTTCCCGGCGGCCTCGGCGGTGCTGAAGTCGTAGATGAAGTGGGTCATCCGCAGGTTGCCCCGCTGTGCCTTGTAGGAGACCCGCACCGCGTAGTCGCAGCCGAGGCTGCGGATCGCGGGCTTGAGCGTCGCCTTGCAGCCGGAGTAGTCCTTGCCGCTCAGGTAGCGGGCCTTCAGTGTGACGTCGCCGTAGGTGAACTTCCAGGGGCGCGGGACGTCGGCCTTGGCGAGGTGTTCGGGGCCGATGGTCGAACGCGAGGTGGCGCCGTCGCTGGGGGCAGCCGGAGAGCTGGTCCCGGGCCAGCCGGGGCGGCCACTGGCCTCGCCGCTGACGTCGGAGCTGCCGCCGCCCCGGCTCGCCGATTCGCTCGATGTCCTGTCGGCCGAGGCCGTGTCGCTCGCCGTCGGCACCCCGGCGGTCGTGGCCGCGTCGTCCCCGCGGGTGAAGAGGGCGTAGACGACCACCCCGCACACGACCACGAGCCCGAGGGAGACGGCGATGGTCAGGACCTGGCGAAGCGGGCCGCCCTGGCCGGCGCGCTCCTTGCGGGCGTTGAACGCCGGCCGGTTGCCGCCCATCTCCTCGGAGAGCCCGATCAGGCGCTCGTTGTAGTCAAAGGGGGCAGGCTGCTTCTGCGGCTCCTCGTCAGGCGCGCCCGAACCGGGGGAGCCTGGGGGCGGCGGATACGGCATGGGGTTTGTCTACCATCTATCAACGGTCGCCACGCCGAAGGTTTGGAAGACGGACGAAATCCCGTCCGAATCCCCGCTCGTGCAGCGAGATGAACACGGATACCCACCGTACGCGGCTCCGGACCCGGGCACCTACAACTTGGCAATGCTTACCCCATCCTCTTCTGCGGGTGGCCCACCGAAAACCCTGCGGAATCGCGTGTTGCTGCATTGCAGGAATTCGATGAACGAGTCTTTGCAATGCAGATTCTTGGGGATTCGAATGTGGTGCGGGGCAGAGGAAAGAACACGAAACTCAGTTACCCGCCCCTGGTAAGCCGCGAAACCCGTGGTTCCGGGTGCGGAAGCCCGCAACCCGTGGGCCTTTCCCCCAGGAGGAGACGTATGAGGTTCCAACGCACCAACTTCCGTCCCCGCACGATCGCCGCGCTCGCCGCGGGTGTGGGTCTCGCGGCCTCCGCCGCCGTCGCCGTCCCGGCAGCCGCCGCGGACGCCGAGTTCAGCAAGGCCGAGGTCGCATCGGTCAAGTCGGCTGTCGCCGAGGCCGCCCCGGTCGGTTCGTCGTGGTACACCGACCCGGCGACCAACAAGGTCGTCGTCACGGTCGACGAGACCGTCTCCGCGGCCGAGATCGCCGAGGTGAAGGAGGCGGCCGCCGAGAAGACGAGCCAGGGCGACGAGGCCGTGACCGTCAAGCACACCAAGGGAGAGTTCACCCCGCTCATCGGCGCGGGTGACGCGATCTACGGGGGCGGCTACCGCTGCTCGCTCGGCTTCAACGTCAAGGTCGGCGGCGCCGACTACTTCCTGACCGCGGGCCACTGCACCAACGACGTCTCGACCTGGTACGCCAACTCCTCGCAGAGCACGCTGCTCGGCTCGACCGCGGGCTCGAGCTTCCCGGGCAACGACTACGGCATCGTCCGCTACAACTCGTCCATCTCGAAGTCCGGTGGCTTCACCGCGGGCACCGCCCGGGTCGGCCAGAGCGTCACCCGTGACGGCTCGACCACCGGTGTCCACACCGGCACCGTGACCGCGGTCAACGCCAGCGTCCGCTACGCCGAGGGCACCGTCAGCGGCCTGATCCAGACCAACGTGTGCGCCGAGCCCGGTGACTCCGGCGGCGCGCTCTACTCCGGTTCGACCGCCCTGGGTCTGACCTCCGGCGGCTCGGGCAACTGCAGCACTGGCGGCACGACCTTCTTCCAGCCGGTGACGGAGGCGCTCAGCGTGTACGGCGCCACCATCTACTGATCGAGCGCCCTTGATCGAGGGTCGCTGATCACGTACGAGTACGACGCGGGGTGACGTGGTTGAGCCACGTTGCCCCGCGGCGCACGAAATTTTGTCGAACTACGAAAGTTTTTTGCCAACGACTGGCCGATGAGGCATCTAGAACGACATACTCACTGTGGTCGTGTTCGGGCACATCGCGGTGGAGGAACGTATGAGGTTCACCAGGTCACGTAACCGTCTGCTCGCTGCAGCGGTCGGTCTAGGTCTGGCGGCTACCGCCGCGGCCACTCCGGCGGTCGCCGCGCCCCCGGCGGAGAAGCGCAGCGCCAGGGCGCTCGCGGCCGTCTACTCCGCCGTCGACTCCGCGGTCAACAGGTCCGCGCTGTCCGGCATCGCGTGGTACACCGACGAGGCCACCGGCACGGTGGTCGTGACCGCCGACTCCACCGTCCCCCGGGGCGCGCTGAGCAGGCTGACCGAGGCGGCCGGCGTCGATGCCGACGCGATCACGCTCAAGCGCGCCGAGGGCGAGTTCAAGCCGTTCCTCGGCGCGGGTGACGCCATCCACGGGGGCGGCTACCGCTGCTCGCTCGGCTTCAACGTACGCAGCGGCGGGACCCACTACTTCCTCACCGCCGGCCACTGCGCCGAGGAGGTGGGGACGTGGTACACCAACTCCGCTGAGACGACCCGGATCGGACCGACCGTCAAGTCGAGCTACCCGGGCAACGACTACGCCCTGGTGCGCTACGCCAACACCTCGCTGAGCCACTCGGGCGGCTACTCCGCCGGTGACGCGCGGGTCGGCCAGCGGGTCACCCGCGACGGCTCGTCGACCGGCGTGCACTCCGGCCGGGTCGAGGCGCTCGACGTCTCGGTCCGCTACCGCGGGTCCGGCACCGTCCGCGGCATGATCCAGACCGACATCTGCGCCGAGTCGGGCGACTCCGGTGGTCCGCTCTACGCCGGCTCGACCGCTCTCGGGATCACCTCGGGCGGCTCCGGCGACTGCTCCTCGGGCGGGACCACCTTCTACCAGCCCGTCCGCGAGGCCCTCAACGCGTACGACGTGAACATCTACTGACTCGCCACGCTGGTCGAGCACGTTGGTCGAGCACCGGCTCGCCGGGCTCGACCAACGGTGGTGAACTCAGACCGCGACCGGGATCAGCGCTGTGTCGGCGGAGTCCTTGATCAGCCGGGCGTACGCGTCGAAGAGCCGCTGCTCGGAGAGGCGCTGCCGGTTGCGGAAGATGCGCTCGAAGTGCTCCTCGCGCTGGGCGAAGGCGGCCTTCCAGGACTCGGCCATCTCGGCCGGGTCGAAGGTCGCCACCAGGCGAGGGTCGCCGACCATGGCCGGAGCGTCGCCGACCGGCGTGGTCACCGGGACCGCACCGCAGGCCATCCCCTCCAGCAGGCACAGCGGGGCGGCCTCGCCGAACGCCGAGGTCAGCGTGATCAGGTCGGCGGCGTTGTAGAGCGGCGCCATCTGGCTCTGGATCCCGAGGGCGTGCAGGTTGGTCTCCAGCGCCGGCCAGGCGCCGAGCTCCTCGGCGACGAGCTGAGCGAAGGCCGGGTTGTCCGCGGTCATCCCGGCGCCGCACATGACAAGGTGGGCGTCGGCGTGCTCCTGGACGAACCGGCGCGCGGCCCGGACGAAGAGCGGGATGTTCTTCATCTCGTCGAAGCGCGCCGCGATCATCACCACGGGTGCGTCGCCGTCCACGCCGAGCTCGGCCCGCTTGCCGGCGCGCAGGTCGGCGTCGGTGCGGAACTTGTAGAGGTCGACCCCGTTGGGCAGGACCGGCAGCCGCTCCAGCGGGATCCCGGTCGCCTCGTGGTAGGCCCGCTGCGTCGACTCCGCACAGCACACCGCCGCGGTCAGCAGCCCGGCGCGGTCGAGGTCGATGAGCTCCTGTACGCCTGCCCCCTGATGCTCCGGGTCGGAGCGGTGCAGGCACGTGATCAGCGGGGTCCCGGACGTCCCGACCCTGCCGAGCACCGTGAGCGGCTGCTCCTTGAGGGAGAGCACCACGTCGGCCTTCGCCACCGACTGCGCCACGCGCTTGAGCTGGCTGGTGGTGATGGGGCCCGTCGGCGTACGTCTCAAGGCCCGCACCGGCACGCCGGCGGAGGTGAGCCGGCGGTAGGAGTTGTCGGAGGAGATCCGCTGCGCGGTGAACTCGCGCTGCACGCGGTCGCTGAGGCTCAGCACGCTGTGTCGCTGAGGCGTGGTGGCGTCGAGGGCGCGGACGACTGCGGTGTGCAGGATCCGGGCGCCACCGGCGAAGAAACCTTCGTACAGGGAGAGGACGGAAGGTCCGTCCTCGAGGTATGTCACGGTGGACATGTCGACCTCACTTTTTCCGCAGGAGGCATCGCCCGAGCGGTGATGGTGGTGGGGCTACGGCGGGGATATGCGACTTCGCTGGGACGCTAACGCGTCCGTGGGCGCATCCCAAGACATCGTCGGCTCGGGGCGAAGGATTTCACTTGATCGTCATCTTCACGCGCGCATCGTAGGGAGCGACGGAGGATTTATCGAAACCGGTGGGGATCCGGGTTCGATTTACGTTATCCGATGTGGCGTACGTCACGCTATGCGTTCCTCGAGATTGGTCGGTGAACGATTGGAGCGGGTCTCGGACGCGCTGCTGGATAGGGCCCCGTGGGAGGCCGGATCCCGCTACCTTCGGGGAGTATGACCGAGGTGACGACGTACCGCTATGTCCGTTTCGCGCTGTGCTGTCTGCTCGCCGGGCTGGCGATCTCGGTGGGTGCCCAGACGATCTCGAGCGGCGAGTGGGAGACCTCCATCTCGTCCTACTACTACACCCCGGCGGGCCCGGTCTTCACCGCGGTGCTGTGTGCGCTCGGGGTGTGTCTGGTGGTGCTGCGGGGCTATACCGACGCGGAGGACACCGCACTCAACCTCGCTGGACTCTCGGCGCCGATGGTCGGCTTCGTGCCGACCCCGGAGATCGGGGAGCAGATCGACAAGGCGGCCATCGTCAACAACGCCTGGAGCTACCTGGCGGTGATGGCGATCGGCTGGGTGGTCGTGCTGATCTTCGGGCTCCGCAAGCGTGCCGCCGCCGGCGCCTGGCCGTCGCGCTGGGGCGCCGTCGGGCTGGTATCGGTCGCGGCGGCATGGGTCGTCGGGGTGGGCTGGCTGCTGATCGACCAGGAGAGCTTCGCGACGAAGGCGCACGGGCTCGCGGCCCTGTTCACCTTCACGCCGTTCGCGCTGGCGGTCGTGCTCAACACCGACTGGGGTGTGCGGAAGGTCGCGCGTGAGGCCGACAAGGCGCGGACACGGCTGGACAAGACCTACTGGGCGCTCGTCGTGGCGATGGTGGTGCTGCTCGCGGCCGGCGTCGTGCTGGGCCTGACCGGCTGGAGGTACTGGCTGCTGGCAACCGAGATCTCGCTGCTGGTCTGCTTCACGATCTTCTGGATCATCCAGAGCTTCGACCTGATCGACCCGAGGCGCGACGCGCTCACGACGCGTCCCCGCGACCCGCTCACCGGAAGTCGATGAGCAGGTCGTCGTCGCCGTTCTCGGGATCGGTGATGACGCGGGGGAGGCGTACGGCGGTGTCGGTGCGCTTGGCCAGCGGCACCTTCGGCTCCGGCTCCTCGTCGGTCTCGACAGTCTGCTTGATCTGCGCCTGCGGCAGCACCTGCGTACGCCAGGCGCGGCAGTTGTAGGGCAGCTGCATGCCGTCCATGCCGCGGCCGTAGTCGTCGTAGAAGGCGAGCACCTCGTTCCGCTTCTGCTGCTGGGCCTCCGGCCGGAGGGTGGCTATGTTGGAGCGCGACTGGACCAGGTCCTGGATCGAGTGGCGGTCGACGACCTGCCAGTGCCGGAACGTCTGGGCCTCCACCGCGGAGAAGAGCGCGGAGTCGTCGAGGATCGGGGTCGGGTCGAAGCCGCCCTCTGCTGTGAGCCCGGTCTGCTTGCCGATGAGCCTGCCGAGCTTGCGCACCCAGGGGATCCGCTCGTCACGCTCGTTCTGGACCACGGCGAGCCGTCCGCCCGTACGCAGCACCCGGCCGATCTCCGCCAGCGCCCTGGCGTGGTCGAACCAGTGGAACGCCTGGCCGACGACGACCACGTCGTAGAGGCTGTCCCCGGTCGGGATCTGCTCGGCGGTGCCGCTGGTGGCGCGTACGTCCGGGAGCTTCTCGGAGAGGATGTCGAGCATCGCGTCGTCCGGGTCGGTCGCGAAGACGTCGTGGCCGAGCCTCACGAGGATCTCGGTGAGCTTGCCGGTGCCGGCCCCGAGCTCGAGGACCGAGCACGGCTCCTCGCCGACCAGCCACTTCACCGCGTCGACCGGGTAGGACGGGCGCCCGCGGTCATAGCTGTCCGCCACGCTTCCGAAGGAGCGTGCCGGATCGGGGTTGGCTGGGTCCGTCATCGTGGCCAGGGTAACCCCCGCTTAGGCTTCATCGTGTGAAGGATGATCCGCTGGCCCGGTTGGTGTCGCTCGAAGGTGTGGCCTCGGGGTTCGCCGCAGCTCGTGACGGTATCGACGTGATGCTGCGTGACCGGGGCCTGCGGCGTACGTCCCCGGAGACCACCGCCGAGTCGCTGCTGCGCGGTGCGCACGCCTCGGCCGTGCTGGAAGGTTCCTCGTCGTCCTTGGGCGAGGTCCGTGCCTCCGGCGGGGACGCGATCGCGCAGGACGCGGTGCGGCTCTCGACCGAGCTGCTCTCGCTGGTGCCGGTGGTGAAGCATGCGCCGCTGCAGGCGTTCGCGCGGCTGCACGCGCTGGCCGCCGGGGCCTCTCTGGAGGCCGAGGAGCTGGGGCGGCCGCGCTCTGCCGATGCTGCCGAGCGGTTGCGACGTCTCTCCGATCTGCTGCTCGCGCCGACGTCCGCGCCCGCGCTGGTCGTGGCGGCGTTCGTGCACGCCGATCTGGCGACCGCTGCACCGTTCGCGTCCCACAACGGTCTGGTCGCGCGTGCCGCAGAGCGGCTCGTCCTGGTCGCGCGCGGGGTGGACGAGAAGTCGCTGGTCGTGCCCGAGGCCGGCCATCTGGCGCTGCGGGCCGCCTACGAGTCGAACCTGCGCGGCTTCCGTGAGGGTGGCCAGGCCGGGGCGCACTCGTGGCTGCTCTACGCGGCCGAGGCGTACGCCGCCGGGGCCGAGGCCTCGCCGCTGCGCCTGGACGCAGCCGAATAGTCGGGCAAAAGCAGGTGGCACCCGGTGGGTTGTGAGCACCGGGTGCCACCGCTGACACGAGCGTTTCTGGTTACCAAGCGTGCAAGGTCTGGTCACTGCGCCGGGATTTCTCCCCGGCTACAGCACCCCATCAGATGGGTGGATCGCCGCGTGGGTGCCTGTCACTCGTGTACGTCTTGTTACGTCTCTGTTTCTACGCTGATCGGCGGCCAGATTCAAGCCTGGAAATTCTGCGGGATGAGGAGGATGATGCGGCTTCTGCTCGGCTCGGGATCCAGGGCACGTCAGGTGCCGAGGCGACGGCGCTTCGTGCCCGCCCAGATGACCCCGCCGGCGATCGCGACGGCGCCCCCGACGGCCAGCGCGGCCAGGGTCGGCGTGGACGGGGTGAGCACCCGGCTGCGCAGCGCGACCGGCTTGTTGAACACCAGGATGTCCCAGCCGCGCTCCTTGGCGGCCCTACGGAGATCCTTGTCGGGATTGACCGCGAACGCGTGACCGACCTCCTCCAGCATGGGGAGGTCGGTGACGGAGTCGGAGTAGGCGTACGACTGCTCGAGGTCGTAGCCGAAGCGCTCGGCCAGCTGCTGGACCGCGCGGGCCTTCTCCTCGCGGTAGGCGTACAGCGCGATCTCGCCGGTGTAGCGGCCGTCCTCGATCTCCATCTGGGTGGCGACGACGTGGTCGGCGCCGAGCATCGCGCCGATCGGCTCGACCAGCTCGGTGCCGGAGGCGGAGACGATGATGACGTCGTGCCCCTGGGCGTGGTGCTGCTCGATGAGCTGCACGGCCTCCTCGTAGACGAGCGGGTCGACCACGTTGTGGAGGGTGTCGGCGACGATCTCCTTGACGGTCGCCACGTCCCAGCCGGTGACCATCTCGGAGAGCGCCTTGCGCATCTTCTCCATCTGGTCGTGGTCGGCACCGCCGACGACGTAGACGAACTGCGTGTAGGCCGAGCGGATCATGGCCGCGCGGGTGATCAGGCCGCCGGCCTGGAACTGCTTGGAGAACGCAAGCGTGCTCGACCTCGCGATGATCGTCTTGTCGAGATCGAAGAACGCAGCGATGCGTGTCATGGGCACATCGTAGACGCCCGCTGGGCGGGCCGATCGCCATCCACAGGGCGGGTTCGGGACGGAGTTATCCACAGGTGCCGGATTTGCGGGTGGAATCGTCGGTGTCCCGGCGGATCCTGCTGTCATGACCTCGGAACCTCTCGTCATCACCTCGGACTCGTTGCTGGCCGCTGAGGCGGCACGTCTGGCCGCCGCCTCCGGTGTCACCGTCGAGGAGTGCACCGATGCCGTCGGCGCACTGCGCCGATGGCAACGTCCACCACTGATCCTCGTCGGCGCCGATCTCTTGGCGGAGGTGGCGTCGTTGCGCCCACCTCGTCGGGACGGGGTCTATGTCGTGGGTTGGGGTTCGACCGGGGAGCCGCTGCTGCGAGCCGCGCTGGAGATCGGCGCGGAGACGCTGCTGGAGCTGCCCTCGGCCGAGGCCGCCGTCGCCGGGCTGATCGCCGACGTCGGTGACGGCGAAGGTGGTGCAGGTCTGGTCGTCGGCGTGATGGCCGGATCGGGCGGCGCTGGGGCGACGACGTACGCCGCGGCCCTGGCCAGCCTGGGAGCCGACCGCGGAACGACGCTGCTGATCGATGCCGACCGGCTCGGCCCCGGAGTCGGGCGGGTCCTCGGGCTCGAGGAGATCCCCGGGGTGACCTGGGGCGACCTCGGGCAGACCGCCGGGCGACTCGGTGCGCGGGCGTTGCGTGAGGCGGTGCCACATGTCGGGTCGCTGGGCCTGCTGGGCTGGCCGGGCGGCGACGCGGTGCCGCCGAAGCCGGAGGTGGTGTGCGAGGTGCTCGCCGCCGCTCGCCGTGGTCATGACTTGGTCGTGGTCGACCTGCCACGCGAGTCGGACGCCGGGGCGGAGGCGCTGCTGACCGGCTGCGACATCGTCCTCGTCGTCGTGCGGGCGAACGTCACCGGCACGGCCTCCGCCGCCCGCCTGGTCTCACGGCTTCCCGAGCGGGATCGGGTGCGGGTCGTCGTCCGCGGTCGCGCGGCCGAACCGGAGGCCGTCGGGCGTGCGCTCGGGCTGCCGGTGATCGCGTCCATGTCCGACCAGCGTGGGCTCTCGGAGGCCATCGACCTGGGCCTGGGACCGATCCGCTCGAGGCGGGCGCCGCTGGCCCGTGCCGCGGCCGAGGTGCTGATGCGCTGCCGGCTCCGCGCGGGAGTGATGGCGGCATGATCGGCGCCGTCGACATCGCGCCCCAGGTCGTCGACCTGGTCCGCGACCACCTGGCGCGTACGCCGGGAGAGCTCACCCCGCACCGGGTTCAGGAGGCGCTCCGCACGGAGGGGCGGATCGTCGGTGACGCGACCGTGCTGGCCGTCTTCGAGATGCTGCGCCGCGACGTGGTCGGCGCGGGGCCGCTGGAGCCGCTGCTGCGGTTGCCGGGGGTGACCGACGTCCTCGTCAACGGGCCCGATCAGGTCTTCATCGACCGTGGTGCAGGCCTGGAGCCCGCTCCGGTCGCGTTCCCTGACGACGATGCGGTTCGGCGGCTGGCGCAGCGGCTGGCGGCCGGGGCCGGCCGCCGCCTGGACGACGCCTCGCCCTACGTCGACCTGAGGCTGGGCGACGGCAGCCGGTTCCACGCGGTGCTCGCGCCGCTGGCGCGACCCGGCACGGTGATCTCGCTGCGGGTGCCTTCGGCGCGGGCGTTCACGCTCTCCGAACTGGAGGCTTCGGGGATGGTCGTTCCCGATGTGGCCGATCTGTTGCGGCGGCTGGTGCTGGCGCGGTCGGCGTTCCTCGTCTCCGGGGGCACCGGCACCGGGAAGACGACCCTGCTGGCGTCGCTGCTGTCCTTGGTGCCGCCGCAGGAACGACTGGTGCTGGTGGAGGACGCCTCCGAGCTGCGCCCGGACCATCCTCACGTGGTCGGCCTCGAGGCGCGTCCGGCCAACATCGAGGCCGCCGGTGCGGTCGAGCTCCATACGTTGGTCCGCCAGGCCCTCAGGATGCGGCCGGACCGGCTGGTCGTGGGGGAGGTGCGTGGCGCCGAGGTCGTCGACCTCCTCGCCGCGTTGAACACCGGCCACGAGGGCGGCTGCGGCACGCTGCACGCCAACTCCGCCGCCGATGTCCCGGCGCGGGTGGAGGCGCTGGCGCTCGCCGCCGGTCTTGGCCGGGAGGCGGCGCACAGCCAGTTCGCGTCCGGTGTGGACGTGGTCGTGCACCTGCGGCGACGTGACGGCCGTCGGCTGCTGACCGAGATCGCGGTCCCGCTCCGCGGAGCCGACGGGCTGGTCCGGATGGAGACCGCCTTCTCGGTGGCCGCCGATGACGGCGTGATCGCCGGACCGGGCTCGGATCGACTCGAAGCGCTGCTGGGAGCCGACCGGTGAACGGGCTGAGTCTCGGGCTGGTCGCCTGCCTGCTCGGTGGTGCCACCGCGCTGATGCTGCGCCCACGAGCCGCGGTCGGGTCACGGTCGCGTGCGTGGCGGGTGCCGCGGTGGTCGTTCCTCCTGGTCGCCCTGGTCCCCATCGTCTTCCCGGGCAAGGCGGTCGTTGCGGCTGTCTTGCTCGGGATCGCCACCTTCGGTGGCATCGCCCTGTGGCGGCGGCGCTGCGAGCGGATCGCGGCGGGGCGTACGGCCGACCGCGTCGTCGAGGCCTGCGAGCAGATGGCCGCCGAGCTCGCCGCCGGTCATCCGCCCGGCCCCGCGTTGACGCAGCTCGCCGCGGAGTGGCCGGTGATCGAGCCGGTCGCTGAGGCGCAGCGGATGGGCTCCGACGTCCCCGCCGCGTGGCGGCAGGTCGCCGAGGTTCCCGGGGCCGGAGCGCTCCGCGTGGTCGCCGCTGCCTGGCAGATCGCCCACCAGACCGGGAGCGGTCTCGCGGACGCGCTCGACCGGGTGGCGCTCGACCTGCGGGCGGCCGCCGCCACCCAGCGGGTCGTCGACGGCGAGCTCGGATCGGCCCGCTCCACCGCCCGTCTGATCGCGGGCCTGCCGGTGGCCGCCCTGGCGATGGGCAGCGGTGTCGGCGGCGACCCGCTCGAGTTCCTCTTCGGCTCGCCGGTGGGCCTGGCCTGCCTCGGTCTCGGACTGCTGCTCGGCTGGTCGGGGCTGTGGTGGATCGAGGGCATCGCGCGCGGGGTCGAGGCGAGATGAGCATCTGGGTCGCTGCCGTCGCGCTCGGGCTGGCAGCGGCGCTGCTTCCTGCACCCGTCTCACCCCTTCCGGACCGGGTCGCGGCCGTCGTGGATCGGGGTGAGCCCGACGGCTGGATGATGCGCTGGCGGCCGTTGCTGGCGCTGCTCGCCGCCGGTGCCGTCTACTCCTTCGTCGGAGGCACGGCGGGTGCGGTTTTCGCCGCTCCTGCGGGGGTCGTCTGCTGGCTGGTCATCAGCCGCGTCGAGCCCACCGAGGTCCGGCGGGAGCGAGAGGCTGCGAAGGCCGAGATGCCTGCCCTGGTACATCTGCTCTCCGCCGCGCTCGCCTCTGGTGCGGCGCCGGCCGAGGCGCTGGTGGCGGTCGCGGCAGCGCTGCCCGGGCCGGCTGCGGCCCGACTCCTGCCCGCGGCTTCACGGCTTCGTCTGGGAGCCGATCCGGAGAAGACGTGGCGCACCCTGGTGGATGATCCTGCGCTGGCGCCGTTGGGCCGGGCTCTGGCCCGGGCGCAGGCCACCGGCGCCCCGGTCGCCATCACGGTCGAGCGCCTTGCCGACGACCTGACCAGAAATGCCCGCGCCGAGGTCGAGGACCGCGCCCGCGCGGTCGGCGTCAAGGCCGCCGTCCCGCTCGGTATCTGCCTCCTCCCCGCCTTCCTGCTGCTGGGCGTCGTCCCCGTCGTCGGCGGCCTCCTCTCCAACCTCGGTATCTGACCCACTGCCGAGGCGTCACCCGCGTCGGTCGAGTTGGCAGCTCGGTGCCCACTCGACCGACGTACGTGACGTCTCGGCGGCTCGTTTTCCCTGATCAACGGGCCGTTTGTCATCCACAGGGTGGGTTCGGGATCGGGTTCTCCACAGCCGATGACATGACGGTCGCGAATGTCGGTGGAGCGGGACATCGTCGTCCTTGAACGGCCGTACCGACGGCCATCGACCAGAGAGGACCAATCATGGCCAAGGCACATCTTCGGAAGAACGAGAAGGGGATCACGACGGCTGAGTACGCCGTCGGCACAGCAGCCGGCGCGGGGCTCGCCGGCCTGCTCTACAAGCTGCTCACCGGTGGCTTCGGCAACGACCTGCTCAACAGGCTGTTCCAGCACGTGCTCGGCCTTCTGGGGATCTGAGCCGTGGTCTGCGGGCAGCGGGGCGAGCGAGGCGCGGCCACTGCGGAGCTGGTGATGGTGATCCCGCTTCTGGTGGCCGTGACCATCGGTCTGGTGTGGTTGCTGTCGGTGGGCGCAGCGCAGATCCAGGTGGTCGACGCTGCTCGGGAGACCGCACGGGCTGTCGCCCGAGGGGACGACACTGGCTCCGCCGCCGCCCGCGGACGTCGGGTCGGGCCCGCGGGCACGCAGGTGAGTGTCAGCGCCGGCGCCGAGGAGGTCGTCGCCTCGGCTCACGCTCGGGTGACCGGGCCCGGTGGGATCTTCAGCTGGATGCCGGGTGTGACCGTGCGCGGCGAGGCGGTCGCTGCGACCGAGACGGTGCAGGAGGAGCGGTGAGCGCGGTCCGGGCGGGCAAGGACGAGCGCGGGTCGGCCGCCCCGTTCGCGATCGGTGCGATCGGCCTGCTGCTCTTCGTCGGTGCCGCGCTGGGTGTGGTGGGCGCGGTCTTCGTCGCCCACCGCACCGCCCAGTCCGCGGCCGATCTGGCGGCGTTGGCGGGAGCCGATGCGCTTCAGGTCTCCGAGGATGCCTGTGCGGCAGCGACGAGGATCACCGATCGCAACGGCGCCGTGCTGGAGTCGTGCGAGATCGCCGGGGAGGACGTCACCGTCACGGTGCGGGTCGAAGGACCCCGCTGGCTCGGTCAACCGGGGGATCCGGTTGCCGAGGCGAGGGCCGGCCCGACGGGGCCAGGGTCGGACTAGACGTCCTCGGGCTTGGTCTGAGGCGTGGGCTCAGGCTTGATCTCAGTGGTGGGCTCGGGCTTGGCCTCGGCATCCTGCAGCGTCTTGGTCAGGCTCCGCAGCTGGCGCTTGTCCTTCATGTACTTCATCTGGTGCTTGCCGCCCCACTTGGTGAGCGAGAGGCCGAAGAGGAGAAGGACGCCGGCGACGAGGCCGATCACGAAGATCGTGGTCGAGCCGACCGGGAGACCGAGCAGAGTGGCGGTCGGGTCGTCGAGATCACCGTTACCGGTGGTGAAGAGACCCAGAACGATGAGGACTGCGGCAACGACGATCAGCACAAGGCCCAAGATCAACATTTCCCCAGGGTAGGCCTATTTCTGCAGCAGCAGCCGCAACAACACGATCGCGCCTTGCTTGTCGAGAGGGTTGTTCTGGTTGCCGCACTTGGGCGACTGCACGCAGGAGGGGCAGCCGTCGTCGCACTCGCATGCCTCGATGGTCTCCAGTGTGGCGCCGAGCCACTCCCGGGCGGCACGGAACCCTCGCTCGGAGAATCCGGCGCCGCCGGGATGTCCGTCATAGACGAAGACGGTGAGCATGCCGGTGTCCGGGTGGGACGCGGTGCTGACGCCGCCGATGTCCCAGCGGTCACAGGTCGCGATCAGCGGGAGCAGCCCGATCGAGCAGTGCTCGGCGGCATGGGCGGCACCCGGGATGTCCGCGTTCTCCAGGCCGGCCGCCTCGAGGGCCGAGGCGGGCACGGTCCACCAGACCGCGGAGGTGCGCAACGTACGTTCGGGGAGGTCGAGGAGCTCCTCGCCCAGCACCTCGCCGCTCGGCTGTCGCCGGCGCAGGAAGGAGACGACCTGGTGGCTGACGTCGACGTCGCCGTACGCCAGGCGGCACTCACCCCAGGCGACCTGCTCCCGCTCGGCGACGATCGAGATCTCGGTGATCTCCCGGGCGGAGGTGGAGTAGCCGGGGTCGTCGCGGGAGATGACCGCGACGTTCTCGTCCAGGTCGAGCTCGTGCACGAGATAGGTCTCGCCGCGGTGGACGTAGACGGCGCCGGCATGTGCGCTCGCGTGTGAGCTCGCCGCGTCGACGGTGCCGACGACCCGGCCGGTCTCGGCCTCGATCAGCTGCACCTGAGACCCACCCGAGGAGCGGATGTCGGCGAGGTCGGCCGCGCGCCGACGGTCGGTCCAGTACCAGCCGCGAGGCCGCTTGCGTAGCAGCCCGGAGGCGACCAGGTTGTCCAGGATCTCCCGGGCACCCGGTCCGAAGAGCGGCAGGTCGGCCTCGGTCAGCGGCAGCTCCTGTGCTGCGGCGCAGAGATGGGGGCCGACGACGTACGGGTTCGCGGGGTCGAAGACGGTGGCCTCGACCGGCTGGCCGAGAAGCGCATCCGGATGGGTGACGAGGTAGGTGTCCAGCGGGTCGTCGCGGGCGACCAGGATGCCGAGCGCGTCGCCCGCTCCCCGCCCGGCCCGGCCGATCTGCTGCCAGAATGCCGAGCGCCTGCCCGGGTAGCCGGCCAGCACGACGGCGTCCAGACCGCTGATGTCGATGCCGAGCTCGAGCGCGTTCGTCGCCGCCAGCCCGAGCAGCTCACCGGAGCGGAGCGACGCCTCGATCGACCGGCGCTCCTCGGGCAGATAGCCACCGCGGTAGGACGCCACCCGCCCGGGCAGCGAGGGATCGACCTCGGCCAGCTCGGCGGCCGCGGTCAGAGCGACCTGCTCGGCGCCGACCCGGGAGCGTACGAAGGCCAAGGTGCGTACGTCCGAGGAGACCAGGTCCGCCAGCAGGTCGGCCGTCTCGGCAGAGGCCGCCCGGCGCACGGGAGCGCCGTTCTCGCCGGCGTGCGTCGTCAACGGAGGCTGCCACAGGGCGATCGAGAGCTCTCCGCGCGGCGACGAGTCGGCGGTCACCGGAAGAACCGGAAGGCCGGTGAGCCGCTCGCCCGCGATCGACGGCTCCGCGACGGTCGCCGAGGCGAGGACGAACGTCGGCGACGAGCCGTAGAGCGCACAGATCCGCCGCAGCCGCCGCAGCACGTGCGAGACGTGCGCCCCGAAGACGCCGCGGTAGTGATGGCACTCGTCGATGACGACGTAGCGCAGCGAGCGGAAGTAGGCCGCCCACCGCTGGTGACCGGGGAGCAGCGATCGGTGCAGCATGTCGGGGTTGGTCAGGATGTATTCGCCGAAGTCGCGGGCCCAGTCCCGCTGCTCCCGGGTGCTGTCGCCGTCGTGGGTCACCGCGCGCACGTCGACGCCCAGCTCGCGCAGCCCGGTCAGCTGGTCCTGGGCGAGCGCCTTGGTGGGTGCGAGATAGAGGACGCCGGCGCCGCGTTCGCCACGTGGACCACGTCCGTCTCGGATCGCGGTCAGCGCGGGCAGCTGATAGGCCAGCGACTTCCCGGAGGCGGTGCCGGTCGAGACGATCACGTGACTGCCCTCGTGGGCGGCCTCGGCGGCCACCGCCTGATGCTGCCAAGGACGCTCGATCCCGCGAGCGGCGAAGGCGGCGACCACATCGGTCGAAGCCCACGCCGGCCAGTCGGCGAAGACGGCCTCCCGAGGTGGAACCTGCTCGAGATGAGCGAGCCGGTCCTCGCGCCCCGGGACGTGAGCGAGCCGGCGTACGAGATCACCGGTCGCTGTCGTCAACACCTGGACATTCTCCCAGAATCCTGGTGGCCGCCACGCTCGCGGCCCCGCATCGTGGCCATGACGTTGCGAGTTTCTTACGCGCATCCTGGTGAGCCGTGGTTACATTACGATCGACTCCGGGTATCGGACACCAGGCAGGCCGACCGGAGCTGGTTGTCTCACGTTCCTTGGCAGGAGAACTTCGAAGTGGATCTGACGCTTGCGACTCGCGAGCTCGACTCGGCCACCATCGTGGCCGTGGGCGGCGAGATCGACGTCTATACCGCGCCGAAGCTGAGGGACAAGATCACCGAGCTCGTCGCCCGGGGCCACTACGACATCGTGGTCGACCTCGAAGCCGTGGAGTTCCTCGACTCGACCGGCCTCGGCGTCCTGGTGGGCGGCCTGAAGAAGGTGCGCCAGCACAACGGCATGCTCCGCCTGGTCTGCACCCAGGAACGGCTGCTCAAGATCTTCCGGATCACCGGTCTGGCCAAGGTCTTCGACATCCATGCCAGCGCCGAGGGCGCGGCAGCGGGCTGACCCAGGCAGGCCATAGGCTCCAGGTGTGAGTGACCTCCCGCACCGGCTCCGTGACGCCCTCCAGCACGCAGACTTCTCCTACGACTCCGTCGCCGATCTGCTCGGCCCGACCGCGCACAGCGCGCTGAGCCGCAACGAGACGCTGCCCGGCCGGCGGCGCACTCACGGAGGCTCGCCGCTGGAGACGCTCATCCGGCTCTTCCTGCTGCAGACGACCGTGTCCCTGGACCACGCCGAGGCAGCTCTGCCCGGACTCGTCGACCGGCTCGCCGTCGAGGGCATCCTGGAGCAGTCGGTCGGCGAGGTGGCGGCCCGCCTCGACGTACGTCCGTACGCCACCGATGACACCTCCCTCTGGGTCGTCTCCGACCTCACGCCGGGGCTCGACGGCGGACCGCAACGCGTCGGCCCCGAGCACGTGCTCGGCATCAGCCCCGCCTCGACCTCCCTGGCGCAGTTGACCATCCGCGACCAGGTCGGCAGAGCTCTCGATCTCGGCACCGGGTGCGGGGTGCAAGCCCTTCACCTCGCCACCCACAGCGACCGGGTGGTCGCGACCGACGTCAACCAGCGAGCCCTGTGGATCACCACGTTCAACGCCGCCCTCAACGACGTGGCGGACCGGATCGACGTACGCAACGGGTCGTTCTTCGAGCCCGTCGCCGGTGAGCGCTTCGACCTGATCGCCACCAACCCGCCGTTCGTGATCAGCCCGGCAACCGGTGAGCGCCTCGTCTACCGTGACTCCGGGCTCCCCGGCGACCGGGTGGTCGAGGACATCGTCCGGGCGGCTCCCGGCATGCTCACCGAGGGCGGCTGGTGTCAGATCCTGGGCAACTGGATCATCTCCGAGGACCAGCCCTGGGACGACCGCCTCGAGGGCTGGCTCGGGGACGACGTCGACGCGTTCGTGGTCCAGCGTGAGGTGCTCGACCCCGCCGCGTACGTCGAGCTGTGGCTCAAGGACTCCGGCCACCACGGCGCGCAGGACTACCTGACCCGCTACGACACCTGGCTGTCCTGGTTCGAGGAGCAGAAGATCGAGGGCGTCGGGTTCGGCTGGATCAACCTGCATCGCCGAGGCGGCACCCAAGGCAGCCCGAAGCGCGAGCTCCTCGAGTGGCCCTACGACGTCGAGCAGCCGATCGCCCCGGCGCTCGCGGCGTGGGGCGACGCAGCCCGCGTCGAGGTCACCGAGGACTCCACGCTGGTGCTCGTCGAGGACATCCAGCAGGAGACCCTCGGCCAGCCCGGCGCCGAGGACCCCAGCACCGTCATCCTGCGCCAGCAGCGAGGCCTGCGTCGCGCGCGCCAGGCGGACACGATCGAGGCGGCCTTCGCGGGCGCCTGCGACGGTGACCTGACCGTCGGCCAGATCCTCGACGCGCTCGCCCAGATCCTCGACCGCGACCCCGCGGTCGTGCGCAGCAGCTATCTGCCGATCGCCCAGGAGCTGGTCAGCGAGGGGTTCCTCCGTCCCGCGCCAGCGACGCCTGGTCCCGCAGCCTGATCAGGCGGCGGCGCACGCTCGAGACGAGCAGGTCGGGATAGCCCAGCGGCTCGAGATCGGGAAGGTCCCGCATGCCCCACGGCCGCTGCGTCTGCCACGGCCAGAAGCCACGGAGCGCGGCGGCCAGCTGCTTGCCGTGGGCCGAGGGCATCTTCGTCACGCCCAGCCGCTCCTTGAGCTCGGTCGCGGTCACCAGACCACCCGGTCCGGTGAGCCCGTTGGCGCCCAGGATCGTCCACACGATCCCGGCCGCCACCTGAGCCGGCTGCCTGGGCCGGTCGACGACCAGTGGGTCGATCTCCCACAACCGCAGCAGCGCCCGCCGCAACGCGAAGCCCACCTCCTCGACCGGGAAGTCGGCCGCGACCTCGTCTAGCAGCGCGGCCACGGCCTCCAGCTGCGTGCGTCCCGCCGCATCGTCCACGACCGGCAGGTCCAGGCCGTCCTCGACCAGCGGCGCGGCGTCCAGGGCGGTGACCGCCTCGTGGCCGCCGCAGAGCGCGGCCAGCCAGTCCAGGGCCACCTCGTGGTCGGGTCGCGGCGGTGTGTCCGGCTCCGTCCACCGGGGCCGGGTCAGCTCGGCCTCCAGCCGCTCCAGGATCACGTTGGTCCGGGTGAGCAGCTGGGCGCACTCGGAGCAGACCAGGTGCTCCGGGGGTGTGGCCAGACCCTCCATGTAGTCGGTGTATTCGGCGTCGATCATCAGCAGAGACCTCTCGAGTTGGGATGGGTCTCGCCGTCCTCGAGAGCCACCTTAGGGACGAGCACCGACAGTTTTCGGACAGGACCGGATGAGACACCGATTTCGCGCTCTCGCTCCCGAGCGTGCTAGGTATTGTCATCGCGGCGCCCAAGGCAACACGCCATGTTGTCCGAGAGCTCAGTGCCGCATGAACCGCGGTGACTGGACCCATGCCGGCTGGAGACACGCGCTAACGTGTCTCGCCAGAGCTTGTCAGTGGTGCCAGGCTCTGCTGCAGTGAGATAAGGACGTCAGTGGCACACAAGTTGGTGATCGTCGAGTCCCCGGCGAAGGCTCAGAAGATCGGCGGATACCTCGGACAGGGGTATGTCGTCGAGGCATCCGTCGGGCACATCCGCGACCTTCCGCAGAGCGCGGCAGACACCCCCGCCAAGATCAAGGACAAGCCGTGGGGGCGCTTCGGCGTCGATGTCGACAACGGCTTCACCCCTTACTACGTCGTGCCCAGCGACAAGAAGAAGCAGATCGCCAAGCTCAAGTCGCTCCTCAAGGACGCGGACGAGCTCTACCTCGCCACCGATGAGGACCGCGAGGGTGAGGCCATCGCCTGGCACCTTCTCGACGAGCTGAAGCCGAAGAAGGGCATCCCGGTCAAGCGGATGGTCTTCCACGAGATCACCAAGGCCGCGATCCTGGACGCCGCCGAGAACCCGCGCGAGCTCGACATGGACCTCGTCGAGGCCCAGGAGTCGCGCCGCATCCTCGACCGCCTCTACGGCTACGAGATCTCCCCGGTGCTGTGGAAGAAGGTCATGCCCCGGCTGAGCGCCGGGCGCGTCCAGTCGGTCGCCACCAGGCTCGTCGTCGACCGTGAGCGTGAGCGGATCGCCTTCCGCACCGCCTCCTACTGGGACCTCGCCGGCACCTTCGACGCCGGCTCCGACCACGATCCGCGGATGTTCCCGGCCAAGATCACCTCGATCGACGGCAGCCGCGTCGCCCGCGGCACCGACTTCGGCCCCGACGGCCTGCTCAAGAGCGACAAGGTCGTCCACCTCGACCGCACCCGCGCCGAGTCCCTCGTCGCGGGCCTCGAGGGCCAGACCTACGAGGTCCGCTCGGTCGAGTCCAAGCCCTACAAGCGCAGCCCGTACGCCCCCTTCCGCACCACCACGATGCAGCAGGAGGCCAGCCGCAAGCTCGGGATGAGCGCGTCGACCACGATGTCGGTCGCCCAGCGCCTGTACGAGAACGGCTTCATCACCTACATGCGTACCGACTCCACGACCCTGAGCGGAGACGCCGTCAGCGCGGCCCGCGCTCAGGTCAGGGAGCTCTACGGTGCCGAATACCTGCCCGACGCCCCCCGGACGTACGCCTCCAAGGTCAAGAACGCCCAGGAGGCCCACGAGGCGATCCGCCCCGCGGGCGACTCGTTCCGCACCCCGGCTCAGACCGGTCTGACCGGCGACCAGTTCCGCCTCTACGAGCTCATCTGGATGCGCACCGTCGCCTCCCAGATGAAGGACGCGGTCGGCAACTCGGTCGCGATCCGCCTCGGCGCCACGGCGGCCACGGGCGAGGACGTGGTCTTCTCCGCGACCGGCCGCGTGATCACCTTCCACGGCTTCCTGAAGGCGTACGTCGAGGGCACCGACTCCGCCGACCAGACCTCCGACGACCAGCAGACGAGGCTCCCGAACCTCGCCGAGGGCGACCGGGTCAACGCCGCGAGCCTCACCGCGGACGGCCACGAGACCAAGCCGCCTGCTCGATACACCGAGGCGACCCTGGTCCGTGAGCTCGAAGAGCGCGAGATCGGCCGTCCGTCGACCTACGCGAGCATCATCCAGACCATCATCAACCGCGGCTACGTCTTCAAGAAGGGCACCGCGCTGGTTCCCGCGTGGGTCGCGTTCTCGGTGGTCAGGCTGCTCGAGGAGCACTTCCCGCGCCAGATCGATTACCGGTTCACGGCGAGCATGGAGGAGATCCTCGACGAGATCGCCAAGGGCGACAAGGACATGACCACCGAGCTCGGCGAGTTCTACTTCGGCTCCGAGCGGGTCAAGGGCCTCAAGCCGCTGGTCGACGGTCTCGGCGACATCGACGCCCGCGAGCTGGCGACCTTCCCGGTCGGTGGCCCCGAGTCCGGGGTCAACCTCCGGGTCGGCCGCTACGGCCCCTACATCGAGGGCCCGGGCGACGACGGCACCCCGTTCGCGGTGCGTGCCAACGTCCCCGACGACCTGCCGCCCGACGAGCTCACCCTGGAGAAGGCCAAGGAGCTCTTCGCGAACCCGGCCGGCGAGGAGCTGAACCTCGGCGTCCACCCCGACACCGGGCTCACCGTCGTCGCCAAGAGCGGCCGGTTCGGTCCCTACGTCACCGAGCAGCTCCCCGAGGATGCGAAGAAGGGCGCCAAGCCCCGCACCGCCAGCCTCTTCAAGTCCATGAACCTCCAGACCATCACCCTCGAGGACGCGGTCAAGCTGCTGACCCTTCCCCGGGTCGTCGGCACCGCCGCCGACGGCGAGGAGATCACCGCCCAGAACGGCCGCTACGGGCCGTACCTGAAGAAGGGCACCGACTCCCGCACGCTGAGCTCCGAGGACCAGTTGCTCACGATCACCCTCGAAGAGGCCGAGCAGATCTACGCCCAGCCGAAGCAGCGCGGCCGGGCCGCCGCCAAGCCGCCGCTCAAGGAGCTCGGCCCCGACCCGGTCTCCGGGCAGCCGATGGTCGTCAAGGACGGTCGCTTCGGTCCCTACGTCACCGACGGTGAGTACAACGCCACCCTCCGGGCCGCCGACGACCTGGAGACCCTGACCGCCGAGCGCGCCGCCGAGCTGCTTGCCGACAAGCGCGCCAAGGGTCCGGCGAAGAAGACCACCAAGCGGACGACGAAGAAGACCGCGAAGAAGTCCACGGCGAAGAAGTCCACGGCGAAGAAGAAGTCGACCGCCAAGAAGACGACCAAGAAGGCTGCGACCAAGAAGTCCTGAGGCCGTACGTCGCCGCCCCGACGCTCACGTGACAGAACCCCGCCATGGCGGGGTTCTGTTGTTGTTCGAGGGTTGGGCGAGGAGCATTTTCCCGCCATGGCGGGAAAGTGTCGCCGTCTGACGTCGGAGTGCCCCGCACAACCCCGCCATGGCAGGAATCTGTCAGGCGAGAGCTCCCTGCAACTCTCGCGCCAGCCGGTCGCGTTCGGCCTCGGTCAGCCAGCGGGTTTCGTCGTCGGTGAGGTAGCCGAACACGTTCGGGCCCTGGAGGTCGACCGGCTGGTCGGCCATCCGCGGCACCAGGTGCACGTGAAGATGCTCGAAGCCGTCGGCTTCGGAGAACTGCATGACGTACGTCTTCACGCATCCGGTCACGGCACGCAACGCGGCCGACAGCGATCCGAGCAGCGTGCCCAGCTCCGCGTGTGCGTCAGCGGGTAGCTCGTCGAGAGCGGTGACATGCCGGATCGGCGCGAGAACCAACCAGCCGGGGAGCGTGACGTTGAAGGCATGCCCGACCCGCCAGTGCTGGGTAAGGACGATCGACTCGCGCGGCGGCAGCGACTCGAGGGCGCTGTTGCGGCAGTTGTAGCAGTCCATCGCGAGGCCTCCGTCAGCCGAGCGAACCGACGACCTCGTCGTAGTCCAACCGGTCGGCCGCGATGTAGAAGAGCCGCGCGCCGGGAGCGACGTGGAGGTCCCAGTGCGGGCTGACCTGGATGCCGTCGACGGTGCGGACGGCCAGGAGCGTGGCGCCGTGCGAGCGGCCGAGGGCGGACTGCCAGACGCCGACGGCGACGGTCGCGGCCGAAGGAGGCACCGTGAGCGAGTAGGTGCCCTTGCCGCCGGCGGTGGCGAGCTCCTGGTAGACCTCGGCGATCCCGGGGTCGCTGAGCTCCTCGGCGATCAGCTGGGTGTTGTGCCACTGGACGCAGTGGACGGTGGTGTCGACGCGGAAGATGGTGCGCTGCACCCGAAGATCCCGCAGTGCGACGATGGTGTGCACGGACGGAGCCGCGGTGTTGGCCGCGACGGTGAGCGTGACCGCCTCGTTGTCGTCACGCGGGTCGATCAGCACGCTGTGCGCGCCGGACAGCCCGGTCCGAGCGAGCACGGAGAGGTCGGTGATGTCGCCGCGTACGAAATGCAGGCGGTCCTCCCCGGGCGACGGGTGCTCGGAGAGCTGGTCCTCCCCGGTCGCGAGCACGACCTCGCGGTCGGGCTCGGAGAGCAGTTCTTCCAGGATCCGCTCGGTGCGCCCGGCGGTGTAGCCGAGCAGCACGATGTGGTTGCGTCCGCTGAAGCTGATCTCTCCACGCATGCGGCGTCCTTTGGCGTTCTCGATGATTGCCGAGATCCGGCTGAACAAGATGGCGAGGGTGGTGATGGAGCCGAAGACGACGTACGCCCCGACGAACCGGCCACCGGTGGTCTCCGGAAAGAGATCGCCGTAGCCGACCGTGGTCGCGGTGACCAGGAACCACCACCAGTAGTTGGTCGGGTGCACGATGTCGCTGCCCGGCTGGGCCACCGCCATCGCGATCCAGCCGGTGACGAAGACGAAGCCGATGATCGCGAGCGGGAGCACCCAGGCGTAGTGCCGCGAGGTGCGCCGGACCAGTCGGAGCAGAAAGAACATCAGTAGCCCACCCAGCCCTTGCTGGCGTAGTCCAGGATCGCCGGATCCAGCAGCGTGGTGACCGAGGTCGGCCGCTCGGCGCGGTCCGGCGGGAACGACGCGGCGGCCGCGAGCACGGCGTCGCTGGCGTAGCGGAGTCCGCCCGGAACCTCGTCGTCGAGACCGAGGTCCGGGGCCGAGCCGTCGCGGGAGGCGAGGACATAGCCCCAGTTCCCGAAGGAGGGTACGTCTGCCTGGTAGGGGGTGGTCCGGTAGCCGGCCTCGGTGAGGGTGTGCCGCACCGACCAGAACGCGTCCGGCGCGAAGAACGGGCTGCCGGACTGGACCACCAGACGCCCGGACGGGGCGAGCAGGCGGGAGATCATGCTGTAGTTCTCGACGGAGTAGAGCTTGGCCAGCGCGGTCGAGTCGGGGTCGGGGAAGTCGGCGATGACCACGTCGAACGGCGCCCCCGAGTAGTCGCGCACCCAGGAGAAGGCGTCGTCGGCGACGTACGTCAGCCGGGGATCCTCCAGGGACCCTGCCGTCAGCGACGAGACCGGCTCGAAGGAGCGTGCCAGCGACACCACCGCCGGGTCGAGATCGACCAGCGTCACCGACGAGACCGACTGATAGCGCAGCACCTCCCGCGCCGCGAGCCCGTCGCCGCCACCCAGGATCAGCACCCGCGCATGCGGTCCGTTCATCGCCGGGTGGACGAGCATCTCGTGATAGCGATACTCGTCCAGGGACGAGAACTGCAGGTCACCGTCGAGGAAGAGGCGTACGTCGTCGAACTCCGGCCCCACCGGAGCGCCCCGTGTCACCACGATCTCCTGATAGGGCGAGCGCTCGGAGTGGATGATCGGGTCTCGGTAGAGCGCCTGCCGGGCGTTGAGCTCGAAGGAGTCGGCCGTCACCGCGGTCAGGCCGAGGGCGACCGCGAGCGCGCCACAGACCGCCGTCACCAGCCCGCGTTGCCGGCGGGTGCCTGCCAGCGCCACCCCGACCGTCCAGGCGGCGAGGACGTTGAGGGCGGCCGTCGCCACCGTCCCCACCAGCAGTCCGAGGGTCGGCAGCAGCACGAACGGGAACGCCAGCCCGCCGATGAGCGCGCCGACGTAGTCGACCGCGTTGATGTCGGCGACCGCGAGCGAGGCCTGCTGGCGCCGCAGCCGCTGCAGCAGCTCCATCAGCAGCGGGATCTCGGCGCCCACCAGCGCGCCGATGAGGAACGTCACCAGCAGCATCATCGGGGTGTAGAGATGCAGCCAGGCGAACGCCGCGTAGAGCGCCGGCACCGAGGCGCCGCCGACCGCGGCGAGCGCGATCTCCACGCCCACGAACGAGCGCAGCGGTCGGTTGGTGAGCGGCTTGGCGAGCACGGCGCCGATGCCCATCGCGAACATCGACACCGCGATCACCAGCGAGGTCTGCGCGATCGAGTTGCCGAGCAGATAGCTCCCCAGCGTCACCAGTGCGAGCTCGTAGACGAGCCCGCACGCCGCGCAGACGAACACCGCCGCGAGGACGAGCAGCCGGGCCGCCCGCCCCTCCGGCAGCGCGGACAACGAAGGGAGGGTCAGGCTCACGTGATCGAGGCCGCCACGATCACGCCGACGGCCAGCTGCACCGCGACGGTGACCCAGATCGCCGGGTCGTCCTTGTCATCGGTCATCAGCTCACCGAGCCGGCCCGGGGTGAGCAGGTCGAGGATCACGAACGCGAACGCGAGCAGGGCGATCCCGATGAGACCGTACGCAGCGGTCTCGGCGAGCCCCTGGAGCGTGTCCTCCTCCGCGGTGTAGATCGAGGTGGCCACGATCGTCGCGATCGCGACGACGGAGGAGCCGAGCAGCAGCGCCGGGTCGCGGCGGTGCTCCACGAAGATCAGCTGCCCCAGCTTCCCGGGGGTGAGCAGGTCGATCACGTAGAAGCCGATCACCAGCAGGACCAGCCCGAGGGCGGCGAAGGCGACGGTGGACAGCAGTCCGCTCACAAGGTCAGTCATCGGTTCATCTCCAGTCTGAGGGTGGTCACTTGCCGAATCCGCTGCCGCCGCCGCGGAAGGAGTCGCTGCTGCTGCCGCCGCCGCTGTTGCGGCCGTAGAAGCTGTTCCAGCCCCACAGCCCGATCACCGTGGCGTGGTGGCGGTAGCCACGGTCGTACTCGTAGAGCGTGATCGTCGAGCCCGAGGGCGTACGCGGCTCCACGACGACCAGCCAGTCGTCGTCGTAGCGCAGGTAGTGGCTGGAACCCTCGGCCCGGTTCTCGTCGGCGTCGGTGTCCTTCGCGATCTTGTCGGCGACCGAGCTCACCGCGCCGTCGTCCTCGAAGACGATCCCGGCATCGCTGTCGGGGTCGGAGCCGCTGACGTGGTCGAAGTTCTTCCGCAGGTACTTCTCGGGGCTGTTCCCGTCACCGGACACGGCGATGACGATGATGACGACGAGCGCGACGCACGCCGCGACGATCGCCCAGCCGATCAGCTTGCGGTTCGAGCCCCCGGAGCCGGTGGGTTCAGACACGTGTGACCTCCTCGGGCCGGTAGCTGGTGGTGGTGGCGACGATCTCGCCGGTCTGTGGGTAGGTGTGCCAGGTGCGCCAGGTGATCCGACGGACACCGGCCTCCTCATCGGAGCGGTCCAGGGCCAGCGCGGTCACCGCGTGCGGGTCACCGGGGAAGTGGGCGACGACCGCATCCGTACGCTCGCGCAGCCGCTCCACGAGCCGCGACGCCTGCGTGGCGAGCTCCTCGGGTCCCATCTCCTCCACCTGCGAGGCGAGGCGGTAGCCGCCCGCCGCATGCGTCTCGGGGAGGGGCTCGGCCTCGGCGATCCCGCACGCGATCGTCTCGTGCAGGAGCGGGAGGTCGTGGCGGCGTACGACGACCTGGTGGCTGGCGCCCAGGACGCTCAGCGTCACCATGAGTCCGCTGCTGAGGTCGACCGTCCGAGAGGCCAACGGGGTGCAGGGGATCGGTGCGAGGGTCCAGCGAAGGGTGTCGCCGCGTACGTCCGCGAACGGGACGTCGAGAAGCGTCACGCGTCGTCCAGCGTCGCGGGCCGGTCCGTGGAGGGGTAGACGGTCAGCTCGAACGGCTGCAGCACCTCGCCCAGGGAGGGCTCCCAGTTGCTGCCCCACTTCTCGAAGCCGAGCAGCTTGCCGTCGACCGACTTGTAGTCGGCGTACTCGGCCGTGCCCGAAGGCGCGGTGCCGGTCGCGCCGGTGGCGGTGAAGGCGGCGGAGCCCTTCTCCTGGAGCCGGTAGGCGACACCGCCGACGATGATGTCGCGGTCACCGACGGTGCCCTGCTCGATGTCGCCGAGCGGGATCGCGTGCCACAGCGAGACCTCGAAGCTCTCGTCGTCCTCGATGGAGAGCCACTTCTTGCCCTCGGCGTCGTCGAGCATGTGCTCGGTCCAGCGGTAGCCGTGCTCGTCGAAGTCGATCCGCCCGCGGACGAACCAGTTGTGGCCGAGGTATTCGACGACGTCGCCGTTGCGCACCTGGCGCAGCTGGTCGGAGGCGTGCTTGTGCTGGTCGCCGATGAAGTCGTCGGGCTCCTTCTGCGCCGTCGGCTGCTGCCTGCTCTTCCAGAGCAGGTAGGCCGCGACCGCGAGGGCGGCCAGCAGCAGGACGATCAGGACGTAGATCACCAAAGACTCCTTGGGTCGGCGTGAGGGCGACCCGAACCCTAGCCTGGCGGTGTGCCGTTCGGCAGCCTGAATCGCGGCGGCGCCGGGCGGCGTACGTCTCATGTCGGTGGCACCCCGTAGGTTTGGCTCGTGAACGAGCGTCAGCGAGTGAACCATGAGGTCATCACGCAGCCACGTCCGTATCCTGGCGCTTGCGCTACGGAGGTGGCTGCGTGAGGTTTCCGGGTGTCTACGCAGAGCACGGCGTCTTCGTCTGCTTCGAGGGCGGCGAGGGGTCGGGCAAGTCGACCCAGTCGCGCCTGCTCCACGAGGCCCTGACCGCCCGCGGCCACCGGGTCCTGCTGACCTTCGAGCCGGGCGACACGGCCGTGGGCAAGGACGTACGCCGCATCGTGCTGTCCCCGGAGACCGGCGACCTCGACGACCGCACCGAGGCGCTCCTGTTCGCCGCCGACAAGGCCGAGCACATCGAGTCGATGGTCCGTCCGGCGCTGGAGCGGGGCGAGGTGGTCATCACCGACCGCTACGTCGACTCGATGCTGGCCTACCAGGGCGCCGGCCGGGTGCTGGACGCTGCGCAGCTCGAGGAGGTGGCGCGGTGGGCGACCGCCGACCTGCGGCCCCACCTGACCGTGCTGCTCGACCTGGATCCGACGGCCGGGTTCACCCGGTTCGAGGAGCGCGACCGGATGGAGCAGGAGTCGGTCGAGTTCCACCAACGGGTGCGCTCCGCGTTCGTCGGGCTGGCCGCGCGCAATCCCGACCATTATCTGGTCCTGGACGCCCGTGCTCCGGTCGAGGAGATCCACGCGGCGGTGCTGGCGCGCCTGGAGCCGCTGCTCACCCGGGCGGTGAGCGGATGAACCTCGCCACCGCGTCCGTCTGGGACAACCTCGTCGGTCAGCGCCACGTCATCCCCACGCTCCGGACCGCCGCCGCCGGCCACGGCATGACCCAGTCGTGGCTCTTCACCGGTCCTCCGGGCTCGGGCCGCTCCAACGCCGCGATCGCCTTCGCCGCCGCGCTCCAGTGCCCCGACGGCGGCTGCGGCCAGTGCCACGCGTGCCACACCGTGCTCGCCGGCAGCCACGCCGACGTCAACCTGGTCCGCACCGAGAAGCTGACCCTCGGGGTGGACGAGATCCGCGACCTGGTCCGTCAGTCCGCCCTCTCCCCGGCCGGGAGCCGGTGGCAGATCCTGATCATCGAGGATGCCGACCGGCTCACCGAGCAGGCCAACAACGCGCTGCTCAAGGCGGTCGAGGAGCCCGGCGCCCGCACGGTCTGGATGCTCTGCGCGCCGACCGTGGAGGACGTCCTCCCGACCATCCGGTCCCGATGCCGGCTGGTCACGCTGACCACCCCGACGGTTCCCGACGTGACCGGCTTCCTCCAGCGCACGCTCGGTGTCGACGAGGCGCGTGCGGCCTACGCGGCGCGCGCGAGCCAGGGCCACATCGGCCGGGCCAAGGCGCTGGCCCGCGACGACGACACCCGGCGCCGGCGCGAGCAGGTGGTGGCCTATCCGACCCGGTTGAGCACGCTCGCCGACGCGCTCAGGGCCGCCGGCGAGCTCGCTGCGGTCTCGAAGGAGGAGGCCGACGCGGTCACCGCCGACCTCGACGCACGGGAGAAGGCCGACCTCGACGCGGGCTACGGCGTGGTCGAGCGAGGCCGCCGGCCGCGGGAGTACGGTCCCGCGCTGTCCGCGCTCGAGAAGGACCAGAAGCGCCGGGCCACCCGCCGTCACCGTGACGTGATCGACCGTGGGCTGATGGATCTGGTCTCGGTCTACCGCGACGCGATCACGATGGCCGCCGGCGCACCGGTGACCCTGGTCAACGAGGAGCACCGGCGCGAGATCGAGCAGCTCGTCGCCGCCTCGACCCCCGAGCTCAACCTGCAGCGGATCGCGGCGGTCTTCGAGGCCCGTGAGCAGCTGCTGGAGTTCAACGTGCAGCCCCAGTTGGTGCTGGAAGCGATGATGGTGGCGCTGTTGCCGCCCGGAGGAGATCAGTGAAACTCAACGTAGTGACCGGCGCCGTCGCGCTGACCGCTCTGACCGTCATCACCGCAGGCTGTGGTGCCGGTGGCGGCACCCCCGACGCCGACCAGGTGAGCCCGAGCGCGGCGGCGACCGCGGCCCCGGCCGAGGAGCTGCAGACCTTCTACAGCCAGAAGCTGGACTGGAAGGCGTGCAACGGCGCCTTCGAGTGCGCGACCCTCGAGGTGCCGCTCGACTACTCCGACCCCACCGGCCGCACGATCGAGGTCGCCGTCATCAAGGACCCGGCCAACAAGGAGAAGATCGGCTCGCTGGCGATCAACCCGGGTGGCCCGGGCGGCTCCGGAATCGACTACGCCCTCTACAACAACCAGTCCTTCAGCTCCACCGTCCGCGACTCCTACGACATCGTCGGCTTCGACCCGCGTGGTGTCGGGCAGAGCACCCCGGTCGACTGCCTCGACGACAAGAGCCTGGATGCCTACGTCGCGGTCGACCCCGACCCGGACACCCCCGCCGAGGAGAAGGCCTACGTCGACACCGGCGTCCAGATGGCCAACGGCTGCGCCGCCCAGAAGGACGGCATCTCCGCCCATGTCAGCACCGTCGAGGCGGCGCGGGACATGGACGTACTCCGGGCGGCGCTGGGTGAGGACCAGCTCGACTACTTCGGTGCCTCCTACGGCACCCAGCTCGGCTCGACCTACGCCGAGCTCTACCCCGACCGGGTCGGCCGGTTCGTGCTCGACGGTGCGATCGCCCCCGGGCTGAGCGTCCTCGACGCCAACCTCGCCCAGGCGAAGGGGTTCGAGGTCGCACTCCGTTCCTACGTCGAGAACTGCGTCGACGAGGGCAGCTGCTTCCTCGGTGACTCCGTCGACGACGGCGTCGAGCGCGTCCAGAAGCTGATGGCCGACATCGACGCCGAGCCGCTGCCGGCCGGTGACCGCGAGCTGACCGCCGGCAACGCCCTCTACGGCCTGATCACCCCGCTCTACGTCGAGTCCTACTGGCCCTACCTCACCGACGCCCTCCAGGGGGCGATGAAGGGTGACGGGACCCAGCTGATGAACCTGTCGGACCAGTACGCCGGCCGTGACCCCGACGGCGGCTACATCAACAACACGATGGAGGCCAACTGGGCGATCAACTGCCTCGACGACTCCTCGGGCCTCAGCCCCGAGGACGTACGCAAGCAGCTGCCCGCCTTCGAGGAGGCCGCTCCCACCTTCGGCGCCGCCCTGGCCTGGATGCTCAACGGCTGTGCCGCGGAGAAGTTCAAGGCCACCGAGCCCGAGCCCGAGATCGACGCCGAGGGCTCCAACCCGATCGTCGTCATCGGCACCACCCGCGACCCGGCCACCCCCTACGAGTGGGCCGAGGCCCTCGCCGATGCGCTCGACAACGGCGTACTCGTCTCCCGTGACGGCGACGGCCACACCGGCTACATGCAGGGCAACGGCTGCGTGGACGACGCCGTCAACGACTACCTGGTCGACGGAAAGGTCCCCGACGACGGCCTGGAGTGCTGACGCCGAGACGTCACTGGCGTCGACCGAGTGGGCACCTGCACGACATCTCGACCTACGTAGTTGAACTCTCACATATACCCGATGTGGGTTAGTTGACCGCGGAGTCCGCCCCACAGATGACTCCGACTCCGGAGGATCACTTCTCGGAAATTTAACTTCGAGAAGAAGGGTCATGAGCACGTGATCATGAACCAGCGAATCCGTTCAACGACGAAGGCCTTCGCTGCCACCGCCATCGCCGCCCTGGCGATCGCGGTCGCCCCCGTCATCGGCCAGCCCGCCCACGCCGCCACGCCCCCGACGACCGTGTCGGCCAAGGTCGTCACCAAGGTCGTCAAGGTCTCGGCCAACAAGTACGGCACGAAGTCCTACCGTCCCGTCGGCAAGCTGACCGCGGGTGGCAACCCGATCAAGGGCAAGCGCATCCACCTGCAGAAGAAGGCCAGCGGCCGCTGGAGCAGCGTTACGTCCTGCGTGACGAACAAGTACGGCAAGTGCGCGGTGATCGTGACGCCCAAGGTCAGCCGCTACTACCGCTGGAAGTTCGCCGGCGACGCCAACCGACGTGCCGACGTGTCCGCGTCGTTCTACCTCAAGAAGCGCGGCTCGTCCGGGGGCACCACCTCGGGTCTGGACTACACCTACGCCAACGGCGAGAAGGTCTACAACGCCAGCTCGGCCAACGACCGCGACTGCGGCGAGATCCCGGCGTCCAAGAAGCCCGTCCGGATCAACAACAGCTCGGACCCGTGGCGCCTCGACCGCGACAACGACGGCTACGGCTGCGAGTGACCTGGGACCTTCGTCAAGGTATGTAGGTCAAGGCTCACATCCCCTGCGGAACTCCGCTCGGGATGTGAGCCTTCGGCTGCATACCCTTCGACAGGTTCAGGGCATGGCGGCCAAGGAACGCCCGCTACCGCCGGTGGACCGGGTCCGCGATGGCCTGGATCCGCTTCGTCGCCAGCTCGATCATCAGCGTGGCGGCGGGGGAGAGGGTGGCGTCGGTGCGATGGACGATGGCGAAGGTGTCGTACGTCCGGGGTCGCAGTGACACCCAGCCGGCCTTCGGCGCCAGCCGGGGGAGCAACTGCTCGGCTGCTCCCTTGGCGAGCACGCTGTCGGCGTACCCCATCCCCACCAGCTCGACGGCCGTCTCGATGTCCTCGACCTCGATCCGGCTGGGTGGGTTGCGGCCGGTCTCGTGGAGCAGGTTGCGGATGGTGACCCGGGTGGGGTCCTCGGAGCTCCAGCTCGTGTCGGACATCGCGAGTGTGGCCAGCGAGAGCCGGTGCGGGGTGACCGGCGTGGCCAGGTGGGCCGGGTCGGCCGAGATGTAGACGAGCTCGTCGCGAGCCACGGGCGTGACCTTCAGCCCCGGACCGGAGACGCTGCCGACGAGCAGCATCGCCGCTTCGAGCCGTCCACGTCGCAGATCCTCCTGGACCTCGGCGGAGTTCTGCCCGATCAGCTCGACGCGTACGCCCGGATATCGGTCGAGCACGTCGGCCACCAGCCCGGCCCCGCCGTAGAGCCGCGCGATTCCGAACATCCCGAACCGGATCGTTCCGGTCTCGAACTGTTTCACCGCCTGCACGGCCTTGCGGGCGTCCTCCGCGGCCGCGACCGTACGCTCCGCGTGCGGCCTCAGCTCATCGGCCACCCCGGTCGGCACCACCCCGCGGCCGACCCGCCGGAAGAGCTGGACGCCCAGCGTACGTTCCAGGCTTCTGACCTGCTCAGAGATCGACGGCTGCGCATACCCGAGCTCCTCGGCCGCCGCGGTCAGCGAGCCATGCTCGTAGACCGCGAGGAACACGCGGAGCTGGTGCAGCGACAACATAGAGACATCCTATGTCTTTCCAAGGAAGGATCGTCTACCTCTATGAGTCGCCGCAGGTCATCATTGACTCACCACCACTGCGTCCGCAGTCGGTGGTTGATACATGTCCATAGGGGAGTAGAGCAGTAATGAAGCACGGCGTTCGCCGCCTGGGCCGCCTGATCGGCAAGGGCAAGCCCACCCGCACGACCATCGACGAGCACGTCGAGGCGCACCGTTTTAGTGTCGAGCGCGCAGTCTCGGTACACTCATCCGGTCCGCTCAACCAGACCCGCTTCATGCGGTGACGGATGACGGTACGCCGCCTTAGCTCAGTCGGCAGAGCGTCTCACTCGTAATGAGAAGGTCGTCGGTTCGATTCCGACAGGCGGCTCAGCAAAACCCCGGTCTCACCAGCGAAAACGCTGGAAGCGAGACCGGGGTTACTTGATTTTCGGCTCGCTGTCGGGAGCTCTTGATGCCCCCGGAACGCCTGGATGAGAACACCGATTACCAGATGTCCAGGTTTGGCGGCGCTCGGGGTGAGATGCGTGCTATCACTTCCGTGTGCGGTCCGGGCGCCCACGTTGCTGGAGTACCCCCCACTCGGTCGCGAGGGCGCTCAGGACCGCACGCCAGCTCGCGCGCCCGTGCCCGCGATCAGGATCGTTCCGCAGGCACGCCGGCCTCGACCGGTGGCTCGGTGTGGGACTCGGCCCACCAGACGACCGTGACGACCACGCCGATCACCAACAGCGCGCTGGTCAGCCAGAACGGATAGGTGCGGTCGATCCCCGAGAGCCAACCGGAGATCCAGCCGAACGGGGCGGCGGCGAGCATCACCGCGGTGCGCTGCAGCGCCATCACGCGTGACCGCTCGGCGGCGTCGACGTGAAAGGCGACGAGCGACTCCGAGAGCATGAAGAGCATCCCGGCGCCGAAGCCGTCGAGGAGGAGGCACACCCCGAGAAGCGCGTACGTCACGAGGTCGGCGTCGCCCTCGGCGGCTGGGATCATGACGAGGGCCAGCTGACCGGCCAAATAGATGCCGAACCCCCACAAGGTCGCCTGCTTGAGGTCGTGTCCCGAGGTCAGCCGGCGGATCAGGGTGAAGAGGAAGAGCACCGACAGCAGGGAGCGCACCATCGGGAAGAACGGCAGCACCGGGTCGGGCACATGGAGGTGCTGGCTGACCAGGACCTGCCAGAAGGTGCCGTTGACGAGGGTGACCGCCGCGACGACGGCGGCGACGGCCAGCGCCAGCAGCGATCCGTGCGAGCGGCCCAGCAGCCTCGCGGCCCCGCGGTAGCCGACGAAGAGCTGCCAGAGACTCTCGTGCCGGGTCTCCTCCATCCGGATCCGGCCCTGGCGGGTCTCGGTGGACGCGACGTACAGCAGGATGATCTTGGCCAGCATCACCACGGCCGCGTTGACGAAGAGCACCCGCACCGCCGGCTCCAGGCCGAACTGCGCGACCATGAAGGCGGCGATCGGGGCGAAGAGCGCCGAGCAGTCGGCCGCGACCCGCACGAGGGAGTAGATACCGGTGATCTGGTCGCGCTCGGCGTCCTCGACCATCAGGCAGTCCCAGGCGTTCGCGGTGACCTGCAGTGCGCCGTTGAGCAGCGAGGCGGCCAGGAAGGCCCAGAAGTCCTGAGCGACCGCCCAGATCAGGCACGGGATCACGAAGGCGATCACGTCGAAGAGCGCGTTCGTCAGCCGGCGCCCCATCCGGTCGGTGATGATGCCGCCGGCCAGCCCGAAGAACACCTGCGAGATCATCCCGGCCGTCGCGAGCAGGCCGATCTGCGCGTCGTGCAGGCCGAGCGTGAGCATGAAGACGGACAGGTACGGCAGCACCATCGCCATCGACAGTCCCCACATCGGCTCGGTCCACACGCATGCGCGCGGGTTGCCGCGGAGATGGATCAGGGTGTGCCACAGCGAGCCGGGGGAGGATGCCACCGGGTCAGTGAACCAGGCGTACGCCAACCCCTGAAACCGTTTTCGCGGTGGCGACGACGGGGCGTCGGTGGCCGCTGACTTGGACGCTAGTCTTGGTCGCGTGGTGAGGGTGTCTGCAGACGAGCGTCGACGGCTGCTGGTGCAGGCCGCGATCCGGGTGATGGCGCGCGACGGGGTCGCGCAGGCGACGACGCGGTCGATCGTGGCCGAGGCGGACATGGCGCTCGGCGCGTTCCACTACTGCTTCCGCTCCAAGGAGGAGCTGCTGGAGCAGGTGATCACCACGATCACGAGCCACACGCTGGCGCCGGCGCTCGAGATCATCGAGGGCTCGGGGACGCTGGAGGAGAAGCTCCGTGGTGGGCTGGCGTCCTACTGGCAGCACGTGCTGGACAACCCCGACGAGCACCGGGTGACGTACGAGCTGACGCAGTACGCGACCCGCAACCCGGCGTTGGCCGAGTTCGCACGGAAGCAGTACGGCACCTATCTGGACGCGCACACCCAGGTCATCGAGACGCTGGCCGCCAGCACCGGGGTGACCTGGACCGTCGACGAAGCGGTCCTGGCGCGCTACCTGACCGCGATCGTGGACGGGATGACCCTGCTCTACCTCAACGAGGGCGACGCCGAGACCGCCGGCGCGGCGATAGACCTCGCCGCGACGCAGCTGCTGGGGCTGGTCGTGGAGGGGTCCTGACGCCCCGACGCGGAGGTCAGAGGAAGGTCTTGCCCTCGCCGCGGTAGGTGGGGACCACGTCGACGATGCGGTCGCCGTCGACGAGCACCATCTCGTCGACGTGCTCGGACAGCTCGCCGGCCTTGGTGTGCCGGAACCAGACGTGGGCACCGATGTCGAGGTCGTCGACCCGTTCGCCGACCAGCGGGGTCTGCACCTCGCCGGCGCCCTCCCGGTCGACCAGCGAGAGGCCCTGTGGCCACACCGGCGTCGGCAGCCGGTCCTTGCCGGCGGCGCCGGAGGCGATCCAGCCACCGCCCAGGACCGTGGCGTGCTGCGGTGAGGGGCGGCGTACGACCGAGAGGACGAAGTACGCCGCGGGCTGGGGCTGGAACCGGGTGTAGAAGTCGAACAGGCGCGGTGCCAGGAGCCCGGAGCCGGCGGCGACCTCGGTGACCGCGGGCTCGGCAGCGGTGAGCTCGAGGCTGCCGGTGCCGCCGCCGTTGACGAACTCCAGCGGTGCCACGCTGCGTACGGCGGCGACCGCCTCCGCGCGCCGCTCGGCGAGCTCGGCGGCCGACCGGCCCTGCATGGCTCGGACCGCGAAGCGGCTCAGGCCCGGCTGGTTGTCGCCGATGCCCGCGATCTGACCTTCGTAGCCCATCAGGCCGACCAGCTGGAAGCGAGGATGAGCCGCCACCTGGCGGGCCAGCGCCGCGGCGTCCTCGGGGGTGTGCACGGGTGAGCGGCGGGCGCCGAGGTGGAGCCGGCCGCCCGCGAGCCGGAGCGAGACGTCCAGCTCGAGGCAGATCCGGATAGGGGGACCGCCCGGGCCGACGATCTCGGCGGTCAGGTCGAGATGCCGAGGGCTGTCGACCATCAGCGTGATCCGCGAGGCGAGCTCCTCGTCCTCGGCGAGCCGCCGGAGCGCCTCGCGGTGCACGGTCGGATAGCCGACCACGACGTCCTCGTGCTCCTCGGCGAGCCAGAGCGCCTCGGGCAGGGTGTAGGCGAGGATGCCGGACATCCCGGGGACCTCGAGCGCGTCCCGGATCACCGAGCGCACCCGGATCGACTTGCTGGCGACCCGGATCGGCTTCCCGGCGGCGCGGCGGACGAGCTGATGGGCGTTGGTACGCAGCGCCGCCACGTCGAGGACCGCGAACGGCGGGTCCAGGTGCTCGGTCGCGGCGAGCAGGTCCGGCCAGGGCGTACGGGCGGGGCCGGAGCGCTGGGTCAGGGTCATCGTCGGGCCTCCGGAGCAGGGCCGAGCACGCGGTCCAGGTAGGGGTTGGCGAAGGCGCCGGCCGGGTCCAGCCGGTCGCGGAGCGCGACGAAGTCGTCGAAGCGTGGATAGACCTCGCGCAGCGACGTCGCGTCGAGCCGGTGCAGCTTGCCCCAGTGCGGCCGGCCGCCGGCGGCGCCGAGCACGTCCTCGCAGATCCCGAACCAGCGCTCGTGCGGCATCCGGTGGTACTGGTGGAAGGCGACGACGGCCGAGTCCCGCTCGTAGGCCGGCGAGAGCCAGATGTCGTCGTTGCGTACGAACCGGACCTCGAAGGGGAACGACACGGCCTCGTCGTGGGTGTCGACCCACCGCTTCAGCTCGCGCAGCGCCGGGACGAGCGCGTCGCGAGGCACGAAGTACTCACCCTCCCGGAAACGTACGTCCCGCTCGGAGGCGAACACGTTCGGAGCCAGGTCGGTGAAGTCGCGTGCGGAGATCGCCTTGGTCACGAACCGGGTGATCCCGGGCACCAGGCGTGGGAAGCGGGTGCCGGCGCGCAGCATCGCCTCGAAGCCGATGTTGGTGACGATCCTGTCGTCGAGGGTGCGGGCGAAACGGCTCATCGGGCGCAGTTCGGTGTCGCCCGGCAGCCGCTGGAACTTCCTGGTGAGCGCGGTGGTGGTGTGCGGGAACCAGAAGAACTCGAAGTGGTCGTTGGCGGCCACCAGCTCGTCGACGCCGTCGAGCACCTCGTCCAGCGGCGCGGCCGCGTCGACCGCCCGCAGCGCGTAGAGCGGCACGCACTGCAGCGTCACCGCGGTGATCACGCCGAGCGCACCGAAGGAGACCCGTGCCGCCTCGAACAGCTCGGGCCGCTCGGTCGCCGAGCACTGCACGACCGAGCCGTCGGCGAGCACCAGCTCGAGGCCGCGTACCTGGGTCGAGATGCTGCCGAACGCGGCGCCGCTGCCGTGGGTGCCGGTCGAGATCGCGCCGGCGAGGGTCTGCCGGTCGATGTCGCCGAGGATCTCCATCGCCAGCCCGTGCCCGGCCAGGATCGGGTTGAGCCGGTGCAGCGGGATGCCCGCGTCGACCGTCACCAGCCCGGAGTCGCGGTCGACCGAGCGGACCCCGTCGAGCCGCTCCGGCCGCAGCTGTACGCCGGGCGCGACCGCCGCGCCCGTGAACGAGTGCCCGGACCCGACCATCCGGACCTTCAGCCGGTCGCGGGAGGCCTCCTTGACGGCGGCCGCGACCTCGCCGGTCGTCGCGGGGGTGACCACGCGCGTGGGGGTAACCCGCTCGGTGCCGGCCCAGTTCTGCCAGGTCACGACGTGCCTCCGAGGACCGGATAGTGGTCGGAGTAGTCCGTGTAGGTCGTCCCGCCGGAGCTCCACGGCGGCGAGGTCGGCGTCAGCGTGGTGTTGGTCCATCCGCTGGGCTGCTGGTTGCCGCGCCGGAACAGCACGTAGTCGAGCTGCTCGCGCCCGCCCGAGCTCGCCAGCGTGTTGGTCTCCGGGTCCCAGCTGTAGGGGTGCCCGGCGAAGGCCGGGGCGGTGGCGTCGAGCGCGGTCAGCATGGTGGCGTACTCCGGGGACTCCTTGACCACGTTGAGGTCGCCGGTGATCACGATCGGCTCGTCGGCCGGGATCGCGAGCCCGTCGAGGAAGCCGTCGAGCTCGGCGAACTGCCCGGCCCGGACCGCGGCACCACGACCGAAGCAGGCGGGGTCCTCGGCCTGGACGTGGGTGCCGACCACGTGCACCGGCCGGCCGTCGACGTCGAGGCGGGCGTAGACGAAGCCCTTGTTCGAGAACCAGTCGGCGCCGCATCCGTCGGCGTAGACGTACTGGACCCGGTGGGTGATCGGCCATCTGCTCAAGATGGTCACGCCGCCGTCCTCGGGGGTCAGTGCGGAATAGGAGCCGAGGGTCTCGTCCCAGCCCGAGCGAGAGCGGCCGAGGACCGGTGTCTGATGGGGGTACTGGCTCGCCAAGCGCGACTTGAGCGTGTTCGACGGAGCGTTGTCGAACGCCTCCTCCAGCACCACCACGTCGTGTCCACGCAGGTGGTCGGCCTCCGCGAACAGGCCCGCCCGGGTGGCGTTGGCCTTCCCGCCCAGGATCGTCGGCAGCATCGCGACGTTGTGGGTCAGGATGCTCAGGTCGGGCGGCGGAGGTGTGGCTGATGCCGCCGGGCCGGGCAGCATCGTCGCGGCGACCGCGCACACCGCCGCGATGCCCACCGCTGCGGACCTCATCGGCCCACCACCGCGAATGTCGGGCTGGTGCCGCTGATCGACCGGACGCTCCCGAGCAGGCTCCGGGCATCGCCGAAGTAGCGGATCCGATAGCTCCCGGGCGCCACGTCCTCGGGTACGTCCCAGGTGATCGTCACCTTCGACGCGGCGACGCCGTAGCGCTGCCAATGGAACTTCGTCGACCAGTCGCCGTCGTCGGCGATCCGCTCCCAGCGTGGTTCGGTGGTCGAGCCTGTCGAGACCCGCCGCTCCACGGTGAGGTAGCTGCCCTCGTGGTGCAGGTCGTTGTCGGGATGCGCACCGGCGAAGGTCACGCTGACCTGGTCCGCCGGGCGGTACGTCGCGGCCGGCGCGGTCAGCACGTCGCCGTAACTCTTTCCGAGCGGCGGCGCATCGGCCACCACCGCGCCCTGGAGCGACGGGAGCTGCTCGGCGCTGCGGTCGCGCTCCTTCTCGCCGAGCGGTACGTCGACCCCGTCCCGCATCGCGGCACCGAGGTCGGCCGCGGTCTGCATGAACGCCGGGAGCTCGTAGCGCCCGAAGAGCGTCGAGGCGCCCTCGTACTCCTTGGCGTCGTACTCCTCCGGCGTGGTCAGGTAGTGCGCGTAGGCGTTCGCGTAGCCCTGCACCAGCACGTGGTCGATGTCGGTGCCTACCGCCTCGGCGACCGCCTGCCGCAGCCGCAGACCGGACACCACGGTCACCTCGGCAGGCATCCCGACGAGGTAGAGGTCGCCGACCCGGACCAGCTGCACCGGGAGCTTCTGCTGCACCATGTCGAGCGCTCCGACCGGGAGCAGGATCTCCTTCGACCCCTGGCACGCCCGCAGCGCCGGGCTCGCGGTGTAGAGCGCCTCGGAGATCGCCGCGACCGCCGGGTTGCCGCCGTCCTTGCCCTCCTTGAAGATCGGCAGCCCACCGCCGCCGTCCTCGGTGCTGCCCGCCGCGAACGCCGCGCCGAGCGCGGCCGGGCAGGTGGTGTGCGGCTTCCCGTCGGGGGTGAACTCGGGACGTACCGCGGTGTTCGCGAGGTCGACGTAGACGATCCGGGAGTCGACGCCTCCGGTCAGGGCGCGGTCGTCGTCGAGCCCGCGGCGGGCGGCGTCGTACGTCCTGGTGCCGATGATCCGGGTGTTCTCGAACTGGTCGGTGGTCGGGCCGTCGGAGGGCCTCAGGTTGAGGTTCGGCGACATGTCGCCGGAGTTGGTCTGCGCGAAGGACGCGACGACGCCGGGGTCGTCGCTGTCCTCGACGTAGTCGACGCCGCCGGCGAGCCGCTCCCAGACGTACTCGGCGTAGCCCTTGTTGTCGGGGCTCACCAGGGTGTTGTCGGTCGACATGCTCGTCGCGTGGACGGGGAACCAGTTGATGACGCCGTCGAGCTCGCCGCCGCGGGTCACCTGGAGCGTGGTGCTCCGGGTGTCGACACCGCCCGGGAAGTGCGCCTTGTCGGCCTCCGGGTTGCGGTCGAACGCCGTCTTCGAGCGGTTGACGTTGGCGTTGGTGAGCTCGCTGGTCGACAGGCTCAGCTCGGCCGGGGCGAGGTCGGCGTCTGCCCGCACGATCGAGGAGACGATCCCGTCGACGAGCGCGCGGAACGTCTTGCCGTGGTAGCCCAGCGTGGTGACGTTGTAGAGCGTGTGGTGCGAGAAGCCGCCCGGCGCCGCGTGCGTGTGGGTCGCGGTCAGCATCACGTTGCGCTCGGAGTAGGTGTCACCGAAGCGCTGCTCGAGCTTCGCCAGCACGGCGTCGCGGACGCTCTGGAAGATCATCCCGGCATCGGCGAGGACGTGGACCACGCGCTCGCCCGACTCCGGGTCGGCGATCACGAACGCCCGGGCGCGCTGGCGCATGTGCAGGCCGCTGCTGACCTGGCCGAGGTCGGCGTAGCCCATCATCCCGGCCTCGGCCACCTCGCCCGTGACGTCGGCGATGCCGCGGCCGACGAGAAAGCTCTCGCCATGGTCGGTCGCGACCCGTGCAGCGCTCGACGGAACGGTGGTCGCGCCGCTCGCCGACGGCGGTGCTGCCGGGAGTCCGAGCGCGGCGAGCGTGACCGCCGCCGTGGCCGTCGCAGTCTTCCAGGTGACCCAAGTCATATCCGGAGGATGCCCGCCCGCCGCACTGTGGGTCAAGGGTCCTGGACAAATGACCCACTTGTTGAGCTCAGCTGGTCGCGATCTCCACGAGCAGGTCCGCGGCGGGTGCCGGGTGGACGAGCCAGCCGAGGTGGCTCGACTCCAGGGTGTGGACGGCGTACGGGTTCTCGGGGGTGAGGGCGTCGCCCTCACGGATCAGCCGGTCCTGCATGGCGGGCGGCATGCTGACGTCCTCACTGAGGCGTACGAACGCGCGGGGCACCGTGCCCCATGTCGAAGCCTGGGCGCGGTCGCCGGGGCCGCCGGCGTCGAGGTTCTCGTCGGGCTGGAAGGTGTTGAGGAACGTTCGGAACTCGTCGTCGGTGCCGTCGGCCAGGAAGGCGTGCTTGAGGCCGGCGAGGACCTCGGGGGAGGCGGTGCGGAAGTTGCAGCGCAGCAGGCCCACGTCGGCGGGGTTCGCGGCGGCCGCGCCGATCAGCGCCGAGGCGTCGAAGGAGGCCATCTCCGGCTCGGCGTTGTACGCCACCGCATCGAGCTCCACCGGCGCCCAGGCCGAGACGTAGACCATCGTGTCGATCAGGTCCGGACGAGCGTTGGCGGTCGCGGTCAGGGTGATCCCGCCGCGGCTGTGCGCGACCACGACGACCGGACCGTTCGCCTTCGCCCGCTCGAGCACCGAGACCAGATGGCCCACGTTGTCGGCAAGGGTCACGCCCTCGATCCCGCCGGGCGCGGTCGCGAGCGTGGCGAGGTCCTGGGGTGCCTGATAGGCCACCGGGAAGGTCGCTGCGAAGCCGTGGCCGGGCAGGTCGACCGCCAGCGAACGGAAGCCGCGCAGCGCCAGCTCGGCCTGGAGCGGGGCGAACGAGAACGAGTTGGCGAAGGCGCCGTGGACGAGGACGAAGGTCGGCTCAGGTGAAGACATGGCCGCGACCCTAGCGCCGACCCGGCGCGGGTCACCGGTCAATTTTCGAACGGCGCCGACCGTGGGGCGGGACCCATCGGCATACCTCCGTAGACGACGGATCCGTCGGCACGCTGGTAGGTCAGCCACGGCACCGTCTCGGTGAATCCGACGCCCGGCTTGCTGTAGTCGCACACGCCGTCGGGGAAGGCCGCCTCGAGCCGGGCCCACTGCGCATCGGTGAGGCCGAAGGCGCCGTAGTCGTCGGTGCGGCGCAGCGGCTTGAGGTGGCACTTGGCGTTGTCGGAGTAGTTGTTGTCGCCGGCCACGATCCGCGGCGTCGCGAAGTCCGTCTTGACCAGGTCGCTGACCGGCCCGAGCCCGCACACCAGGTCCGAGACCGGGTCGACGACGAGGTTGAGCGCGGGATCCAGGACCGGGTTGAGGGCACCGTTCAGCCCGTCGAGCGCGCCGCCGGTCAGGTCGTCCACGAGCGGGTCCGCGACCGGCAGGAACAGGCCGTCCTCGCTGGAGACCCCCTGCGTCTGGGTGCACCGGTCGTGCAGGTCGCCGGGGCGGTCCTGGACGATCTTGTCCGCCAGCGCCACCGTGCGCCCGTCGGCCTCGACCGATGCCAGCCAGCGGTCCATCGCGAGCAGCGCCTCCTTGGAGTAGCTGGGGTCGCCGATGAGAGGCGTCACGCCGTACCAGATCACCTGGTTGTCCGCGTGCCCCTGCTCCCGGGTCAGCCGGTCGCGCATCGCCCACGCCCAGCGCGCGTCGTGCGCCACGCCCGGGTCGGGGCCGCGGTGGTCGATGATCGCCACCTCGGACAGGTTGCCGGCGGTGTTGACCATCCCGCTGCGGTAGGCGTTCGTCAACGCGCCGAGGTCGGCGACGGATCGCTCCGCCCGTGGCTGGACGTCGATGTCGAGCCCGCCGATCTTCTCGTTGACGTCGACGAACTGCTCCGGCGTGATCGCCCCGGAACGGAGCGCCTCGAGGCCGTACTGCACGCCGGCGTTGTCCAGCGGCGAGCCCGCGAAGCCCCGCCCGATCTGCCTCTCCTGCGGTGTCCACACACTCTCCGGCCGCGGGCCGAAGACGTTGATCGCAGCGTCGATGATCGAGCAGCGTACGCCGCCGGGGTTCGTCGCGGCGTCGTACCGCTCCTCGTCGCTGATGCCGCCGCACGGGTGGGTCGGCATGACCGCCTGCTTGAAGAGGCCCTCGTCGGCGGTGACCGCGTTGAGCGGCAGCAGGTGACCTTCGACCGCGGCCCACTGCAGCGGGTTCCAGAACTTCCCGTCGGTGAGCCGCTCGGAGCTCTCGAAGTACTTGCGGAGCAGGTGGTAGTCGGAGAACTGCAGGCCCGGCGAGAGCGAGTCGGGGTAGGAGCAGGTGACGACCAGCCCCTGGTAGATCCCGGGGTAGGCGTTGGCGATCGTCTGCTGCGCGATCGAGCCGCCGGAACAACCGCTGCCGATCGTGTAGCGCAGGTCGCCGTACGTCTCGACGAGGTGCTCCTTGGCCATCATCAGCGACTCGGCCTCGCTGGTCACGGTGCAGTTGTGGCCGGTGTTGGCCAGCGCCGTCGAGAGCATGGCGAAGCCGCGGCCGAGGGCGACGGTCGGGCTGTCGCCGAGGGCGTCGGCGACGACGGGGATGCCGAGGTCGAAGGTGCCGGCGTAGTCGGTGGTCGGCGCGGTCCCGGTCTCGTGGTCCACCCCGCAGCTGCCGCCGTGGGGGATGAACAGCTTGTTGTTCCACTGCTCCTGCGGGCGCCAGCGCTGCCACGGCTCGCCCGGCTGCCAGAGCACGGCGATCCGGTACTGGTCGCGGTTCTGGTAGCCCGTCTCCACACGTACGACGAACGGCACCGTCACGCCCTCGTCGGTGGTCGTGGTGGCGACGTCGCGGGGCGGGTTCGCGGGGTCATACGGCTGGAGCCCGTCGAGCAGTGGATTTGTCGATTTGTAGAGCCAGCTGATCGTCGGCTCCTGGTTGCACTGCGCGTCCGTCGCGGTCGGCTGACAGCGCCACGGCTGCAGCTGAGGCCCGGAGAAGACCGGCCCGCCGCGCGGGTGGTTCGTGATCGTGAGCCGGGCGCCGCGACCGTCGGGGAGGTGCGCGGTCAGCTGGTTGCTCCCAAGTCGCAGGCCGCGTACGACGCCCTCGATCTCGCCGTTTGGCCGCTTAGCGAAAACACCGGTGACGTCGCGGCCGCCCTTCAGTGCCACCTTCAGGTCGGCCGCATCGTCGTCCTCCGGGAGCGTGATCCGCACCAGCACGTTGCCGTCGGAGACCAGGTCGGCCCGGTTGGAGACCGTTTCCAGGACGATGTCGGGCGCGGGCGCCGCGGATGCCGGCGTCACCCCGAGCAGAAGACCTGCGACGAGAGCGGACACCGTCGCGATCGAGACAGGCAGGGCGCGGTTCATGGCGTGCCTTTCCGAGAGCTGCGCACGTCCCCCGAACAGACGCTCGCCGTGACAGGAGAATGCCCCCTGCCACGGCGAGCGTCAAGGAAGCCGTCGAGCAAGCCTCAGCCGGCGACCGCCTCCCCGCGGGCGACCATGCCGGCCTCGTCGGAGAGCTTGACCTCCTTGAGGAACAGCGCGAGCGCGAAGCCGAGGAGGATCAGCGGCACGAGATACCAGAACGCCGGTGCGAGCGCCTCGGTGAAGGCGTCGACGACCCAGGTGTGGAGCGGCTCGGGCAGCTTCTCGACGGCGGCGGGGGTGAGGCTGCCACCGGAGAACCCGGCGCCGTCGGCAGGCATCATCCCCGAGGAGGCCATCTTCTCGGCCAGGCCTCCGAAGTTGTCGGACAGTCGGGTCGTGAACACGGTCGTGAACAGCGCCGTACCGACGGTCGCGCCGATCTCTCGGAAGAAGTTGTTCGCCGAGGTCGCGGTGCCGAGCTCGTGCGGGTCGACGGCGTTCTGGACGGCGAGCACGATGGTCTGCATGACCAGGCCCATCCCGGCGCCGAGCACGAAGATCATCAGCCCGAAGACGATCATCGACATGTCGCCGGTGATCGTGGTCATCCAGGCGATCCCGGCCGCGGTGATGAGCAGGCCGACGATCGGGAAGATCTTGTAGCGGCCGGTCTTCGAGATCGCGATGCCCGATCCGATCGCGGTCAGCATCAGGCCGGCCATCATCGGCAGCATCAGCAGCCCGGAGCCGGTGATCGAGGCACCGGTCGACATCTGCAGGAAGGTCGGCAGCATCGCCATCGCCGAGAACATGCCCATCCCGAGCACCAGACCGATCAGCGTGGTCACGGTGAAGGTGGGGTTCTTGAAGAGGCGCAGCGGGATCAGCGGCTCGGGCGCGAGGGTCTCGGTCACGATGAACGCGGCCACCGAGGCCAGCGTGCCGACGAGCAGGCCGAGCAGCTGCGGCGAGGACCAGTCGTAGCCGTCCTGGCCGAGCGACTCCCACGAGGTCAGCAGCACGATGCCGCAGGTGGAGAGCACCATGAACATTATCCCCAGCCAGTCGACCGGGCGTCCGGAGCGGTGCGAGGGCAGCCGCAGGGCGAACCAGGCCACGGCGAACGCGATGATGCCGATCGGTACGTTGATCCAGAAGGTCCAGCGCCAGCCCGGGCCGTCGGTGAGCCAGCCGCCGAGGAGCGGCCCGATGACGGCGGAGATACCGAAGAGGGCGCCCATCGGGCCCATGTACTTGCCGCGCTCGGAGGCCGGCACGATGTCGGCGATGATCGCCTGGGACAGGATCATCAGCCCGCCACCGCCGAGCCCCTGGAGACCGCGGGCGGCGACCAGCTCGGGGAACGTCTGCGCCATCCCGCCGAAGAGCGAGCCGAGCGTGAACAGGGCGACGGCGACCAGGAACGGCCAGCGGCGACCCCAGAGGTCACCGAACTTCCCGTACAGCGGCATCACGATCGCGATCGCCATGATGTAGGAGGTGATCACCCACCCCTGGTGCTCGACCCCGTCGAGCTCTCCGACGATCGTCGGCATCGCCGTGCTCACGATCGTCTGGTCGAGGGAGGACAGGAACATCGAGGCCATCAGGGCCCCGAAGATCAGCCAGATCGTACGCGGCGTCAGCACGACCAACGGCTTCTCGGGCGCGTCGGGCGCGACCGTGTGACTCATGGGTTGGACCTTCCAGGCAGGAGTTGAACAGGGGGCTGAAGAGGTGGAGACACACGGATCCCGTGTGACGTGAAAGTCCCGAGAGGTTGTGGCTAGTCGTCGAGGAGCAGGCGGAGCTGTGCCACGGCCTCGGGCAGATGCGCTGCCGCATCGCCCTCGTAGCCCGACCGCGCCCAGGCGAGCGCGCTCGCCCGCAGCAGCAGCCCGGCGACCATCCCGATCGTGTCGTCGTCGACAGGGGAGGGCCGTGCCTCGCGGCGCTCGGCGAGCAGCTGCTCCAGCTCACCGACGACGCGCTGGTGCCAGGCGATGTGTCGCTGCACGAGCCGGGGCTCGGACATCATCAGCCGCATCGCCCGCTCGCCCTGCTCGATGTTGGGGGCGGCACTCCCCAGGAATCCCGCCACCAGCGCCTCCAGGTCGGTCATCAGCCGTCCCGACGGCCCGCCGGAGACGAACTGGGCGCGCACCTCGGCGTCCAGATCAACCTCCTGGATGCCGAGGACAGCATCGTCCTTGGAGTCGAAGTAGTTGAAGAACGTACGCGTCGACAACCCCGCCGCGGAGCTGATCTCCTCCACGGTGACGTCATCGAGACCACGCTCGCCGACCAGTCGCTGAGCAGCCTCGATCAGCGCCAGCCGACGCTCCCGCTTCTGGCGCTCGCGAGCGTTCGAAGGCGGGGTGGACGTGGACACCGCACTATTCTTGCAGTGAGTGCAAGTTGCAGTCAATGCAAGAAGTGTGTGGTGGGGGTAACACGGGCCGCCGCCTGGTGGAGCGCGTGGATCTCCTCGACCAGCTCGGGGACGGGGCCGACGACCTCGATCGCGGGCGCGACCTCCTGGATCGGCAGTGCTCGCACCGGGGACTCGCCCGCTCCCCAGTTTGCCCGCCACTGCGTCAGCTGCTCGGAGGAGGCGATGTAGACGACTCGGCCCACGCCGGCCCAGCCCTGCGCTGCTGAGCACATCGGACAGTGCTCACCGGAGGTGTAGAGGGTGGCGCCGGCGCATGTCTCGGGGTCGAGGTTCATCGCTGCCCAGCGGGCGAGCGCGAACTCAGGATGTGCCGTCGGGTCGCCCGTCGACGTCTCTCGGTTGCGGTCCTCCTGGAGCGCGTTGCCGTCGCCGTCGGCCAGGACGGACCCGAACGGCCCGTCGCCGTCCGCCAGCGCCTCGGCCGCAAGCTCCAGGCAGCGTCGCAGGTGGGCCATGTCAGTCGGGGTGAGATCGGTGGTCACCGTTCCAGTCTGCGGCGAGCCACGGTTGATGTCGTTCTATTTCCTGGCAAGGCTTCATTCGGATGGATGGGGATTTGCATACTTATGGCGTGTCGGTCCGCGTCTGCTCGTGACTGCCATAACTATGCATAACTATGGTCGTTGTGACCGCCTCTTCGATCTGGTTGACGTGCGAAATTCCGAGCAAGAGCTCATGGTCGGGCTACACCGGGTCGGCATTGCCCGAGTACCGAGTGGCGCCGTTCGTGAGTCGATTGCCAACGCTCTTGTGCACCGCGACTACTCAGAAGTCGGCCCGATCACGGTGCAACTCACCGACGACCAGTTCCGCGTCAAGAGTCCGGGCGGCTTTCCTGCTGGCATCACGCTGAAGAATTTTCTCGACGATTCCAAGCCACGCAGCGCGATCCTGGCCGAGGCCTTCAAACGTGCAGGCATCGTGGACCGCGCCGGACGAGGCATCCGAGAGATGTACGGCCAGCTGCTGCGAGCCGGTCGCGGCGTACCCGACTATTCGGCGACCAACAACAGCGCCGTCATCGTCCAGATCCCCACCAGCGACGCAGACCTCGAGATGGTCCGCTTCGTGGTCGAGCATGAGGACGCCAACGGACGGACACTCCAACTCACCCAGCTGCAAATACTGCACGAGATCAAGGCGATGGGACCCGAGACCACCAATGAACTTGTGCAGGCCACGCACGAGTCTGAATCAGTCGTCCGAGCGAACGTTGCGAGGTTGTCCGAGATGGGCCTGGTCGAATCCCGCGGGAATGGTCGTAGCCGTCGACATCACCTGACGGCCTCGTTCTTCCGACTCGCTCAAGCCAGCGCGTATGTGCGACTCCAGGACACCGATCCGATTCAGCAGGACCACATGATCTTGGCGTACGTCGACCAGTTCGGCAGCATCACCCGAAGCAAGACTGCTGAACTGTGTCACCTGACGCCCAACCAGGCACGTGTTGCGCTCAAACGCCTTACAGATGCCGGGGCACTTCTGCTCGTCGGTGAACGCCGAGGCGCTCACTACGTCAGGCCGACATCGACCTGATGGAGAAGGCCTCGGGCATCCGTCCTTCCCTCATCATCGGACGCCTTCTGTAGGAGCGCCCGTCCGATTCTGAGGGTGGAGCCTGGCACGAAGCGGTGAAATCGTCAGCCGGCCTCGATCACCGCGCAGGCGATGCGGTCGCCGGCGTCGCCGGTCTTGGTGGTGTCCTCGTCCGGGCCCTCGGGGGCGTAGCGGTCCGGGACGTTGGCGTAGTTGTCCCGGCCGGCGTGGATCATGACCGCGCTGCCGTCCGCGTCGCGGAGCTCGTCGAGGGTGAAGGGGGCGGTGAGCTCCAGGCTGGCGGTGCCGTCCTCGTTCACGAGGAGCGCGGGCAGGTCGCCGAGGTGCTCGCCGTGGGCGCTGTCGTCGGGGTTGAGGTGGCCGCCCGCGGAGAGGAAGTCGCCGGTCTTGGCCGGGTCGTCAGGAGCCGCGCTGTCGGCCTCGCACCTGCCGGTCGTGTGCACGTGGAAGCCGTGGTAGCCGGCATCGAGCCCGCTCACCCGGACGCTGATCTGGGTGGCCCCGTCGTCCTCCTCGATCTCGACGGTCCCGACCTTCTTCCCGTCCGGATCGGCGAACTTCGCGTTCACCTCGTTGCGGTCGTCCGGGTCAGGGTCTGTCCCCTCCCCGCAGGCGGCGAGAGTCAGCAGGCAACCGGCAGCAGCGAGTGCGGCAGCCGTGGCACGACGAGACATGGGATACCTCCACGAGAACGGGATCCGGTCACCCCCACCGTACGCGGCAGCGGAGGTGACCGGATCGTGAGGGGATCAGCAACCGTCGCGGAGCAGGCCGGGCCGGTGGCCGACGGAGACCTCGATGAACTCGATCTTCGCGTCGCGGGAGCTGCCGGAGAGCAGGAAGCCGATCCAGCGGTCGCCGTCCTGGACGACCCAGGTCGTCTGGCCGTAGTCGTTGGTCTGCTGGGCGCCCATCCCGTAGACGTCCTTGAGGACCATCAGGGAGTCGCCGATCGTGACGCCGCGGGCGGTCTCGAGAACGGGCTTGCTCATCCCGAACGAGCCGATGTTGCCCTGCTGGTCATAGGTGACGTCGACGCCGTCGCCGAGCTGCTCGGCCCACTTCCAGTGCTTGCCCTCGCAGGCCTCCTCGCGCCCGGTGTCGCGGGTCATCCAGCCCTGCTGCACGAGAGAGCGTACGTTGCCCTCGGCCTTGATCCTCCCGAACGCCCCGGGCGCCAGCGGGCCGCTCCAGTCGAGCTTCGGCGTCGGCTCGGCGGGCGAGGGAGCGGCCGAGACCGGGACCTCCGACGGGGCCGGCGTGGGCGTCATCGACGGTTCCGAGGACGGCGCCGACTCTGATGGAGAGGCTGAGGGAGAGGCTGAGGAGGACCCGGCCGACGGGGCCGGGTCGGTCCCGCACCCGGCCAGGCCGAGCAGGCCGACCACGGCGGTCGCCGCGAGCGCGGCACGGAGCTGGATGCGGGGTGTGGACATGGTGACTCCTCGTCGGTCGTACGCCCCGAGCGGGCGTCCTGCCGATCCAGACGGTTCACGGCCCGCCGCGGTTGCATCCGCGGCGGGCCGATCGAAACGCCTAGGCCGAGGCCATGTCGGGCACGGTCCGAGCAGTCCGCCCGGTCCGCAGGAAGAGCAGCGCGACGGCGGAGATCGCGACGACGACGGCAGCGCCGACGTACAGGTTGACCGGGGTCCACGAGGCGTCGAGCAGGCGCCCGGCGAGCATCGGCGACAGGATGGCTCCGATGCGGCCGATGCCGATCGCCCAGCCCATGCCGGTGCTGCGGATCTCGGTGCCGTAGACGGCCGGGGTGATCGTGTAGAGGCCCGCGATGCAGCCGTTGATGAGGGCTCCGACCCCGACGCCGATGATCAGCGCGACGCTGAGCAGCGCCGTGCTGGTGATGAAGACGACCATCGTCAGTGCCGACAGCACGGTGAAGCCGATCAGGACCAGGCGGCTGTCCAGCCGGGAGGCGACGAGGCCGTAGAGGACCGAGCCGGCGGTGCCGCCCAGCGCCAGCATCATGCCGGCGGTGACCGCGTCCGCCTCGGACATCCCCGAGGTCACGAGCAGCTGCGGGGTCCAGCTGTTGACGAAGTAGAAGCCGAACATCGTGGCCAGGAACGCCACCCAGATGAGCAGGGTCGAGCGACGCAGGTCAGCACCCAGCAGGACGCCGGGGTTGCCGTTGCGGTGCCTGGTCGACGCCCGCGGCGCGGCCTCGAGCGTGTCCGAGGTGATCGCGGGCTGTCCGAGCCGCCCGAGGATCCGGTTGATCCGCTCCACGGCCTGGCGCGGCCGGCGCTGGACCAGGAAGTCGACCGACTCGGGCAGCAGCACCACGAGGAGAACCAGCGCGATCCCGGTCGCGACACCACCGGCGACGAAGACGCTGCGCCAGCCGAGGTCGGCCAGCATGCCGCGCGCGGCCACGCCGCCCAGGGTGGCGCCGATACCGTAGCCGGCCGTGTAGAGGCCGATCGCCAGACCGCGCCAGCGCGCCGAGGCGTACTCGCTCGCGATCACGTTGGTGCTCGCCAGGATGCCGCCGACGCCGAGCCCGGTGACGACGCGGGCCAGGCCCAGCAGGACGGCGGACGGGGCGACCGCGGAGAGCAGCATGCCGAGGGTCGCCAGGCCGACGCTGATCAGGATCAGCGGGCGGCGTCCGATGATGTCGGCGACCGGGGCCAGGGCCAGTGAGCCGACCGCCATCCCGACGAGCCCGGCGCTCAGCAGGAGGCCGAGCTCCGAGCCGCTCAGCGCGAACTCCTCGCTCAGCGAGGAGGCGGTGAAGGCCATCGCCATCACGTCGAATCCGTCCAGGCAGTTCAGCAGGACGCAGAGGGCGACGACCATCCACTGATACGGGGTCATCGCGGCGGCGTCGATGCGCGCACGAAGGTTCATCTCGGGTCTCTTTCGGGGTGGGGGTTCACGGGAGGTGCAGGGTCACGGCCGCCGGCTCGGCGGACGATGGGCCGGGTTCGCCGCGGGCGGCACGGGCGACGCAGAGGCACAAGGACGCGTACGTCTCCTTCTGCTGCTGGCTCAGGAAGACGTCGCGATGGTCGATCCGGCCGCTGACGTCGAGGACCTTGACCTGGCAGATCCCGCACTCGCCCTTGCGGCAGTCCCACATCACGTCGACGCCGGCGTCCTCGAGCGCGTCCAGCATCGAGCTGTCCTTGCCGACGCGGACCGACCGGTCGAGCTGGGGGAGGTGCACGACGAAGTCCTCCGCCGCCCAGCCGCCGCTGCTGCCGAAGGTCTCGAACCGCAGGTTGGGTTCGGGCAGCTCATGGGCCACCCAGGCGCGGCGGATCGCGTCCATCAGCCGGATCGGCCCGCACATGTACATCTCGGTCCGCGCCGCCGCCGACGAGCCGGCGATCTCGCCGACCAGCGTCTCCACGTCGAGGCGTACGTCCTCGTCGTCGACGAACACCCGGACCCGGTCGCCGTGGGTGTCGACGAGCTCGTCGAGGTAGGCCATGACCGCGCGCCGCCGGCCGGCCAGGACGAGGGTGTAGTCGGCGCCGCGGCGGCGCAGGGTGTCGGCCATCGCCACCAGCGCGGTGATGCCGATGCCGCCGGCGACCAGGACGTAGCGGTCGGCGCCGACCCCGAGCGGGAAGCTCTGGACCGGGCCGGTCATCTCGACCACGTCGCCGGCCTCGAGGCCGTGCATGTGGCGGGACCCGCCACGGGAGGTGGGTGCCAGCTGGACGCCGAGGGTGAGCCTGCGGCCGCCGTCCTCGGAGCGGACGATGGAGTAGGACCGCTTCCGGACGTGCCCGGAGAGGTCGAGCCGGAGGTCGACGTGGGTGCCGGGCGCGGCGTGGACGGGGCGGTCGGGAGCGAGCACGACGCGGCGTACGCCTTCGGCGGGGTCATCGGTCTCGAGCACGCGGCCCTGCTGCCACCAGGTCTGGGTGTTCACTGCCATGACGGCGGCCTCACTTCGCCGCTGCGGCGGCGGGGAGACCCTCCGCCTGCAGCATGCGGTCCAGGATCCGGCGCACCCACATCCCGCCGGCGTCGATGTTGAGGCTGTAGAACTCGTGCTCCGGGTTGGCGTCGATCGCACGCTGCTGGGCGGCCAGCATGTCCTCGTCCTCACCGAAGACGCCGTGGACACCCTGGCGCAGCTGGGTCGTGATCGTCTGGCTCTCCAGGCGGTAGTTGCGCATGAAGGCCCAGAAGTAGTGCGACGTGCGCGCGGTCTCGGGAGTGATCGTGTTCATCACGAAGCCGTTGACGCCCTGGCTGCGGTCGCCCTCGGGGGCGCCGGTGCCGGCCTTGGCGACGCCGACGTCGATGCGGATCGTCGAGGGCGCCTCGAAGTGGATGATCTGCCAGCGGTCGACCTTCCCGGAGAAGCCGGGGAACTTGTCGCGCATGTTCTTCAGCCAGAACGGGGGCGCGTCGATGTCGCGCATCCAGCGGGTGACCGTGACCTCGCGGTCGGAGTGGCTCACCTCGAACTCGGCCTCGGAGAGCTCGTCCTGGCCGATGCTCGAGCTGTGCACGAACTCCTCGTGGGTGAGGTCCATCAGGTTGTCGAGCACCAGCTGGTAGTTGCAGGGCGCGTAGATCGTCTCGCCGTCGCCGGCCCACTCCGGGGAATCCATCTGGTGCATGTCCGGAACGCTGGAGGGGTCGGCGAGGTCGGGGTCGCCCACCCAGACCCACACGTAGCGGTAGCGCTCGACGACCGGGTAGGACGGGACGATCGCGCTCGGGTTGATCGTCTCCTGCGCGGGCATGCTCGTGCAGCGGCCGGCCGAGTTGTAGCGCAGCCCGTGGTAGGGGCACTGGATCTCGTCGCCGAGCACCTTGCCCTTCGACAGCGGCGCCAGCCGGTGCCAGCACGCGTCGGCCATGGCGACGGCACGACCGTCACTGTTGCGCCACAGGGCCAGCGGGCGGTCGGCGATGGTGCGCGCGAGCGGCTGCTTCGCGGTCACCTCGTGGTCCCAGGCCGCGACGTACCAGGCGTTGCGGGGGAAGTTGAAGATCTTGCTGGCCGCGGTGATCGGCGGGGAATCCAGGACGGTCATGGGGAAACTCCCTATGGGGATAGGTGTTGTGCTCGTCACAAACTACCTATCTCTATAGTTAGTGGCAAGAGGCAGGTACGCTCGCGCCACGATCACTGTGTGAAGAGGGGGGCACGATGTCGCTGAGGTACGCGCTGCTCGCGCTGCTCACCTCACGCCCGATGACCGGCTACGACGTCTCCAAGCAGTTCAGCCAGTCGGTGGCCCATGTCTGGCACGCGCCTGACTCGCAGATCTATCCGGAGCTCAACCGGATGGAGCGCGACGGCCTGCTCGAGTCCACGGTCGTGCCGTGGGGCAAGAAGGGCACCAAGAAGGAGTACACCGTCACCGAGGCCGGGGTGAAGGCCTTCCGGGACTGGATGGACGCGCCGATCGAGATCCGCCGGCAGCGGGAGCCCGCCTATCTCAAGGCGGCCTACCTGGAGTGGGCCGAACCCGGCGCCGCACGCGTCGAGCTGAAGCAGTTCCGCGACCACTGGACCGAGCACCTGGCGATGCTCGAGGCCACCCGCGCGACGCTCGTCGACCGCAGCCACCCCACCCTGGCCCGGCGGCTCGAGCACTACGACGCGAGCCAGTGGGACCGGATCGTGCGCTACAAGATCTTCGCCTATGACGGCCTGATCGACCAGGCGCGCGTAGCGATCGCCTGGGCCGAGCGTGGCCTCGTGCTCGTCGACGAGCTGGAGGGCGCGCCGGTCGACTGACCCGCGTTGTCGGTGGTCGCGGGCACAATGCGATCCCGTGGGGAGACGTACGTCGCTGGGGGTCCTGGTCGTCCTGCTGGCGATCGCCGGCTGGGCGGTCTCGCTGTGGCTGCCGGAGGAGGCGCCGGCGACCAGGAGCGCGCCGCCGCCGGTCGTGACGGCGGATCCTTCGGCCGGGCCGGTCGACGTCTCGAAGGTGCGCGGTGAGCTCGCCGCGCTGGCGACGGTCGCGAGGCGGCCGGAGGGGCTGGCGGCGTACGAACGCTCGGTGTTCGGCGGCGGTTGGGCCGACAGCGACGGCAACGGGTGCAACCAGCGCGACGACGTGCTGAGGCGCGACGCCGTCGAGGTGCGGACCGATCAGCAGGGTAGGTGCGACCACGACGTGCTCGCCGGGACCTGGGTCGATCCCTACACCGGCCGGCGCCTGGTCTTCACCGACCTGAAGGACCCCCGGCAGGCCCAGGCGATCCAGATCGACCACATCGTGCCGCTCGCGGAGGCCTGGCGCTCCGGTGCGAGCGGCTGGTCACCGGACCGGCGCCGCGCCTTCGCCAACGACCTGGCCAACCTGCTCGCCGTCGACGGCCCGACCAACATGAGCAAGAGCGACGACGACCCGGCGGGCTGGCGTCCGCGGAAGGGGTTCCAGTGTGCGTACGCCGCCCGCTGGGTCGAGACCAAGACGCGCTGGTCGCTCGCCGTCGATGACAGCGAGCGGCGGGCGCTCGGGGAGATGCTCGGCTACTGCTGAGCGGCCGACCCGAGGCTCAGACCGCGCGCCGGTAGTTGGCCATCGCCCGGTCGTAGGCCTCCCACGCCCGCCAGGACTCCAGGGCCCGTTCGCCCTGCGGCTTGAGGCCGCCGACCTTGTGATAGGACTCACCGCTGGTGTACTGCGACTCCCGGCCCGTCACCAGCGAGAGCAGCATCGGCAGCACGCTCTCGTCGGTGACCGTGATCGTGGCGACCTGGAAGGTCTGCCGCACCCATTCGGCCCGCTGGTCCGAGCCCAGCACGAGCACCACGGGCAGCTGCGACGCCCGCGCGATCGCGTTCAGGATCGGCCCGAGCCCGTCCGGCACCCACCGCTCACCCGGCGGCGGGGTGGGCGCTTTGGGGATGCTCATCGTCGAAGGGGAGCCCGGGACGATGTACGTGGTCGTGTACGCCGGGAACTGGCCGGTCAACGGGCCGGCGATCTTCTCGACGGTCGGAGCGGTCGCTTCCGGAGCGACGCCCGGAGCCACGGCCGGGGCGGTCTCGTCGGCTGCCTTCTCGGCTGCCCTCCGGCGCGGCTTGATCGCGGGGATCTTCGAGGTGAAGGTGAAGCTGCCCGTGCGGGTGGGGTCGATGTGTTTGCCGGGGGTCGGCTCGGGTGCCCGGCCGAGAGTCGGCGCCGGAGCCGTGGCGGTGGTGACCAGCTCGGCCGCGTGCTTCCCGTGCGTCCGGATCGAGCCGTCGGCGGCGAACTCGAACAGCGCGACCCGGATCCGGTCGGCCCACTCGACCGCGTCCACGGTGTAGCCGGCGCGGCTGAACAGCGCGACCGTCCGGGCGTCGTAGGCGTAGCCGGCGCCGCGTACGGCACAGACGCTGCGCGCCTCGGTCGGGGATCGGGTGAGCACCACCTGTGCGACGACGACGTTGGCCGGCCGGCCGCCGATGATGTCGATGTCGGCGGCCGCGGTGCTGCCCGAGGGGGCAGCGTCGGGCCAGCCGAGGGAATGCAGATGCTCCGCGGCGTACTTCTCGGCTTCCTCGCCGGTTCTGGGCTGCCTCGGGGGTGCCAACGTAGGGGTCCTTCCTCGATCCTCCACTCGGGCCTCCCTGCCCGATCGAGATTGGGGAGGATGATAGGCCCGCGGCGTACGTCCTGTCCGGCGGGGTGGCGAATCGGGTCGCGCTGTTCGCTTCTGGCGGATCCAGCCACGGATGTCGGTGCTCGCCGCTAGCGTGATGTACATGAGGCGCCCGCATGAGAACGTCGCTACGGTCCTGGTGGACCCGCGCGTTCTGGGCGACATCGAGATCGAGCTGATGTCGCTCGACATGCCGCTGTGGCGGGTGTGCGCGGCGCCGATCGTGAAGGACGGGCAGCGGCTCGCGTTCCAGGTCCGCAACCGGCTGCTGATGTCCAAGCGGGGCGAGTGGGACTGCGCCAAGGACTGGGTCCCGGTCTGGGTCGGCTTCGGCTCCACCTGGGCCTTCCCCGGCGAGGCCATCCCGTGGCCGGCCCACAAGGCGCTGTGGACGCTCCTGGAGGACTACTCCGACAACGTTCGCTACAACAAGCGGCTCGGCGGCATCCCTAGGATTCCGCGACTGCGGGAAGCCTGCTAGCCGCCGGATCCGGCCGCCGCTCGATCTGCTTCCAGGTCGGGTCGATCGCGGGGAACATCGTGACCATGAAGTAGGCGATCCCGCAGGCCACCAACGCCGTGGTGAGGCCGAACGCCGAGACCAGGCCGCCGCCGAGCAGCCCGCCAAGCGGCATCAGCCCCCAGGCGAAGGCCGAGATCAGCGACATCACCCGGCCGAGCACGTGAGCGGGGATCCGCTCGAACTGGATCGCCCCGAGGATCGGGTTGATGAACCCGCTGCTGGTCCCGCCGATCGCGAACACCACGAACACGACCCACAGCGGCGCCCCGAAGGCGATCACCAGGAACCGCGGGATCCCGGTGATGAGAAAGCAGACCAGGTACGTCGGGTAGCGCCGCATCCGGTCGCCGAGCGCCGCGGCCACGGCCGATCCCAGCGCGGAGAAGCCGGAGAAGGTGGCGAACAACAGGCCGATCGTCTCGGGGCCGGCGTGCTGCTGGCCCCAGACCGACATCAGCACGCTGCTCCAGGCGAGGTCGATCAGGTTGGTCAGCGCGACCATGAACGCGATCCCGAGGAGCACCCGGTCGCGGCGGAGGAACTGCCAGCCCTCGGCGAGCTGGGCACCGTAGGGGACCGGATTCTCGGACGGAGCTTCGGGTTCGTGCTGCCGGGACCGGCCGAGCCCGGCGGTCGTCGCGGCGAGAACGAGCGCGCCGATCGCGAACGAGGCGGCGTCGATCACGATCGCGTCGGTGGCGCCGACGAGCCCGATCAGCAGGCCCGCCGCGGCGACGCCGAGCATCGAGGCGGTGCGCTCGACGAACGAGTGGAGACCGGTGGCCCGCTCCGTCGGCACCCCGGCCGCCTCGACCAGCTGCGGGATCATCGCGGACTTCGCAGCGTCACCGGGACCGCGCAGCGCACCGGCGAGCGCGACGAGGGCGAGCAGGGTCGGGAAGTGCAGCAGGCCGGCTGCGTACAGCACGGGGATGAGGCCGACCACGACGGCCGAGCCCAGGTCGCAGGCGATCGCGACGCGGCGTGGGCCGATGCGGTCGATGACCGGGCCGCCGAAGATCTTGCTGAGCACCAGCGGCGTCATCTCGAAGAGCGCGATCAGACCGGCCTTGGTGGGACTGCCGGTCGTCTCGAGCACGAACCAGGGCAGCGCGAGCATGGAGATCCGGGTGCCGACCAGGGAGATGGTCTCGGCCGCGAGCCAGCCGTAGAGGGGGAGCTTCATGGCCTATCTCTCCGAGTCGTCTCTGGTGTCGGTGCCGAGGTGTCCCGGCAGCGGGAAGACGTGGAACTGGAACATCACGGCCTCGCCGTCGGGGTCCTCCTCGAGGTCGTCGACGAGCTTGTTGACCTGCGCCTCGACGCGCGATGTCTGAGCGGGGGTCAGCCGGACGACGCGGTCGTTGAGGCCGAAGGTCTCGCGCCACTCCTGGGGGAGGATCGCCCGCTCCTCGATCGCCTCTTGGAGCCGCTGGGCGTAGATGGTGACGACCGTCTGCAGGTACGCGTCCAGGGTCTCGCGACCCTCGACGGTGTCTGGGACGTCGCTGTCGCCGGTGACGGTCATCTGATGGGCCGCCTTCCACCAGCGCTCCCGGGCGTTGCCGCGGCTCTCGTCGTCCTCGATGAACCCGTGCTGCGCGAGCTGCCGCAGGTGGTAGGAGGTCGCGCCGGAGTTGATGCCGAGCCGGGCGGCCAGTGTGGTCGCGGTGGCCGGGCCGTCGACGCGGAGGATGCCGAGCATGCGTACGCGCACGGGGTGGGCGAGGGCCTTGAGCTGGTCGACTCCGGGGACGATCTCGCGGGCTGCCATGGCTCCACGATAGACCGCAAAGAGATCTTTGCAAACAGGTTTGTGTGATCGTCGATGAAAATCGAGTAACCAAGTGAACAAAGCGTGGATAGCGCCGTTACCCTGTCGGAGTGACGACACACGCCGCGCCGCCCACGCCGACCTCCACCCCGACGGTGGCGATCATCGGAGGAGGAGCCAGCGGCACGCTGACCGCGATCAACCTGCTTCGCCGCGGTGCTTCGGTGACGTTGTTCGAGTCGCGCGGCGAGGCCGGTTACGGAGTGGCCTACTCGACCACCGACGGTCGCCATCTCCTCAACGTCCGGGCCAACAACATGTCGGGTTTCCCCGACAACCGCGACGACCTGCTCGACTGGGCGGCCGAGGCCGGCATCGAGCTCGGCCCGATCGACTTCCTGCCCCGGCGCGACTACGCGCGCTACCTGCGCGACCGGCTCGCCGGTGCTGCCGAGAACGGTTCCGGGACGCTGGAGACGGTGGGCGAGACGGTTATCGACGTCGAGCCGGTCGGAGCCGGTTTTCGGATTCTGACCAGCGACGATGAAGGTCACGTCGCCGACGCCGTCGTCCTCGCCTACGGCAACCCGCCGCCCCAGCCGCTGGCGGGACTCACCGAGGCGCAGTGGAACCTGTCGGACCCTTGGGACGTGGCCCGGATCAGCGCCCTGCCGGAGGATGCGACCGTGCTCGTCGTCGGCACCGGCCTGACCGCCGTCGACACAACCGTCACGCTCCTCGACGACGCCCCGGACCGCCGGGTGATCATGGTGAGCCGCCACGGCCTGGTCCCCAACCCCCATGTCGACGACCAGTTCACCTCCTGGGTGACCCCGATCCCCGACGGCCCGCTGACCGCCGACGGCATCGCCTCCCTCGTCCGCGACCAGATCGAGCACGCCACCAGCCTCGGCGTCGACTGGCGAGCCGTCATCGACGGCCTGCGCGGCCCGACCCAGTCGATCTGGCGCCGCCTGCCCGAGCCGGAGCGCCGCCGCTTCCGCGAGGTCTACGCCCGCAAGTGGGAGGTACGCCGCCACCGCATGGCCCCGCGCATCGCCGCCCTCCTCGACACCTACCAGGCCGAGGGACGCCTGGAGATCCTCGGCGGCGGGGTCCTCGGCTCTCGGGTCGACGGGGCCGCCCAGCCGGTCATCACGCTGGCCGACGGCGACCGTGAGGTCACCGCGGTGATCAACTGCACCGGCCCCTCACCCGACATCACCCGCACCGACAACCCGCTCCTGCTCGCGCTCCAGAAGCGCGGCCTGATCGCCCCCGACCCCCTCCGCCTCGGCATCGACGTCACCGAGGGCGGCCACGTCATCGGAGCAGGCGGCAGCGTCGTACCCAATCTTCTGACCGTCGGCCCGCCCTGCAAGGGCGCGCTCTACGAGGCCACCGCCATCCCCGAGATCCGGGTCCAAGCCGCCGCGGTAGCCGACCACCTCACGAGCTGACCCCCACCGCTCGCACCGCTGGTCGAGCCGCCGGAGCCGCTAGGCGGAGGCGTGTCGAGACCAACACGGTCCTATCGAGCGCCGAAGGAACCGTGTTGGTCTCGACACGCTCGGCCGCGGGCGGCCTCGCGGCTCGACCAGCGGGTGGACAGCGGTGGGCTGCGGTGGGCGGTCGGCTTGGCTACTAGCCGAGGTGGAGCTGGCGGTCGGTGCGCGCGAAGGTCTCGGCGGCGAGCTCGGGGTCGGCGCTGAGCTCGGCACCGGTGGCCGGGATCATCGTCTTGAGCTGCGGCTGCCAGGCGTCCCAGCGGTCGGGGAAGCAGCGGCGCAGGACGTTGACCATGATCGCCGGGGCGGTCGAGGCGCCGGGGGAGGCGCCCAGCAGACCGGCGATGGAGCCGTCCTCCGCGGTGATGACCTCGGTGCCGAACTGGAGCACGCCGTCGGGGCGGATGACCTGCACCCGCTGGCCGGCGATGATCCGCTCCCAGTCCTTGCGGTCCGCGGCGGGGAAGAAGTCGAGGAGGTCGTCGAACTTCTTGCGCGGCGAGCGCAGCAGCTCCTTGACCAGGTAGACGGTGAGATCCATGTTGGTCAGCCCGGCCCGCAGCATCGGCACCAGGTTGTGGGGCCGCACCGAGAGGAACAGGTCGGTGAGCGAGCCGGTCTTGAGGAAGCGCGGGCTCCAGCCGGCGTACGGACCGAACATCAGGTGGGTCTTGCCCTCGACGTAACGGGTGTCGAGGTGGGGCACCGACATCGGCGGAGCGCCCACGGCCGCCTTGCCGTAGGCCTTGGCGCGGTGCTGGGCGACGAGCTCGGGCTTGGACGTACGCAGGAACTCACCGGAGACGGGGAAGCCGCCGAAGCCGCGGATCTCCGGGATGGCGGCCTTCTGCAGCAGCGGCAGCGCGTAGCCGCCGGCGCCGACGAAGACGAACCGCGAGCGCAGGTGGTACTTCCCGGACTCGTTGCGGCCGTAGATGTGCCAGAAGCCGTCCATGGTCTGGTGCAGGTCGGTGACCTCGGAACCGGTCTCGAGGTCGGCGCCCTTGTCGACCAGGGTGCGGGTCAGGATCGAGGTGAGCGAGCCGAAGTCGACGTCGGTGCCGGCGTTGGTCCAGGTGGCCGCAACCGGCTCGTCGGCGAGCGCCTTGGCCGAGCGGCCCTCGAGCAGCAGCGGCGCCCAGCCCTTGATGACCTCGGGGTCGGTGGAGAACTCCATCCCCGGGAAGAGCGGGTGGACCGAGAGCGCCTCGTAGCGCTTGCGCAGGTAGTCGACGTTCTCGGCGCCCCACACGAAGGACATGTGCGGGACGGTGTGGATGAACTTGTCCGGGTCCGGGATGCGGCCGTTCTCGACCAGGAAGGACCACAGCTGACGGGAGAGCTGGAACTGCTCGTTGACGTTGACGGCCTTGGAGATGTCGACCGAGCCGTCGGCGTTCTGCGGGCTGTAGTTGAGCTCGCACAGCGCGGAGTGGCCGGTGCCGGCGTTGTTCCACGGGCCGGAGGACTCGACGGCGAGCGAATCGAGCCGCTCGATCATCTTGATGGACCAGCTGGGCTCCAGCTCCTGGAGGAGCACGCCAAGGGTGGCGCTCATGATGCCGCCGCCGATCAGCACTACGTCAAGAGGTTCGTCCACAGGTCTTTTGTCTCGCTTTTGAGGCCGCAATGGTTAATCGGGGTCCTTAGATCGGTCTAACTTGTGGGCAACTTCACTGCGGACCCGATCGTGTTTCGGTTCCGTCATTGTGACTCACCGCACATGCCGGGGACATATCAGGGTGGAGTTACGCTCGGCCGGTGCCTCGCCTCTCTGACTCCCACCGTGCCTGGATCGACGAAGCCGTACGCCGCGTCGAGGCCGACGCACAGCGCTCGGCCGACACCCATCTGCACGTAGTTCCGCTCCCGGTCCGCGACGGTGCGAGCGGCGCGGTCGACCTCTATCTGAAGGACGAGTCCGTCCACCCCACCGGCTCGCTGAAGCACCGCCTGGCGCGGTCGCTGTTCCTCTACGCGGTCTGCAACGGCTGGCTCCACGAGGGCTCGACCGTCGTGGAGGCGTCGAGCGGTTCGACCGCCGTCTCGGAGGCCTACTTCGCCGGCCTCCTCGGGCTGCCGTTCGTCGCGGTGATGCCGCGCTCGACCTCCGCGGAGAAGGTGCGCCTGATCGAGTGGCACGGAGGCCGCTGCCACTTCGTCGACCGCGCTCCGGACATGTACGCCGAGGCCGAGCGTCTCGCCCGCGAGTGCGGCGGCCACTACATGGACCAGTTCACCTACGCCGAGCGCGCCACCGACTGGCGCGGCAACAACAACATCGCCGAGTCGATCTTCGACCAGATGTCGCAGGAGCGGCACCCGGTGCCGACCTGGATCGTCGTCTCGGCCGGCACCGGCGGCACCTCGGCGACCATCGGCCGCTACCTCCACTACCGCCGGCATCCCACCAGGCTTCTCGTCGCCGACCCGGAGAACTCCGCCTTCTACGGCGGCTGGGAGACCGACACCTCCGACTACGCCACCGGGATGCCGTCGCGCATCGAGGGGATCGGCCGGCCGCGGGTCGAGCCGTCCTTCGTCGGCGGGGTCGTCGACGACATGGTCCAGGTCCCCGATGCGGCCTCGATCGCGACGATGCGCTGGCTCTCGGCTCGGATGGGCCGCTCGGTCGGCCCCTCGACGGGCACCAACGTGTGGGCGTCGCTGGGCGTCGTACGCGAGATGGGGGAGGGTGGCACCGAGGGCAGCGTCGTCTCGCTGCTGTGCGACTCCGGTGAGCGTTACCGCTCGTCCTACTACGACGACGGCTGGGTGAGCGAGAAGGGCATCGACCTGGCCCCGTACGCCTCGGCTCTCGCCGACTACGAGCGCACCGGCGTCCTCGTCGACCCGTCCTGACGCGCCCAGACCCGCAGCCCGAGCGTGATCAGCGCCCAGACAGCGGCGACCAGCGCGATCTCGCTGAGGATGTAGAGCGGCCACGGACCGAGCAGGTCGAGCATCGAGGCGAACTCCGGCTTGCGCCGCAGGTAGCCGTAGTTGGCGTCGAGGATCAGATTGAGGACGTACGCCGCCGCGGCCCACGCCGCGGTGGTCGCGACCGTCCAGCCGTAGTCATGCCAGCGGGGTAGCAGCTTGAGCCCGAAGACCAGGTAGACGGCGGCCAGCACGACCATCAGGTGCATCACCCAGAAGGTGATGTAGCTGACGTCGGGGAAGTCCATCACGTCCGGGGTGAACACACCCTGCGTGGTCAGGGTGAGGCCCCAGAAGCAGGTCAGCGCGGTCGGGTAGGGATGGTGGGTCCACAGCGCGATCGCCGCCGCGATCCACGCCAGATCACACAGCTGGACCGGCAGGTCGATGAAGAGGTCGAAGTCGGTGACCCACTCGTGGGCCAGCAGCGGGATCACCGTGAGCGGAAGCGCGAGCGCGAATCCTCGGGAGAATCTCGACGGCTTCGCGTCGGAACGCTGCTGCCTGCCCAGCCAGACGACAGCCACGATCCCTGCTGTGAGCAGGGACAACGGCACCAGGTGGGTCAGACCGTAAGCCTGCATATCGGAAGTCTGACGGGATTCTCGAAATAATTCTTCCCAACCCGCGTCATGGGTCGGCGGGTGGCCCGTTTCATCGGCGAGAAGGTCGTCCGCCGGTGGGGGGTGGACGACCTTCAAGGTGGCGGTCCCTCTGAATGCACACCGCGGGGGTGGTGTGCAATCAGAGGGACGCCTTGCTTTTCGGAGCAGTTCGTCAGCGAGCCGTTCCGGTCACCGCGGTCGCGTAGAGGTCCTCATCGTGATGGACCTCCGCGACGAGCCCCTGCTCCCGCATCAGGCTCGCGGTGACGGGCGCCTGCTCCTGGCCGGCCTCGATCACGAGTACGCCGCCAGGGGCGAGATGCTTCGGCGCCTGCTCGATCACGCGACGCTGCACCTCGAGCCCGTCCGTGCCGCCGTCGAGGGCCACGTGGTGCTCGTGGTCGCGCGCCTCGGGCGGCATGTTCCGGATCTGGTCGCTCGGCACATAAGGAGCGTTGGCCACGATCACGTCGAGCTCGAGGTCGTGGGGGAGCGGGTCGTAGAGGTCGCCGAGGAGCACTCGGTCAGGGGGAAGGTTCAGCCGGGCGCACGCGACCGCCGCCGGGTCGATGTCGGTGGCCCAGACCTCCGCGTCCGGGACGCGGGCCGCGACGGCCGCACCCAGTGCTCCGGTCCCGCAGCCGAGGTCGAGCACCTTCGGGGCCGTGCCGTGCCCGGCCCTCCGGCAGGCGAGGTCGACCATCAGTGCCGATCGCTGCCGGGGCACGAACACCCCCGGCGCGACCCGGATCCGGAGCCCGCAGAACTCGGCCCAGCCCAGGATGAGCTCCAGCGGCTCGCCGGCCAGGCGGCGTACGACCATCTCCTCCCGCTCGTGTGTGGAGACCGGCGCGGCCTCGAGCAGGGCCGCCTCGTCCTCGGCGAAGACGCAGCCGGCGGCGCGGAGGCGGGCGACGAGCCCCGGATCGGGCGTATCGGAGGTCATTGGAGAAGATTGGCACGTGGACGCCGTGACCCTGATCGGATTTATCGTGGCCGGATATGCCGCGTTCGTGACGATCGCGGCCGTGCTCGGCGTGGTGCTGAAGGCGCCGCGGCCGACGTGGCTGGACCAGGTGGCATGGATGCTGGAGATCCTGGCGGTCGTGCTCGCTATCGGTGCGCTGGCGGCCTGGTCGGCCGGGCGCAGGCCGGAGTCGCTGTCGACCTTCCTGGGCTACGTGGGGGCGTTGGTGTGCCTGATGCCGCTGGCGCTGCAGACGATGCGCGGTGATCGCTCGACCTGGTCCTCGGGCGTGATCGCGGCGGCAGCCCTGGCGACAGGGGTCGTGGCCGTACGCGTCATGATGGTCAGGTGACCGAGACCTCGCCCGCCAAGACCGGTTCCGGTCCGCACTTGGTGCTGCTGACCGTCTACGCGATCTTCGTGCTCGCCGCGGGTGCCCGGTCGCTGGTGCAGGTCTTCACCCGGTTCGACGAGGCGCCGATCGCCTACTCGCTCTCGGTGGTCGCGGCCGCGACCTACGTCGCCGGCTGGTTCGCGATCCGCCGGGCGGCCGCCGGGTCTGCGGGTTTCGCGAAGATCATGCTGTGGATCGAGCTGGCCGGCGTGATCGTCGTCGGTGTCCTGTCCCTGGTCGTGCCGTCCTGGTTCCCGGATGCATCGGTATGGTCGAAGTTCGGGAGCGGATACGGTTTCGTTCCTGCTCTGCTGCCGATCCTGGGTCTGCTCTGGCTCTGGAGAGGTCGACCCGAAGGAGACCGATGAGCCAGCCGATCAGTCAGTCGACAGCGACCGCCATCTCGCCTGACTCGGGAGAGCACTGGTCCGCTCCGGGGGCCTGGACGGTCTCCGACGGCGTGCACCGGATCCCGCTGCCGCTGCCGATGGACGGGCTCAAGGCGGTCAACATCTACGTCCTCGAGGGCGACGACGGGCTCTCGCTGGTCGACGGCGGCTGGGCGATCACCGAAGGGCGCTCCGCCCTGGAGGCCGGGCTGAAGAAGCTCGGCTTCGAGTTCGGCGACATCCGGCGGTTCCTGGTCACCCACGTGCATCGCGACCACTACACGCTCGCCTCGGTCCTGGGTGAGGAATTCGGTGCCGACGTGCTGCTCGGCGCCGGCGACCGGGCCACGCTCGAGCTCACCAACGGCGATCTCGACGGCTGGGTCTCGACGGACCGGCTGCTCGCGTACGCCGGTGCGCACGAGCTGGCCGCCGAGTGGGCCGCCAACCCGCCGCCCGCGCCCGACCTGTCCCACTGGCGGATGCCCTCGCAGTGGCTGGAAGGGGATGTACGCCTCGATGTGGCCGGGCGCGACCTCGATGCCGTGCACACCCCCGGCCACACCCAGGGTCACTACGTCTATGCGGACCTGGCCGGCTCGGTCCTGTTCGCCGGCGACCACGTGTTGCCCACGATCACACCCTCGATCGGCTTCGAGCCGGTTCCGGTCATCGACCCGCTGGGCGACTTCATGGCGTCGCTGACCAAGGTCAGGACCCTGCCCGACCTGCGGCTGCTGCCCGCCCACGGCCCGGTCGGCTCGTCGTCGCACGCCCGCGTCGACGAGCTCCTGGCCCATCACGAGTCGCGGCTGGCCCAGTCGCTCGCGTCCTTGCAGGCCGGGCGGCGTTCGGCGCTCGAGGTCGCGAACGACCTCGGCTGGACCCGTCACGAGCGTGCCTTCGCCGAGCTCGACTACTTCAACGCCGGCCTCGCGGTCATGGAGACCAAGGCCCATCTCGAGCTGCTGGCGGCTCGAGGGCTCGCGACGCGCGAGGAGACCGAGGCGAGCGTCCTGTTCGTCCCCGTCAGCGAGTGAGCCGCATCGGGGTGTGCGGGATGTCGTCCTCGAGGAACTCCTCGCCGTCCTTCACGAACCCGAACTTGGCGTACCAGCCGGCGAGTGGCGTCTGGGCGTCGAGCACGATGTCGCGGTCGGTGCCGGCCTCGACGGCGGCCCTCATGATCACGTCGGCCAGGCCCTGGCCGCGGTGGGAGGGAGCGAGGACGACGCGGCCGATCCGCCACACGTCGCCGTCGTCGAGGATCCGGGCGGTGCCGGCGAGCTGGTCGCCGTCGGTCAGCACCACGTGACGCGTCCCCGGCTCGAGGTCACGGCCGTCCAGGTCGAGGTAGGGGCAGTCCTGCTCGACGACGAAGACCTCCTGACGCAGCTGCCACAGGGCGTACGCGGTCTTCGGGGGGAGGTCGTCGAAGGACGAGATGGCGACGTCGGTCATGGGTGGATTCTCGCAAGCAGTAGGGTTTGCGGGAACAGACAGGGGAGGCCGGGAGGCCTGAGAGTGCGGCGAACAGCGCCGCAGACCCTCCGAACCTGCTCCGGTTGACACCGGCGAAGGGAGTCAGAGTGCGCAAGCGTACGCCTGCCATCACTGCCACTGCGATCGCCTCGGTCTCGGCGCTGCTGCTGTCCGCCTGCGGGGGCACCCCCGCCGAGCCGGACGCGGAGAAGTCGAGCGGCGCCGACGACAAGTCGGTCGTGCTGCTGACTCACGACAGCTTCACGCTGCCGAAGGAGGTGCTGGCCGAGTTCACAGAGAAGACGGGCTATACCGCCGAGATCCGGCACGCGGGCGACGGCGGCGAGCTGACCACCAAGATCGCCATGGACACCGGCAACCCCGACGGCGACGCGGTCTTCGGCGTCGACAACACCTTCGCCAGCCGGGCGATCGACCAGGGCGCGCTGGAGGCGTACACGCCCTCCGAGGTCCCCGAGGGCGTCTCCGACTTCAACCTCCCGGGGGACGAGGAGCACTTCCTCACCCCGGTCGACAACGGCAGCGTGTGCGTCAACATCGACACCGAGTGGTTCGCGGCGAAGAAGCTGACGCCGCCGGAGTCGCTCGACGACCTGGCCGAACCGGCGTACAAGGATCTCTTCGTGACGCCGGGCGCCGCGACGTCCACGCCGGGGATGGCTTTCCTGCTTGCGACCGTCGCCGAGTACGGCGAGGACGGCTGGGCCGACTACTGGGGCAAGCTGATGGACAACGGCACCAAGGTCGTCGACGGCTGGGACCAGGCCTACTACTCCGACTTCACCCAGGGCGGCGGCAAGGGGACGCGTCCGATCGTCGTCTCCTACGACTCCTCGCCGGCCTTCACCGTCAAGGACGGCAAGACGACGACCTCCGCGCTGCTCGACACCTGCTTCCGACAGGTCGAGTACGCCGGCGTGCTCAAGGGGGCCGACCACCCCGAGGGCGCCCAGGCGCTGATCGACTTCTTGCTCTCCGACAGCGTGCAGAGGGCGTTGCCCGAGAGCATGTACGTGTTCCCCGTCTCCTCCGGCGTCGAGCTGCCCGTCGACTGGGCGAAGTTCGCCCAGCAGCCGACCTCACCGCTCTCCGTCGAGCCCGAGAAGATCGACGAGAACCGGGAAGCGTGGCTGGCGACCTGGAGCGACACGATCGCGCAGTGAGCTCCACCCGTCGCGCTGTGACCCGGCGAATCGCGACCCTGGTCGCGCTCGCCGCCCTCCCGGTGGCCGTGCTGGCGGTCTTCTTCGTCCTGCCGGTCGTGGGGATGGTGCAGCGCGGCCTGTTCTTCGACGGATCCTTCGATCCGTCGGTCGTCTCCAGGGTCGTGGGGCGCCCGGAGATCCAGCGGGCGCTCTGGTTCACGCTGTGGTCCTCGGGGCTGGCGACGGTGCTGAGCGTCGCTCTGGGGTTGCCTGCTGCGTTCGCACTTCATCGGCTGAGCTTTCCGCTGCAGCGGGTCATCCGGGCGGGGCTGCTGGTGCCGTTCGTACTCCCCACCGTCGTCGTCGGGGTCGCCTTCCGCGAGCTCATCGGCGAAGCCGGCGTCTTGTCCGGGCTGGGGCTCGACGGGACGCCGACCGCGATCATCCTCGGGCTGGTCTTCTTCAACGCCTCGGTCGTGATCCGTGCGGTCGGGGCGGCCTGGGAGTCGCTCGACCCGCGTCCCGGCGAGGCTGCTGCCGCGCTCGGGGCGTCGCCTTCCCGGGTGCTGTTGACGATCACCTTGCCCGCGCTGCGTCCCGCGATCGTCTCGGCGGCGTCGGTGGTCTTCCTCTTCTGCGCCACCGCGTTCGGGATCGTGCTCACCCTCGGCGGGGTGCGCTACAACAGCATCGAGACCGAGATCTACAAGCTGACCTTCACGCTGTTCGACCTTCCCGGCGCCGCTGTCCTCTCGGTGCTCCAGCTGTTGGTCGTCATCGGGTTGCTCGTCGTCGCCGGCCGGCTGCGCTCGGTGCCGGACCCCACGCAGTCCCGGGTCGTCGTACGCCGCCGTCGGGTCACACTGCGGGACATCCCGGCCCTGGCGGCCACGTCGGTGCTGGTCCTGCTGGTCGCCGGGCCGCTGCTCGCCCTGCTGCTCGGGTCGCTGCGAGCCGATGACCGGTGGAGCCTGCGGAACTACACGGCCCTGCAGACCCCGGGGTTCGACCCACCGCTGCCGGTGCCGGTCACGACCGCGCTGCTGACCTCGCTGGCGGTCGCCGTGCAGGCCGCGCTGGTCGCGCTGGCGCTCGGGCTGCTGGTGGCGTTCGCGGTGACCCGCCGGTCCCGTTCGGTGGCCGAGCGCCGGGTGCGCTCCCTCCTGGACGGGCTGTTCATGGTGCCGCTCGGGGTCAGCGCCGTCACGCTGGGACTCGGGCTCTACCTGACACTCGGGTCGGCCCCGCTCGACTTCCGCGACGAGCCGTGGTTGGTGCCGCTGGCGCAGGCGCTGGTCGCGCTGCCTCTGGTGGTGAGGACGTTGGTGCCGGTCCTGGCGTCGGTCGACGACCGCCTCCGCCAGGCCGCCGCCGGGCTCGGTGCCGGGCCGTTGCGCGCGGTCATGACGGTCGACGTACCTGCCATCTGGAAGCCCCTCCTCGCGTCCTCCGGCTTCGCCTTCGCGGCATCGCTCGGGGAGTTCGGCGCGACGTCCTTCCTCGTCCGCGAGGAGCGGCCAACGCTCCCTGTCGTTATCCTCCGGCTCCTGTCGCGTCCGGGGTCCGACAACTACGGCATGGCCCTCGCCGCCGCCTGTGTCCTAGCCGCCGCCACCGCCGTCGTGATGCTCCTCGTCGAGCGTCTCCGCGTACCTTCGATCGGAGCACTGTGATCCCACGCCGAGAAGTCAGCCCCGTCGGCCGAGGCGTCACGTACGTCGGCCGAAGCGTCACGCCGGTCGGTCGAGACGTCAGCCCCGTCGGCCGAGACGTCAGGTACGTCGGCCGAGACGTCACGTACGTCGGTCGAGACGTCACGGCTATGCCGACTCGGCCGACGGGGCTGACGCTTCGGCCGACCGGACTGACGCTTCGGGCGACCGGGCTGACGCTTCGGCGGGATCGAGGTTGCGATGCTGTCGCTGCGTGAGGTGTCGGTGGCGTACGACGGGAAGGCGGCCGTCTCGGACGTCAGCCTGGAGCTGGCGGACGGGGAGGTGCTGGCGCTGCTCGGGCCGTCGGGATCGGGCAAGTCGACGCTGTTGCGGGCCGTGGCGGGGCTGGAGCCGGCGACGGGGGAGATCAGCTGGGACGGGCGGCCGATGCGCGGGGTGCCGACGCACAAGCGAGGCTTCGCGCTGATGTTCCAGGACGGGCAGCTGTTCTCGCATCTCAGCGTCGCGAACAACGTCGCCTACTCGATGCGGTTGCGACGAATCTCGGCCACCGACCGGGCACGGAGGGTCGCCGACCTGCTCGAGCTCGTCGGGCTGGCCGGGTACCAGGACCGCCTCCCGGGCACACTGAGCGGCGGCGAACGGCAGCGGGTCGCGCTCGCTCGAGCGCTCGCTGTCGAGCCGCGGCTGCTGCTTCTCGACGAGCCGCTCTCGGCGCTCGACGCCGGGCTGCGGGAACGGCTCGCGGGCGACCTGCGACGAATCCTCCACGAGGCGGGCACCACCGCCCTGATGGTCACCCACGACCAGGAGGAGGCCTTCGCGGTGGCCGACCGGATCGCGCTGCTGCGCGAGGGTCGCCTGGTGCAGGAGGGCACGCTCCGCGAGGTGTGGGCGCGGCCGACGGACACCTGGGCCGCCCTGTTCCTGGGCTACGCCCGCGTGCTCGAGGGGCCGGCGGCGGCCATCGTCCTGAAGGCCGCCGGGATGGCACCGGCCGCCTCGGTCGCGCTGCGCCGCTCCGCCTTCGTCGCCGACCCGGCCGGCCCGCTCACCGGCACCGTGATCTCGGCCAGGGCTACGCCGGAGCAGCACCGGATCGTCGTACGTCTCGAGGATGTCGGTGAGGTCGACGCCGTCGCCGACTCGGCGTCGGCTCCGGGGGAGACGGTCAGGCTGAGGGTCGAGCCGAACCGGCTGGCCATCCCCGGATCGAGCGGCCGGAAATCATGCGCCCAGGAATCGGCACCGTAACCATCCGCCACTTAGAATCAGCGGCTATGTATCGCCGCGCTCAGATCTTCCTCGTCAGCAGCGCGCTGATCTTCGGCCTGATCGCAGTCGTGACCGCGCAGATCGTCGACAAGCGCATGCTCGACCCGGAGGGCTTCCTCGGACCGTCCTGGCTCCGCCTTCCCCTCCTCGTCGGGGCTGCGCTCCTCGTCGACCTCGTGCCACGCACGCTGTGGTTGGCGAAGTTCAAGTGGAAGGCCATGGGGCCGATCTTCAAGGAGCGGGTCCGCACCCACTGGACCCGTGAGCGGCTGACGCTCGTGGCGATGGGCATCGTCTGCTTCTACCTGGTCTACGTCTGCTACCGGAACCTCAAGTCGTTCCTGCCGTTCGTGGTGCCGGAGACCTATGAGTTCGATCACGAGCTGCACCTGATCGACAAGGCGGTGCTCTTCGGCGCCGACCCGGCGATCCTGCTCCACGACCTGCTCGGCACCGGCTGGGTGGCCTGGTTCCTCTCCTACATCTACATGTGGTTCCTGCCGCTGGTGCCGTTCGCCGTCGCCGGCTGGCTGGTGTGGTCGCGCAACCTCGCCTACGGCTACTGGTTCGTGAGCTCGCAGTGCATCGCCTGGATCCTCGGCACGGTCTCCTACTACTGTCTGCCGACGGTCGGCCCGGGCCTGCAGTACCCCTATCTCTACGCCGACCTGCCGGACACGCCCGCGAGCAGCCTGATGGAGTCGCTGGTCTTCACCCGACAACACGTCCTGTTCGACGTGGACGCCAACGTGGTGCAGTCGGTCGGCGGCTTCGCCTCGCTGCACTGCGGCATCACGCTGCTGGTGGCGCTGATGATCCAGGCCACGGTCAAGAACAAGATCGCCCGCTGGGCAGGCTGGATCAACTTCGGGATCACCGTCGTCGCGACCGTCTACTTCGGCTGGCACTACCTCGCCGACGACATCGCGGGCTGCATGATCGCGCTCGTCGCCTACTACGTCGGCGGCCTGGTGGCCAACCAGAAGTTCCAGCGCAAGGGTGTGCGGCGGCTCGTCCCGGAGTCCGACGAGATCGCCGAGCGTGAGGCGAAGGTCGCCCACGAGCTGACCTGATCCTGGCCCGACCCGGCATAGGGTGGCGGCGTGAACGCCATCGATGCCACAGCACTGACTTCACTTCTCGACGGGCGGTACGCGGGAGTCCGGGAGGACGTACGCAAGTCCCTGATCGAGCGCGCCGACTTCCTCGACGAGGTCGAGGAACTGGCCCGGCCGGAGTATCGCGAGCGTGTGCGGGAGGTGCTCCTCGACGTCTCCGCGACCGGTCTGACCGGGCTCGGGTTCCCGAAGGAGTACGGCGGCGGCGGTGACGTCGGCGCCTCCATCGCCGCCTTCGAGGAGATGGCCGGCGGCGACCTGTCGCTGCTGGTGAAGTCGGGCGTGCAGTTCGGGCTCTTCGGTGGTGCGATCCTGCAGCTCGGCACGGCGCGCCACCACGATCGGTATCTCGCCGACATCGTGTCCGGGCGCGTGCTCGGCTGCTTCGCGATGACCGAGCACGGCCACGGGTCCAACGTGGCCGCGGTGGGGACCGTGGCCACCTACGATCCGGCTGCGCAGGAGTTCGTCATCGAGACGACCCGGGAGGATGCGTACAAGGACTACATCGGCAACGCCGCGGCTCACGGTGAGCTCGCGGTGGTCTTCGCTCAGCTCGTGGTCGGGGGCGAGGAGCGTGGGGTCCACGCTCTCGTGGTGCCGATCCGGGTCGCCGGCGCACCCGCTCCCGGCGTACGGATCGAGGACGACGGCCCCAAGATGGGGCTCAACGGCGTCGACAACGGGCGGCTGTGGTTCTCCGGCGTGCGGGTGCCGCGTACGTCCTTGTTGAACCGTTTCGCGGACGTCACCGAAGCGGGCGAGTACGTCTCCGAGATCGAGTCGGCCGGGCGGCGCTTCTTCACGATGCTCGGCACCCTCGTGCAGGGCCGGGTCTCGGTCGGCGGCGCCGGGATCCGGGCGTCGGAGGTCGCGCTGACGATCGCGGTCCGCTACGCGCTGCGGCGCCGGCAGTTCGAGACGTCGTCGGACGCCGAGGAGTCGCTGCTCCTGGACTACGGCCAGCACCAGCGGCGGCTGCTGCCGCTGGTCGCGCGGACCTACGCGCTGCGCTTCGCGCAGGAGGTCGTACGCGACGACCTGCACGACGTCTTCTCCGGCGTCTCGACCTCGGAGCACGCCCGGCGTGAGCTCGAGTCCCGAGCGGCCGGCACCAAGGCCCTGGCGACCTGGCACGCGACCCGGACCATCCAGGAGTGCCGGGAGGCGTGCGGCGGGGCGGGCTACCTGGCCGCCAACCGGTTCGCTGCTCTGAAGGCCGACACGGACGTCTTCACGACCTTCGAGGGCGACAACACGGTGCTGTTGCAGCTGGTCGCCAAGGGCCTGCTCACCGGCTACTCCAGCGAGTTCGAGGAGATGGACCAGCTGGACCTCGTACGCTTCGTCGCCGGTCTCGCCGTCGAGACGGTCCTGGAGCGGACGGCCGTGCACAAGCTGCTCGAGCGCGTCCGCGACGTCGTTCCGGTCGCGGGCGAGCGGGAGCCGGACATCCTCGACGCCGACTACCACCTGGCGATGCTGCGCTTCCGCGAGGAGCACATGCTCGCCGGCGTCGCCCGTCGACTCCAGTCCGGGGTGAAGGCCGGGGACGAGCCCGGTGCCGTCTTCTCCAGGGTGCAGGACCATGTCATCGGCGTCGCTCACGCGCACGTGGAGCGGCTGATCCACGAGGCGTTCCGGGAGAAGGTCCGCGGGCTGCCTTCGGGGCCTGTGCGGGACCTGATGGACCTCGTCTGCGACCTCAGCGCTCTCTCGGTCATCGAGGCCGACCGCGCCTGGTTCATGGAGCACGGCCGCCTCTCCTCCGAGCGCTCCAAGGCCATCACCGCCGAGGTCAACCGCCTCTGCCGCGAGCTCCGCCCGCACGCGCGGCTGCTCGTCGACGGCTTCGGTGTGCCTGAGGAGCTGTTGCGCGCGAAGGATCTGATCGGCTGAGGCTTGGGGCGGGCCGGCGGCGGGGCGGCGGCGGGGCGGCGGCGGGGGTGGATGCTCACCGAGGTAACTCGGTCGGGTGTCACTGTCATCGTGGAGTTCCGCGAAGGCAGTGGTCGCTCGCCGAGTTACCTCGGTGAGCATCCGCCCGCACATGATGCAAGACATGGGCCGCTGGCTCTCCACAGGCGACGTTCGGGACGGGGTTATCCACAGCGAGCCCATTTGCGGTCGGAAATGTCGGTGCAGGGACGAAGCCTGGACGCATGGACCCACTACGAATCATCACCGCTGGCGAAGGCTTCTTCACCCGCCGCGAAGCCAAGAACGCCGGCTACGCAGACCGCGAGATCACCGCGGTCGTCCGCCAGGGCGCGTGGCACCGGATCAGACGCGGTGCGTATGTGTTCTCCGATGAGTGGGCAGCGCTTGACGCGGTCGGGCGCCACCGCGTGCGTGCCCGGGCGGTGCAGCGGTCCCTGGGCGGCAAGATCGCTCTGAGCCACGTGTCCGGCATGGTCGCTCATGGGATCGACCTGTGGGGTGTCGACCTCACCAAGGTGCATGTGACCAGGCTCGATGGCGCCGGAAGGCCGCTCGAAGGAGACGTCGTCCACCACCTGGGCGTGGTCGGCGAGGACGAGGTCGGGACACAGGACGGGCTGCGTACGTTGCCTGCGGTTCGATGCGCGCTGGAGACAAGCCTCCAGGCCAACGACGAGGTCACACAGTGCCTCCTTGATGCCGGCCTCCGAGCGAAGGCATTCACGAAGGAAGAGCTGATCGCCGAATACCAGCGGATGAACCAGTGGCCCTTCAGCCATCCGCTCGGAGCCGCTGTCGCCCATGCTGATCCGCTGTCGGGATCGATCGCGGAGTCGCGCTGTCTGTGGTTGTTCCGCGTCGGAGGTCTGCCTCGCCCGGAGCTGCAGGTGCCGATCTACCGTGCGGACGGTTCGCTCGTCGGCATCGTCGACTGGGCCTGGCCGCAGTTCAGGTTGTTCGGTGAGTTCGACGGCAAGGTGAAGTACGGAAAGCTGCTCAGGCCCGGTCAGTCACCCAGCGACGCGGTGTTCGAGGAGAAGCGGCGTGAGGACGAGATCCGGGAGATCACGGACTACGGTTTCGTGCGCGTCGTCTGGGACGACCTGGACAGCCCGCGCCGGACGCTGGGGAGGTTCGAGTCCCGGATGCGGATCGCGGGCTGATCCTGCCAGGGTGGTTGACTGACCAGGTGGCCAGGCTGATCCTCATCAACGGAATGCCCGGCGTAGGAAAGTCGACGCTCGCCAGGCGCTTCGCCACCGACCACCCCGGCACGCTGGTGTGTGACATCGACCTGCTGCGCACCTACATCAGCGGATGGCGAGACGACTTCCTCGGCGCCGGAGCCCGGATCCGGCCAGCGGCGTTAGGGCTGATCCACGGCTACCTCAGCGAGTCCGGCGACGTGGTGCTTCCACAGCTGTTCGCCAGGGTCAGCGAGCTCGAACGTTTCGAGAGGGCGACGCACGACGCCGGCGCCGAGTTCGTGGAGGTCATGCTCGAGGCCGTCGAGGACGACGCGCTACGCCGTTTCCATGCGCGCGATGACGGCAGCGATCCCTGGCACCCGATCGTGAGAGAGATCGTGGCGGAGTCCGGCGGCGACGAGCACCTCCGTGCATACGCCTCCAGGCTCGCCGAACTGGTGGCACAACGCCCCGCGACGAAGGTCGTCCAGAGCGTCGCGGGCGAGGTCGACGCGGCGTACAACTCCTTGCGTGCCGCGCTGGGTGAATGCTGACCGAGTTACCTCGGTGAACAGACACTGCCTTCGTGGAACTCCACGAAGGCAGTGCGACTCAACCGAGTTACCTCGGTGAGCATCCGCCGCCCGACCGAGTTACCTCGGTCAGCATCCGCCGCCCGACCGAGCCACCCTTCGACAAGCTCAGGACATCGCCTCGGTCAACGTCGAGGTGCCGGGCCTCAGTGAGCGGTGTTCTTGAACCGGTCGATGGAGGCGGCGATCTCCGACTCCGCGGCGGCCTTGCCGACCCAGTCGGAACCCTTGACGGTCTTGCCGGGCTCGAGGTCCTTGTAGTGCTCGAAGAAGTGCTTGATCTCGTTCAGCGTCCACTCGTCGACGTCCGCGAGGTCCTGGATGTGGTCGAAGCGGGGATCGCAGGGGACGCAGAGGACCTTCTCGTCCTGGCCCTTCTCGTCCTCCATGACGTACATCGCGACGGGGCGCGCCTGGACCAGCACACCGGGGAACAAGGGATACGGGGTGAGCACGAGCGCGTCGAGCGGGTCACCATCCCCACCGAGGGTGTCTTCGATGTAGCCGTAGTCTGCGGGGTACATCATGGAGGTGAACAGCACGCGGTCGAGTCGAAGCCGGTTCGACTCGTGGTCCACCTCGTACTTGTTGCGGGATCCCTTGGGGACCTCGATCAGTACGTCGAACTCCTGCGTCACTTCTCTGCCTCCAGACAAACCCAAAAACGGAATGCCGGACAGTCTGACACCGATCGGCGTCAGACCCGGCATCGAGGAGGATATCCGTGGAGCCTGACACCTCGCCCAAGTGGCCGTCAGAGGAGACGGACGAGAGCCGCGGGAAGCTGGCGATCGTGGTGCCGCTGGTGCTGGCGCTCCTGGTGGCCGCCGCGGCAGGGGCGTACGCCTTGGGGTGGGTCCGCTACGCCCGCGGCAACGTCGCGCCGACCCCTCCGCCGGCCCCGTTGAGCATCGCCGCCGTCAGTCCCGCGGCGGTCGCGGGCGAGCAGACCAAGGCCCCGGGAAAGCCTGATCAGGCCGCGCTGGAACAGGTGATGCGGGAGATGGTCCGCGACAAGCGGCTCGGCAAGCACCTCAAGGCGGCGATCGCGCCGCTCGCGGGCGACCCGCTGGTCACCCACGGCACCGGGGCCGCGACCCCGGCGAGCGTCACCAAGCTGCTGACCAGCGTCGCGGTGCTCGAGGCGTACGGCCCCGAGCGCCGGTTCGAGACCAGCACCACCCTTCAGGGGAGCACCGTCACCCTCGTCGGCGGAGGTGACGCATCTCTCAGCACCAGCGACCTGGACGCCCTCGCCGCCGAGACGGCCCGAGAGCTCGGCACCACCAAGTCGGTCACTCTGGCCTACGACGACAGTCTCTTCGGTGGTCCCACGGTGAGTCCCACGTGGCGACGCACCTACCTGGGCGAGGAGGTCGGCGGGATCACCGCGCTGTCGGTCGACCACGGCGGTTCCCAGTCGTCGGGCTACAGCCGGGACCCGTCCGCGCAGGCCGCCGAGCAGTTCAAGAAGGCCCTGGCCAAGCACGGGATCAAGGTCCATGGGAAGCCCGCGAGAGGAGCGAAGGCAGGCACCCAGCTCGCCGTACGTCAGGGCGACACCCTGCGCGCGATCGTCGAATACACGCTGCAGCACAGCGACAACCAGCTCGCCGAGATCCTCGCTCGCCACGTCGGGCTCGCAGAAGGAGCACCGACGTTCGACGGCTCCACCGCGGCGATCACGGCGACGCTGAAGGAGCTCGGTATCGACACCACCGGCCTGGTCCTCGTCGACGGCTCCGGCCTCTCCCGGCAGAACCGGATCCCGCCGACGCTGCTGGTGAGCACGCTCCAGACCGCCGCCAGCTCCAACCGCCCCGAGCTCGCCCCGGCGTTGACGGGCCTCCCGGTCGCCGGCTGGGTCGGCTCGCTCTCGCGGCGGTTCAACTTCGACGCCGAGCCGGGTCGCGGCCGCGTCCGGGCGAAGACCGGCACCCTCACCGGCGTCTCCGGGCTCTCCGGCATCGCGGTCGACGCCCGCGGCACGCCGTTCGTCGTCGTACTCATGGCCGACGGGTTCAAACCCGAGCAGACCCTGGACGTACGCGACGCCCTCGATGACGCGATCACGGCCGTCGCGACGTGTCGATGCTCGGCATAGGTCCGGTCGGCTACGGTCGTACGCATGACCCATCGTGCTGAGGACCCGACCCCGTCCGGAGCGACCATGGTCGACTGGGACCTGGCCGTACGCCTCGGTGCGACGGTCGCCGGAGACGGCCCGATCGTCTCGCGCAGCGAGGCCCAGCACGCGGTCGAGGAGCTGCGTGCGGACGCCGCCAAGGCGACCGAGTTCGTCCGCGCCTTCACCGGCCTGGACGCGCCCCGCGACACCGCGCCGGTCCTGGTGGTGGACCGAAGGGGCTGGATCCAGGCCAACGCCGACACCTTCGCCCACGTGATCTCGCCCGTGGTCGACCGGATCACGGCGAAGCGCGCCCCGGGAGTGCTCACCCAGGCGGTCGGCTCCAAGATCAGCGCGGCCGAGGTCGGCGGCCTGCTCGGCTTCATGTCCTCGAAGATCCTCGGCCAGTTCGACCCGTTCTACGGCCCGTCGGGACGGCTGCTGCTGGTCGCCCCCAACGCCGTCCACGTCGAGCGCGAGCTCGGCCTGGACCCGACCGACTTCCGGCTCTGGGTCTGCCTCCACGAGGAGACTCACCGGGTCCAGTTCACCGCCAGCCCGTGGATGCGCGACCACCTCTTCGCCCAGATCGAGGGCCTCTCCGACGCGATGGACCCGGCCTCGCTCTTCGACGGCGGGCTGCAGCGCGTCGCCGAGGCGCTCAAGGGCAACGGCAGCATCGTGGACGCGTTCGCCAAGCCCGAGCAGAAGGAGATCATCGACCGGGTCACCGGGATGATGTCGCTGCTCGAGGGCCACGCCGACGTGGTCATGGACGATGTCGGCCCCGGCGTGATCCCCAGCGTCACCACGATCCGCAAGGCCTTCAACAAGCGCCGCCAGGGCATCGGCGTCCTCGACCGCCTGCTGCGCCGCCTGCTCGGGCTGGAGGCCAAGATGGCGCAGTACCGCGACGGCGCGAAGTTCGTACGCCACGTGGTCGACCGGGTCGGCATGGAGGAGTTCAACGCCGTCTTCGTCGGCCCCGAGAACCTCCCCACGAAGGCCGAGATCGTCGACCCGGACGCCTGGGTCACCCGCGTCCTGTGAGTCCGGAGTGAGCCTGCACCCCTCCCTCGCAGCCGTACGCCGCCCGGTCCGCGCCACGCTCGAGCGGCTCGAGCCGGGGGAGAAGGTGATGGTGGCCTGCTCCGGGGGAGCCGACTCCCTGGCGCTGGCCTCCGCGGCGGTCTTCGAGGGCCACAAGCTCGGGCTGCACATCATCGGCGCGACCGTCGACCACGGGCTGCAGGACGGCAGCGACGTGCAGGCCGCGAAGGTCGTCGGACAGCTCGCCGAGATGGGCGTCGACGAGACCGTGACCGCGACGGTGGAGATCCAGGCCGACGGCGAGGGGCCCGAGGCCGCGGCGCGACAGGCCCGTTACGCCGTCCTCGACCAGCTCGCCGAGCGCCTCGGCGCGAGCGTGATCCTGCTCGGCCACACCCGTGACGACCAGGCCGAGACCGTGCTGCTGGGCCTCACCCGGGGCTCGGGTGCGCGCAGTCTCTCCGGGATGCGCGCACAGTTCGACCGCTACCGACGGCCCCTGCTCGGCACCACCAGGATCGACACCGAGACCGCCTGTCAGGTCGAGGGGCTCGAGGTCTGGCAGGACCCGCACAACCGCGACTTCGCCTACACCCGCGCGCGCATCCGCCACCGCGTCCTGCCCACGCTCGAGGAGGATCTCGGCCCGGGGGTCGCCGACGCGCTGGCCCGCACCGCGGAGCAGCTCCGTGAGGACGCCGACTTCATCGACGACATCGCCGAGGCGATGCACCGCGACCTAGGCGGATCCCTTCCGGTCGAGACCCTCGCGCAGTATCCAGCCGCCGTCCGCACCCGAGTCCTCCGGATCGCCGCGCTCGAAGCCGGCAGCCCGCCCGCGGAGCTCACCCGCGAGCACGTCAAGGCCGTCGACGAGCTGGTCACCGGCTGGCGCGGCCAGCGCTGGATCGACCTCCCGGGACACCTCCGCGCGAAGCGTACGAACGGTGGTATCGCCTTCGAATCGGGACCGTTCACGCCGAGCGCTTAGAGTGACGGACATGGACACCGAGTACGTCGGCGACGACCTCGTGAAGACCCTGTTCACCCACGACGAGATCCAGGCGAAGGTCGAAGAGCTGGCCCGCCGGATCGAGAAGGACTACGAGGGCCAGGAGCTGCTGATCGTCGGCGTCCTGCGCGGCGCCGTGATGATCATGGCCGACCTCGCCCGCGCCCTGAACCGCCACGTCGAGATGGACTGGATGGCCGTCTCCTCCTACGGCTCCGGCACCAAGTCGTCCGGTGTGGTGCGGATCCTGAAGGACCTCGACACCGACGTCACCGGCAAGCACGTGCTCGTCGTGGACGAGATCATCGACTCCGGCCTGACCCTGACCTGGCTGACCTCCAACCTCACCAGCCGCGGTCCGGCGAGCATCGAGATCGCCACCCTGCTCCGCAAGCCCGAGGCGGTCAGCATGCCGGTCGACGTGAAGTACGTCGGCTGGGACATCCCCGACGAGTTCGTGGTCGGCTACGGCCTCGACTTCAACGAGAAGTACCGCAACCTGCGCGACATCTCGACCCTCGCGCCGCACATCTACAGCTGAAGCGGAGCCCGAAGCGATAGGCGCAGCTGAGCCCCAGCCGGTCTCAGCCGGCCGGACGCACGCTGGCGATCACCTTCGCGAGCGCTGCGTCCGGGTTCGACCCCTCGGCGCCCCGGTCGGCGACGACCACGAAGAGCGCCTGGCCCGACGGCTTGGGCACCGACACCACGGTGACCTCGATGGTGGGCACCGGACACTTCTGGCTGAGCGGCGTGACCGTCGCCGTGACCGAGGTGGCGGCGGTCCGGCCACCGTCGACCTCGACCGTCCGCGGCTCACCGAGCGATCCGGTCGGGTTGCCGCCGCCGTCGTCCTGAGCGGCCGCCTTGGCCCAGTGCATCGCGGTGGCCTCGATCGAACCCTTGTCGGAGATCGAGCCCGGGGTGACGAAGCCGACCAGGGTGTGCCAGTTGTCGTCGCACCAGTCGTCGCCGTAGGTCGCGATGCCGTGCATGAGCGCCGTGACCTCGCCGGCGGGTGACTCGAACCCGGCGAGCGTGTCCGGTCCCGGCTCCCAGTCCGGAGGTACGTCATAGCTCATCCCGTCCTTGGCCGAGGTCACCGGCTTCCAGGCGCCGTCCGGGACTGGCGCGGGCGGGACCGAGGCGGGTGGGGGCGTGCTCGTCGGCGCAGCCCCCGACGGCGAGGCCGGCGGGGCCGGCTCGTCACCGGAGGCCTGCACCACCAGCCGCGTGGCGACCACGCCGGCGGCGATGACGAGGGCGATCGCGAGGAAGACAAGCACCCCGATGATCAACCAGGCGACACGGCTGTCGGAGCTGCTCCTGGCAGCAGGCGTCCCCGCCCCGTTCTGGGTCATGGCCACACCCTAGGTCAGCGCTCGGCCGGAGCCGCGCTTTCGCTGATGGCGGAACCGCTCAGGTGGGTTCGGGCACGATTTGGCGTGTACCGTCGTTCTAAATGACGAGCACGCTGCCCTGCGTGCGTGTCTGACCCCGTAACGGTTGAAAGAAGCCTGTGAAGCGCATATTCAAAGGTCCTTGGCTCTGGATCATCCTGGCAGTGCTCGGTGTGATCCTGGCGCTGCAGTATCTGGCCCCTCGCAACGGCGGTGACGAGATCACCACCAGCGAGCTGACCCAGTACATCCAGAAGGACGAGGTCAAGGAGATCACGTTCGTCGACGGCGACCAGGAGATCAAGGCGACCTTGGTCAAGGGTGTCCGCGACGGCGGCGCCGAGGTCACGACCTCGTGGGTCGACGGCGATCAGGAAGCGCTCATCGAGATGGTGCGCAAGACCGAGGCCGAGGGTGACAACCTCAAGGAGTTCAACTCCGAGGTCGCCAAGCCCTCCGTGCTCGGCTCGATCCTGAGCTTCCTGCTTCCGTTCGTGCTGATCATCGTGCTGTTCCTGTTCCTGATGAACTCGGTCCAGGGCGGTGGCGGTCGCGGGGTCATGCAGTTCGCCAAGTCCAAGGCGAAGCTGATCACCAAGGACATGCCGAAGACGACGTTCGCCGACGTCGCCGGTGCTGACGAGGCGGTCGAGGAGCTCCAGGAGATCAAGGAGTTCCTGCAGGAGCCCGCGAAGTTCCAGGCGGTCGGCGCCAAGATCCCCAAGGGCGTGCTGCTCTACGGCCAGCCGGGCACCGGTAAGACCCTGCTCGCGCGTGCCGTCGCGGGCGAGGCCGGGGTGCCGTTCTACTCGATCTCCGGCTCGGACTTCGTCGAGATGTTCGTCGGTGTCGGTGCGAGCCGTGTCCGCGACCTGTTCGAGCAGGCCAAGGAGAACGCTCCCGCCATCGTCTTCATCGACGAGATCGACGCCGTCGGCCGTCACCGCGGTGCCGGCATGGGCGGTGGCCACGACGAGCGCGAGCAGACGCTCAACCAGCTCCTCGTGGAGATGGACGGCTTCGACGTACGCGGCGGGGTCATCCTGATCGCGGCGACCAACCGTCCCGACGTGCTCGACCCGGCGCTGCTGCGCCCGGGTCGCTTCGACCGCCAGATCCAGGTGGACGCTCCCGACCTCGCCGGTCGCGAGAAGATCCTGCAGGTCCACGCCCGCGGCAAGCCGCTGGCCGGCGACATCGACCTCGACTCGGTCGCCCGCCGGACCCCCGGCTTCTCCGGTGCCGACCTGGCCAACGTGCTCAACGAGGCCGCGCTGCTGACCGCTCGCAGCGACCAGAAGCTGATCACCAACAAGGCGCTCGACGAGGCCATCGACCGCGTCATCGCCGGTCCGCAGAAGCGCACGCGCCTGATGAGCGAGCAGGAGAAGCTCATCACCGCCTACCACGAGGGTGGCCACGCGCTGGTCGCCGCGGCGCTGCCGGGGCCGGACGTGGTCCAGAAGATCACGATCCTGCCGCGCGGCAAGGCGCTCGGATACAACCTGGTCATGCCCGACGACGACCAGTACAGCCAGACCCGGTCCTCGATGCTCAACAAGCTCTCCTACATGCTCGGTGGCCGTGCCGCGGAGGAGCTCATCTTCCACGACCCGACCACGGGCGCCGGCAACGACATCGAGAAGGCGACCAACCTCGCCCGCGCGATGGTCACCCAGTTCGGTATGACCGAGCGCCTCGGTGCGATCAAGCTCGGTGAGTCCAACGGCGAGCCGTTCCTGGGCCGCGACATCGGTCACCAGCGCAACTACTCCGAAGAGGTCGCGGCCGTCGTCGACGACGAGACCAAGAAGCTCCTCGCCACCGCGCACCAGGAGGCCTTCGACATCCTCGAGGAGAACCGGGACGTCCTCGACAACCTGGTGCTGCAGCTCCTCGAGAAGGAGACGCTGTCCAAGCACGAGGTGGCCGAGATCTTCGAGCCGCTGCGTCGCCGCGACCCGCGTCCGGCCTGGACCGGCTCCGACACCCGCCGCCCCTCCGACCGTCCTGCGGTCGAGATCCCGCGGTGGATCGTCGAGCGCGACAAGGAGAACCTCGCCAAGGCGATCCGTGCCGCCGGGAAGCAGTCCGGCGCCCAGTCCGGTGCTCAGTCCGCCAACGGCGTCGACCTCGCCAAGCCGACCGAGGCCGGCTCGCCCGAGGCCACCCCGCCCGCCTGAGACGGAACACATGTCCGACAACTTCGATGACGTTGCGCCCGTCCACGTCCCCGAGCGGGACGTGGCGGAGGTGCCGGTGTTCGACCAGAAGCGGGCCGAGGCGGCCGTGCGCGAGCTGCTCTACGCGATGGGGGAGGACCCCGACCGTGAAGGGCTGCTCGAGACTCCGGCGCGGGTCGCCCGCGCCTACCAGGAGGTGACCCGCGGGCTGCACCAGACGCCCGAGGAAGTGCTCACCACGACCTTCGACCTCGGCCACGACGAGATGGTCCTGGTCCGTGACATCGAGCTCTGGTCCATGTGCGAGCACCACCTGGTGCCGTTCACGGGTGTCGCCCATGTCGGCTACATCCCGGCCGAGTCCGGCAAGATCACCGGCCTGTCCAAGCTGGCCCGACTGGTCGATGTATACGCCAAGCGACCGCAGGTCCAGGAGCGGCTCACCACCCAGGTGGCCGACGCCCTCACCGAGATCCTCGAGGCGCGCGGCGTCATCGTGGTGATCGAGGCCGAGCACCTCTGCATGACCATGCGTGGCGTCAAGAAGGCCGGCGCCCGCACGATCACCAGCGCCGTACGCGGCACGATGCGCTCCAACGCCACGACCCGGGCCGAGGCGATGGCCCTGATCCGCGGCGGAACCCGCTAGTCGGCGGAGCGACCCAGCCGGCGGCGGAGCCGCCGGACGAGGCCGCGCAGACCCGCTCGTTCCTGGTGGCGGGCGAGGTCCGCGCGGAGCTCGTGGATCTTGGCGCGCTGGCGGCCCAGGCGGCGGGCCTGTCGTTCGATCCGGGTCTGCTGCTTGCGCGTGGTCGACTCGAGAGCTGCGATCCGCTCGGCCTGGCGCTTCACCGAAGCGGTGAGCTTCTTCTCGAGCTCACGCTCACGCCGCTTGGCGGCGGTGTCGGTGTGCTCGGAGGCGATCTTGAGGGCATGGATCCGGTCCTCGATGCGCCGGAGGGCGTCATGCCCCGATCCTCGGAGCGTGGCGACCGGTGCCGCCGGCTCCAGCGCGGCGAGCTCGGCGTCGTAGGCCGCGCTCGACCGGCCCGGCTGCGCGACGTTCGCCAGGCCGGCATCGTCCAGGAACGCGGTCAGCCGCTTCCAGCCCTCGGCCAGGTGGTTGTGGAAGCTGGTGTAGTCGGCCGCCTGGAACAGCTCGTCGACCGTGGTCGCGGCCCTGGACGGGTCGAGCATCGAGTCGAGCATCGTGTAGGGCAGACCGTGGTAGTCGCACAGCTCCAGCACGCGTGAGTCGTGGGCGATGACCATGGCAGGGGTGCCGGCAAGAACCGCGGCGACGTTGCCGTGGATACGCGTGCCGAAGGCGAACCGCTGGGTCGCCAGGAGCCGCATCCAGGACCCGGCGTCGAGAAACATCCGCGTCCGGTCCTCGTGGTAGAGCCGATGGTCGCGGTCGAGATCCATCTCGGGCTGACGGTGCCGCCCCCACTGGAGCATCGCGAAGTCGTGGTGGGTCTGACCGACGTACGTCATGCGCGGATGTCGGTCGGCGAAGGCGTCGACGTACGTCTCGAACCAGGGTGAGGTCAGCGGGCTCATCGAGACGGCGATCGGGTCCTCGTCGGCGATCGGGGTGGAGTGCTCGTCGCGGACGGTGAGCTCGGGGCCGTTGAGGTAGATCGACGGACAGCCGATGATCTCGACGTGCTCGTCGCCGTAGCCGAGGCGTCGCAGGTACTCGGCGGTGATCTCGCCACGTACGCCGACCTTCGGGGACCGCTCGAGCACGCAGTCCATGAACCGGCGGTGCAGAGCAGCCAGCTCGTCGTCGGGAGCGGTGTCGAGCTCGTCGAGGGAGAGCTGCGCGCCGATGCCGACGATGGTGGTCGGGATCGAGAGCTGCTCGATGAAGGCGGTCAGACGGGTCAGTGGGCGGGTGAACTCCGGCCGGAGGGCGTTGGCCAGCGGCACCACGAAGTGGTCGTACTCGTCGTCGGTCGCCGCGACCTCGTCGGCGGTGAACGCACGTCGCTCATGGACGAAGCGGTTCGCGACGATCTCGGTCCCGGGCACGCTGAGGAGCCGGTGGGTCGAGTCGGCGAAGAGGAGGTTGCCGACGTTCGTGCCGTAGAAGCCGATGCCCCACGCACGCGGGTCATCCGCCTCGATCACGTCGAAGGGGTCCCTCGCTGAGCGGAGCAGGATCTTGGCCACGGTGTCTCCCGGATATGTGCGCTGGCGGGCAGCCCGGCTGAGCGGGCCACCTGGTCAAGTCTGCTCCTCCGGAGCCTCCGGATAGGGTCGTGACGTGCAGGTCATGGGGATTGTCAACGTCACGCCCGACTCGTTCAGCGACGGCGGACGTTTCTTGGCGACCGATGACGCGGTGGCTCACGGTCACGCGCTCCTGGAGCAGGGGGCCGACCTGCTCGACATCGGCGGCGAGTCGACCCGGCCGGGGGCGACCAGGCCGCTGGTGGCCGATGAGCTGGCCCGGGTGGTGCCGGTCATCGAGACGCTGGCCGAGGAGGGGGCGACCCTCTCGGTCGACACGATGCGCCCCGAGGTCGCGGACGCGGCCCTGAAGGCCGGAGCCAAGATCATCAACGACGTCTCGGGCGGCCTGGCCGACCCGGGGATCCTGAAGGTCGCGGCAGAGCACGGTGCGACGTACGTCGTGATGCACTGGCGCGCGCACGGCGCGGAGATGCAGCACGAGGACCATCTCGTCTACGCCGACGGCGTGGTCGCCACCGTCAAGGCGGAGCTGGAGCAGCGGATCGAGGCGGCGCGGGCCGCGGGAGTTCAGGACGACAACATCGTGATCGACCCGGGGCTCGGCTTCTCCAAGACGGCCGATGACAACTGGCGGCTGCTGGCGGGCGTGGAGGAGTTCCACGAGCTCGGCTTCCCGGTGCTCATCGGGGCCAGCCGCAAGACCTTCCTCGGCCGCCTGCTGGCCGCACCCGACGGCACGCTGCGTCCGGTGACCGAACGCGAGAGCGCCCACGACGCGATCACCGTCTTTCTCGCGCAACGCGGAGTCTGGGCGACGCGTGTTCATGACGTACGTGCCGCCAAGGACGCACTCGCGGCGGCGATGAAGCTGGGCGTGGCCGAGCGGAGCGAGGAGACCATTCGATGAACATCACCGAACCTGCGGACGAAATCCAGATCCTCGGTCTGGAGTGCTTCGGCCACCACGGAGTGTTCGACTTCGAGCGCCGTGAGGGGCAGAAGTTCATCATCGACCTGGTGATCGGCACCGACTCCCGCAAGGCTGCGGACACGGACGACTTGCAAGACACCGTCGATTACGGAAGTCTCGCGATGGCGGTCAAAACCAATGTTGAGCGCGACCCGGTGGACCTCATCGAAACGCTTGCCCAGCGGATCGCGGACATTTGCCTTGCAGACATCCGCGCACTTTGGGTACGTGTTACGGTTCACAAACCGGGGGCGCCTATCGAAGCGACGTTCAAAGACGTCACCCTGACGATCACCCGGAGGCAGAGCACGTGACAGAGGTACCCAACCCGTACATCATCGACGCCGACACGCTCACCGGGGAGATGCGGCCGATCCGACGGGCGGTGCTGTCGTTGGGCTCCAATCTCGGGGACCGGTTGGCAAATCTGCAGGACGCGTTGAACACTCTCGCCGAGACCCCGGATGTCTGGGTGACCACGATCTCGCCGGTCTACGAGACCGAGCCGGTCGACTCGCCGGAGGGCGCTGAGCTCTACCTCAACGCGATCGTCCTTGCCGACACCACTCTCACCCCGACGCGTCTGCTCGAGCGGGCGCTCACCATCGAGGACGCCTACGGGCGCTCGCGCAGCGGCATCTTCAACGAGCCGCGTACGCTCGACATCGACGTCATCTCGGTCGGCGACAAGATCCTCGAGGAGGAGTCGCTGACGCTGCCGCACCCGCGTGCGCACCAGCGGGCCTTCGTACTGAAGCCGTGGCTCGACCTGGAGCCGAGCGCCGATCTTCCCGGCGTGGGTCCGATCGCGGAGCTGCTGGAGCAGTCCGACCAGTCCGGCATCACCCGCCGCGACGACCTCGCCCTCGAGCTCTGAGCCGGATCTGAGCACGGCACCCGAGGACCCCGACCAGGGTCCTCAGAAGGACCCCGCCGACGAGGAGCGCCGGCTCCGCCCGATGTCGGGCGGAGCCATCACGGCCTGGGCGGTCATCGGGATCGTCGGTGGCTGGCTGGCGCACCCCGTGCTGGAGACCTGGCGCGGGGTGGCTCCGGTCGTCACCTGGGCGCAGCCGGTGGTGCTGCTCCTGATCGCGGCCGCCCTCGGCGTGACCGCCTGGATCACCCACCGCCAGCTGCAGGTACGCGGCGAGCGCATCGAGGCTCATCAGGCGGTCAACCGGCTGGTGCTCGCCCGCGCCTGCACCCTGGTCGGCGCCCTGCTCGCCGGGGGCTATCTGGGCTACGCGGTGAGCTGGCTGGGCTACGACGTCAGCACCGCCGCCGGCGAGCGGCTGGTGCGCTCGGCCCTGGCGGCCGTGGCCGGAATCGCGATCGTCCTGGCCTCTCGACTCCTCGAACACGCGTGCCGGGTCCGCAAACAGGATGAAAACTAGCCGTACCGTGAGAGTATGCCTTCCCCATCCGCAACTTCAGTCACACGCAGGCGTCAGCGCAGTACACGCCTGACGGTTGCTGTAGCCCTGCTGGCGCTGGCCGCCGTCACGATCACCGCCGCGGTGGCCTCCGGGTCCTGGCTGGTCGTCGTGATCGCGGCCGTTCTCGGGCTCGCCTGTGGCGCTGCCGCAACCAAGATCACCCACTCCGAGCTTCTCCAGACCCGCCGCGACTGGGCGCGTGACCGCGCCGAGCAGGCCCAGGCCTTCCGTGTCGAGTCCGAGAAGCGGGCCGAGGAGAACGCCGAGTTCCGCGAGCACATGGATGCCAAGCTCGCCGGCCGCGTCCAGGCCGTCGAGGAGCTCGAGGCCGCTCTGGCCGCCGCCCACCAGCGCGCTGCCGAGGCCGTCCGTCGCCGTGGCGAGGAGGCCCGCCGGGCCGCCCAGGCCGAGCTGCGCGGCGAGCAGCTCGAGGCGAGGCTCCAAGCCGTCGAGGCCGACGCCGCGGAGGCGGCGATCAGGGTCGCCGAGCTGGAGTCCGAGCTGGACGCCGTACGTGCCGAGCTGGAGGCCGAGCGCACCAGCTGGACCGGGGCCCAGTCCGCCTGACCGAGGATCGGCTGCCGGCTGTTGGAATGAAGCGGCAGTTTGCGTCGGCATGTGTGATTTCACGCGGCGGACACCCACTAGATGCTCGGGCAGGTAACTGCGGTACAGGTGTCACCGTGATAATTTCTCCGGGCGGGTAACGAGCCTGTCACGGCCCGCGATCGGTGGCGATGCTGCCGTCAGGGGGCGTTGGAAGGGGGAAGCCGGGTGACGTTGACCGTCGACCAGGCAGTCGCGGTCCCTGAAGGTCTCGTGTGCCTGCGCGAGCTCATGGCTGCGTACGCCAGGAGGAGGCCGGTGAGATCGGTCGCCGTGCTCGGGAACGCTCCGCTGGGGCCCAGCGACGAGCGAGCGCAGGCGATCGACGACTCCGATCTGGTCATCCGGGTCAACAGCTTCGTGCTGGATGCTCCTGGTGAGCCGCGTGTCCAGGGTTCACGGGCCGACGTGGTGATCTGGAACCGGATCACCCGACCGACACGGTTCACCTTCGACCGCTACCGCGAGCGTCTCTACCTCCTCGCCGAACCGATGCGCTTCCATGGCCGCCTCGAGGTGTGGCCGATGTCCTGGCCGCCCGATCTGGGCTTCGTACCTCTCCCGAACAGGGAGCTGCTCACCCGTATCGGGAACGACCTCGACATCCCCTGGCGCGCCGAGAAGCTGGCGCCGACCACGGGATTCACCGCCGCGTGGCTCGCCGTCAGCCTGTTCCCGGAGTCCGACATCCTCCTGTCGGGGTTCTCCTTCGTCGACAACCCCGGCCAGAAGGAGTGGACCTACCAGGCGGGCGGCTCTTCGCCCGTGGCCCCGGAGCACCGGATCAAGGCAGAGGCGCGTGTCATGACCGACTGGCTCGAGGAGGAGCGCGTTTCCCTATGGCGATGAACCGACTGCGCGGCAAGGTCATCCGGAAGGCCGGATCCGCAGCCGAGCTGGACGAGGCTCGTGCCGTCATCGACGAGCTGCGTGCGATCACGGACCGGCAGCGGGTCCGCATCGGTGACCTCGAGCGCGAGCTCGCTCGGGTCAGCCCGCAGGTCGCGGCCCTCGAGGCGCGCGTGGAGACGTTGCGTGATGCCGTCGAGCGCGGCAGCATCGCGACCGGCGCCCCGTCGGAGGGCCATGTCGACGCCGCCTCGATCTGGGCCGAGATCCAGCGTCAGCAGGAGCAGGTGCGCGCCCGCATCACCGCGGCCACGCGTTTCGAGGAGCGGTTGCGGAGGCTCGAGGACGGAGCCACATAAGGTGAGAACGTGCCGCACCCCGCTCTGAGCATCGTCATCCCGTTTCACAACGTGGAGCCCTTCCTCCAGACGTGCCTGGAGTCGCTTCGTGCCCAGACCTTCTCGGATTTCGAGGTGGTCATGGTCGACGACGCGTCCACCGACGGGTCCGCGACAGTGGCCGACCGGTTCGCGTCGAGCGACGCGCGCTTCCGGGTGGTCTCCTCGGAGAAGGTCGGTGTCGGGGTGGCCCGCAACATCGGGGTCGAGGAGAGCAGGGGTGACCTGCTCGCGTTCGTCGACGCCGACGACTACGTCCCGGAGTACGCCTACCAGCTCATGACGGACACGCTGGCGCGCTCGGGCTCAGACTTCGTGGCGGGCAATGCCCGCCGTTTCGACTCGGTGTCGGTCTGGCAGTCGTGGTCCCACCGCCGCCCGTTCGTCACCACCCGGATCGCGACGCACTGCAGCCGGACTCACATCCTCGGCATCGATCGCTACATCTGGAACAAGGTCTACCGGCGCGACTTCTGGGACTCGGCCGGCCTCAGCTACCCGGACATGCTCTACGAGGACTACCCGGTCGCCCTTGCCGCGCACATCCGCGCCCGGCAGGTCGACGTTCTCGCCGAGCCGATCTACTACTGGCGCCACCGCGACGGTGGCGAGGCTTCGATCACGCAGAGCCACTGGAATCTCGACAACCTCCGTGACCGCGTACGTTCGGCCGAGATGCTGTTCGACATGGTCGAGGAGCAGGCTCCCTACCTGTCCGACCTGGTCAAGTCGCATCTCGCGGCGACCGATGTCCAGGTGCTCGCCCGGTCGATCGAGGACCATCCGACCGACGAGTCCGGACGCATCTTCGACCTGGCGGAGCGCTACCTGGCGCGCGTCGACGACGCGATCCTCAACCGCCAGGGACCGTTCGAGCGACTCGTGTTCGATCTGCTGAAGCGTCGGCAGCGCGAAGCGCTCACGGCGTTGACGCGGTATCGGGCCGAGTACGGGACCCAGGCGCCGCTGGCCCGTCGCAAGGATGGCTGGTACGCGAAGCTCCCGTCCTTCGAGGACGCCGCCGTCGGCGTCCCGGACTCGGTGTTCCGGCTGGCCCCCGCGTACATGAAGGCCAAGGCGGTGGCGACCGAGGCCTGGTGGAACGGCTCCCGCGTCGCGGTCCGGGTCAACATCGGCATCAACACCCTCGCGCTGGCGCCACGAACCCGCTTCAAGGTGTGGCTGGAGAGTCCCACCGGCGGCCGGGTGCCGGTGGAGCACGTCGCGCTGCCGCGGGCGATCCCGTTCGGCCAGGTGGACAGGTCGACGCTCGAGCTGAGCATCGACCCTTCCCGACTGGCCGGTGACCGCCAGTGGCGGCTCATGATCGGCATCCGCAACCGCGACGTCCGCGACGTGATCCAGGTGACGACGTCCGGGGACGGGCGGGAACGGTGGCAGGGCTGGCGGCGCATCGGCAACCGCTGGTGTCGCCCGGGACGCCTCCCCGGGGGCTTCGGGGTCACCGTCCGTGACCTCCCGGACGCCTGGGTGGATCACACCACGGACCTCGGCGACGAGATCGAGATCCGGGGCGCTTTCCGAGGCGCTCCTCCTGAGTCGGCGGAGCTGACGCTCACCGACCGCAGCGGCTCGGTCGTGACCCACCCGCTGACGATCGGCGAACGGGGCGACCGCGGCGTCACCCCGTGGCGGTTGACCGTGCCCGTCGAGGCTGTCCTCGAGAAGTCCGGGCTGGACATGCCCATGGAGGAGATCGTGCCCACCCGGGTGAAGCTGGCCCGGAAGGGACGTACGTCTCCGCTGCCGGTGCATCCGGACTTCCTGGGGTCGCGATCACTGATGAAGGGGCGCGCGGTGAACGCCACCCGCGACCCGAACGGGTCCTTCGTCATCACCGCGACGCCCGACCGTCCCGTCGTCCACGATGCCTGGTGGCAGGGTGAGGATCTGATCCTGCGGGGTCCGGACGGTCCTCGGCTGGAGTCCACAGGGGCGGTGCTGCGGACCTGGCCGACCCCGGAGAAGCCCCTCGACGTCGCCCTGGACGTGGTCGACCGTGACGGGGTCTTCCTGATCACCGTGCCCGCGGGTACGTTGCGGAGCACGGCGGTCGAGCACGGTGCCTGCGAGACGGCGCCGTGGTCGTTGCTGGACGGCCGCGACCACAAGCCGGTCGTGGTGGCCCGCGAGCTCAGCGAACGGGTGCCTCAGCCCGCCGCGAACGAGGCTGCGAAGCTCGAGTTCGGCTGGTCGGACGAGATCCACCTGCGGCTCGCGCCGGCCACGCCCACCGACGCGTGACCGGCTGAGCTCCGCTAACGGGTGACCACGCGTCGGAACGCGCGGAGAACCCTTCTCAGCAGGCGAGCCGCACGTCGTGCCCCGGGCACCCGTCCGAAGCCGGCACGCGCCCGCCCGGGGACGGCTGAGGCGCGCTTGGCGGCCCGGTTGACGGGGGTGGCCAGCCGAGCGTTCAGCTGGTCCTCCAGCTCCTTGATGCGATCGTTCAGGGCCGCGACGTCACGTCGGGCCGCGGTGCGGACCTCATGGGTCATCGTCTGACGCTGGCGCATCTGCTGCTTGAACCAGGTCACCTGGCCGCGCAGTGCCTCGTTCTCATCCATCAGCCTCTGTCGGTCGCTCGGATCGGCGTCCTGCGGCGTCTGCCGACGTGCGACCACGGGTGTCATGCCGGTCGAGGCGAGCGCGGACCCTCGCCGCTGACGTACCCGACGTACGTCCGCTGCCGTCACCGCGACATCGATGGTCGCCGCGAGCAGGACGGTGAGCTCGTCCCTGCCGCGACCTGCGGGCCAGGGGTGGCGCCACCCAGCCGCGCAGATGAACGCGGCGAGCTCGTCGAGGAGCCCGAGCAGGATCTCGTCGGCCGACTCGCCGAGCTTCACGGTCGACTCGTGGACAGGGACCACGCGCCCGGCGTCGAGGCCGATCTCGTCGACCTGAAGACCGCACCACTGCTCGGGCGCGGCGGCCACCGCGTCGTGCAGCCGGCGTACGTGGTGGCGAAGGCCCGCCACGTCCCGGCGTGCCGAGTCGCGCATGGCCTCGACCAGCCAGGACCGCTCGGCCGCGGTCCAGGAGGTCTCGTCACCGGTCCGATCGACACCGACGACCGAGGGGATCGGGTCCAGGCCTCGCGTGACCAGCCAGCCGCCGGCTGCGGCTGCGGCGTCCAGGGTGTCCAGCGCCTGGCCCAGAGCGGGCTGGACCTCGCGCAACGTGGGCGTCTCCGCGGGCCGGCCGTGAGCGACCGCGAGCGCCACCGAGCAGGCCTCGGGAGCTGCGGCCAAGGTCGGAGAACCGGCGTCGGGCCACAGCGTGTAGCCGCGACCGCGGAAGCGGGCGCTCGCGTCCACGAGGCTTCGCGGGTTCGCACGATCATGGACGGGGAAGGACCAGTCGGCATTGTCGTCGGATGCTTCCGGGGCGACCGCCGTGAGCTGCGAGAGCGGGGATCCCGGGTTGGGGACCACCAGCGCCAGCCGAGCATCGCCGGTGGAGAGCCCGGCCAGGTGCTCGGAGATGACGTGCCAGTCCGCCGCGTCCGTGTCGATCGACGCGACTCGGCTGAACCCGTCCAGCGCGAGCACGGCGTCGGCCGGCCGATCGGGGGTCCAGGCGCGCAGATCACCGCAGACGACGTCGACGGACCGGTCGGCGTAACGCTCGGAGACGAGCTCCGCGTCGGCGTGGGTGCGGAGGACGACGGTCGTCGTCGCGGCTCGGTCGACGACCGCGTCGAGCAGGTCGAGGTCGTGCGGGCCGACGACGAGCAGGTGTGAGGCGCCGGTTGCCGCCGAGACCGCGAATCGGGTCAGGACCGGTCCGCGAGGAAGGGCCCGGGCGCCGGTCATGTCGGACCAGTCGTACATGTCGCCCGGCACGACGCTGTAGGCGGCGACCTTCGCAGCCGTGTCGATGTCGTTCATCCTGTGATCTCCCATCCGAAGAGCGCGCGCAGCTCAGCAGGCGACGCCATGGCATCCAGCCCGAGCTCGCGCACGGTCGTGGCGCGTACTTCCTCTGCGTTGGTCTCCACCCCGTGGAACTCGGGGAACAGCCGCTTGGCCTGCTCGTTCCCGTCCCGCACGCTGGCGTCCCGGACGTCGGCGAAGGTCATCGGGTCGCCGTAGACCGCGACCTCGGCACCGACCGAGGCGCCGTAGAAGATCGCGGTGGTCAGCCGGTTCGACGCGACCCGGCGGTGGCGGATCTGCTCCGCGTACTGCTTGTGGAGGAAGCGGATGTCCGTGCCCTGGCGCAACGTGCCGCGCTTGCCGTGACAGATGACCCGGAATCCGGCGTCCTCGTAGCGGCGGCGGATCTCGGGCATGTCGTACTCGATCCAGTAGAGACAGACGGTCACCGGGCCCTCCTCGGTGTCCCGGATCTCCGTGATCAGCCGGTCGTGATCGCCGCTGACCTCACCGTGGTCCCAGGTGTGGAACGGGTAGAAGATCGTGCCCTCGCGCTCGGCGGCCGGCGGCACCGGCTCGACGTCCTTCTTGAGCTCGAGCAAATAGTTCCACGGAGCGCCGATCACGGCGTAGTCGCGCCAGCCGACCGCCTGGCCGCGGCGCAGGTTCGCGTGGGACCAGACGAACTTGGGGAAGCCGTAGGGCGGCTCGTGGCCCGGGCCGAAGCCGTGCAGAAGGTTCCAGCCGTGCTGGAGCACGCCCCAGATCGGGCGCGGCTGCTCGAACGGGAGGCCGCAGTACTCCGAGAGGATGTGGGCGTGTCCGTACCAGTGATTGCTCGTGTCCAAGTCTCAGTCTCCGAGATCTAGCGAACCATGTCGGCCGGCTTAGGCCGCATGCCGAGGCATGTCAGAGTGTATGCGTGATTCTCAGTGCTCTTTGACCGCGACCACCAGCACCGAGGAGCCGAACGGCAGGTCGAGCCGGGTCAGCAGGCGCTCGTCGACGCGGGTGGCGCCGAGCAGGACCTTCTCGATCGCGGGCGAGACCTCGGGCAGCGGCGCGACGCCGCCGTCGGGAAGCTGCTGGGCACCGGCCGGACCGCGCTCCTTGACCCGGGTGACCAGGCGTTGAGCGGCGAACACGGGAAACGTACCCGCGAAGCCGTACGTCGCCCGCACGGGCGACAGCCCGGCTGCCCTGATCGCCGCCACCGCCCGCCGCCGGGTGTAGCGCCGATAGTGGTGGTTGAGGTCGTCGTGGCGGGTCCAGGCCCAGTTGTACGCCGGCACGGACATCAGGAGGCGGCCGCCGGGGGCGAGGACGCGCTCGATCTCGGCGAGGGCGGCGGCCTCGGGATCGCAGTGCTCGATCACGTCGAAGGCCGCGACCACGTCGAAGGAGCCGTCGGCGAACGGGAGCCGGTCGGCGGAGCCGCACACGCCGCCGTCGGCCAAGCCACGCGGGTCGACGTCCAGCGAGATGTGATGCTCGGCGGTGCCTTCGAGCCAGGTGACGCTGGGCCCGTCGGCGCTGCCGACGTCGAGGAGTCGGCGTGGTGTCCCGACGTACGGCTTCATGACCGTCTCGAGGATCCGGGTGCGCGCTCGGTACCACCAGTAGTCGCTCTGGGCGATCGAGGGAGAGCCGCCGGACCTGGTGCCCAGCAGCATGCCCGTTTCGGTCATCGGATGGAGACCTCGCTCACGTTGGTCGACTGATGTTTGTGGCCGGGGGCGGAGGTACCAGCAGCGTAGGCCAGCGCGATCTCATCGGCGATGCGACGCACGCCGACGGAGAAAGGCGTTTGTGTCCGTCTGTCGAGCTCCGGCCAGACGACGCTGCGGACCCGCAGGTCGCGTGCCTGGCCGGGTGTCCCGGCTCCCGGGATGCGCAGCCTCGCGCGTCGTCTGAAGACTCGGTTGGTCTCGCCGATGACGGCCGAGAGGGTCACTCCGGTGCCGGCCGCCAAGATCTTGACGACGGCGTTCGATCCGGCACGGCTGACATGCTCGTGGAGCCCGTCGAGGGCGTCGACGACCATCTCGGCGCAGTCGCCGACATAGAGATAGTCCCGGATGGTGTCGAAGGAGACCCAGACCGGCAGCGGGGTGCCGCGCAGCTGGGCCAGACACAGCTGGGAGACGAGGCCCTGGGGCTTGGAGAGCTTCTGTCCCGGCCCGTAGAGATTGGTGATCCGGCCGAGCAGCGCCACCGAGCCGGTCTCGGCGCAGAATGCGGTCAGTCCTTCCTCCATGGCCAGCTTGGCCCTGCCGTACGCCACCAGCGGCCGAGGCTCGGAGAGCTCGGTGAACGGAGGATCGGCCGAGCCGGCATAGACGCCACCGACAGAGGAGGCGAAGAAGAACGCGAGCCGGGTCTCGGGCCGTAGCGCTGCACGGAGGTCGGCGAGCACGTCGCGGAAGAGCGACACCTCGGTCTCGAGCTCGTCCGCCGGGCTGGCCACGACGCCCGCGCCGGCGCACCAGGCGATGTCGACGCGGCCGTCCGGTGAGGAGCCGACGAAGGAGGTGAGTTCGGACCTCAGGACGGCGCGGGCGGCCACCGGGTCGTCCCAGGGCACGCTCACCGTCCGCACGGGCGCTCCGGAGCGCTCCAGCGCGGCGCGTACGTGGCGGCCGAGCAGACCGCCGCCACCGACGACGAGCGCGGGCGGTCGGGACGGATCCGCTGGTCGAGCCGCGAGGCCGCCCGCGGCCGAGCGTGTCGAGACCAACACGGTCCCGTCGGCGCGCGGCGGGACTGTGTTGGTGTCGACACGCCTCCGCCTAGCGGCTCCGGCGGCTCGACCAGCGGGGGCTTGGTCCTTGGTCACTCGGGGTGACCTGGCCGGGGTCCCTCGCGAAGCGGGCCGTTCGCGGGGTCGCTGACGATGACGTAGAGCGGCTTGCCCATGGCCATGTTGACGGAGACACCGAGGTATTCGGCGATCACTCCGAGGGTGAGCATGATGGCGCCGGAACAGACCAGGACGGCCGCCATCAACGAGGTCCAGCCCTGGACCGGGACCCCGCCGGCAAGGCGGGCGACGACCAGTACGACCGCCAGCACGATGCCGGATGCAGCGAGCAGGGCTCCGCAGATGCTGACCGCCCGCAGCAGACGGGTGCCGCCGGTGAGCACCATCCGCCAGAAGTGGGACATCAGGGAGCGGTAGTTGTAGCCGGAGGGCCGCTCACCCTCCTCGCGCAGCTCCACCGGGCACGTCGCCACGTCCGAGATCACCCAGCTCAGCGCGACGTCGAGATAGACCCCGTTGGCGGCGTAGGCGGACACGCTGCGGCCGTACTCGCCCAGGATCAGGCGGAAGCTGTTGAACTGCCGGGCGCTGCCCCCGGGCATGAGGCGGTCGATGACGACCTTCGAACCACGCGAGGTCAGGTTGCGCAGCGGGCCGTGAGGCGCCGCGTTGGTGGGCCGGGCGTAGACGAGGGCGGCCCGCTCCCGGAGCGCGGTGTCGAGCATTGGCCCGATGTAGGCCGGGTCGTGCTGGCCGTCCTCGTCCATCGTGACGATCCAGTCCGATCCCGACGAAGCCAGGCCGGCGAGGGTCGCGGCGTGCTGGCCGAAGTTACGGCTCAGCCAGATCGGTCGAACGATGTCGTACTTCTCGGCGAGCTGCCGCATGGCGACATCGGACGTGTCCGGACCGTGGTCGTGGACCAGGAGGATCTCGGTGACACGTCCCTGGTTCCCGTCCGGAGTGACGAACGGTTCGGCGAGGTCGACGACCTCGCTCACCACGTCCGGAAGCGTCTCGGCACCGCGGTAGACCGGGATGATGACGGAGACGGTGTGGGTGAGGGACATCGCTAGGAAAATAGCGCATCCGGAGAGGCTTCGGTGTACTCCGTGTAGGCGTTTTGTTGGCATGATCGCCCGCGTGACTGCAGACCCGGCAACCGTGAGCGTCGCACCCCGCACGAAGCCCCCTTCGGACCGCATGTTTCCGGGACGATCCTGGTCGGGGCTTCTCCCGGGCGTGCTCGTCGTGAGCGCGACGCTCATGCTTGCGATCCTCGTCGCCGGGGTCGACCTCGTCGACGCCCTGCTCTTCACCGGGTACGTCCTGGCGTTCCTCACCTTCCCGGGCACCGTGGTGTGGCGAGCGGTCGCCAAGCCGGGCCCGAGCCTCGGCAACGACCTGGTGCTCGGCACGATCCTCGGGCTCGTCCTCGAGGCTCCGCTCTACGTGCTGCTGCGGCTCTTCGACCTCACCCAGCTGATCTACGGCTATCCGGTCGTGGTGCTCGTCGCCGTGGTGGCTGTCCTTCGACGCCGCCGCCGGGTCGGTCGGGTGGGTCCCGTCGTGATCGGCAGGGCGCGGCTGTGGTCGTGGGCCGGCGCGGCGGTGGCGGGCGTACAGGTGCTCCTGGCTGCGAAGTACGTGTGGTCGCCGCGGCCGATCGACGCGTTGCGGGCCCCGTACGTCGATGAGCCCTTCCACCTGGCGATCGCCGGCGATCTGCTGCACCACTTTCCCGCCCAGATGCCGTGGGTGGACGGCACCCCGCTCTTCTACCACTGGCTGGTCTATGTCCACGTGGCGTCGGCGGCGACGGTCACCCACATCGAGCTGATCGTGCTCCTGCGCAGCCTGTCGATCGCGCTGCTCGTCCTGCTCACGGTCGGTGGAGCGTACGCAGCGGCGACCCGTCTCACCGGAAAGACGTGGCCCGGGTTCGTCGCTGCTCTCGTTCTTGCCACGGGGGTGACCCCGGACTTCTTCGGCTGGACGAGCCTGGTCAGCCCCGCGCAGCTCGCCTTCGACTCCGTCACCCGGGCCTTCGACAGCCCGACGCACGCTCTGGTGATGCCGCTCCAGATGGTGCTGATGGTGCTGATCGTCGAGACGGTCCGGCGCGACCGGTGGCGATGGTGGCCGTGGTTGCTGACGGTGGCAGTCATGGTGGCGGTGGCCGGCGCGAAGTCGTCCGCACTGCCGACCGTCATCGCCGCCCTGTTCCTCGCGCTGGTCGTCGCAGTCGTGCTGCGTCGGATGCAGACGGTCCGCACCCTCGGCATCCTGTTCGGCTCGGCCGTCGTCGTCTTCCTGGTCGCTCAGCAGCTGTTCTACGGCGGTGGCACCCGGGCGACCGGCATCGATCTCAACGGGAGCACCGTCCAGCGCCTGGGCATCCTGATGCTGCCGGAGGGCGAGAGCCTCCCCGGGTCCGCACCGGTGTCGATCTGGATCTCCTTCACCGTCGGGTTCGTCCTCGTCGCCGTGCCGGTGATCGTGGGCCTGCTGCGGGGTGGCTGGCGACGGCCCGACCGCGTCTTCCTGGCAGGCACCTTCGCCGCGGGTGCCGGCGCGTTCATGGTCCTGAGCCATCCGGCGCTGAGCCAGGCGTACTTCCTCCTGGGCGCCGCCGGGTTCTTCGCCGTGGCGACGGCTGTGTCGCTGTCGGACATCGTCCCGGACGACCTGTCGCGGCGCGACGGCCTCCGGATCGTCGGCTGCGCCGCTCTCGGCTGGCTCACGGTCGTGTCGGTGAGACTGCTGACGGGCGGTGACATGCCGGCCAGCGGCTCGGCCTTCACACCGACGCTGCTGACCCAGCTCGTCATCGGGTTGCTGGTGCTCGTCGTCGCGGTCGCCGCCGTGCTGGTGTACGCCAGGCGCTCGGCGATCGCGGCGGTCCCGGCCGTCGTGGCGCTGATGCTGGGCGTCGTGCTCTCCGGGGCCCCGCAGACCGTCGCCCTGGCCACCATCGGGCCGGCGGTTCCCCGGGAGTCCGACACCGACATCATCGGCCCGGGGGGAGTCGCCGCCGCACGGTTCGTCCGCGAGCGCTCGCAGCCGGACGACCTGATCGCGACCAACGCGCACTGCATCGGGCTCCCCGTGCCCGACTGCGACCGCAGGAACTTCTGGATCGCGGCGTACGCCGAGCGCCGGGTCCTGGTGGAGGGTTGGGCCTACATCGACCCGCTCGTGGTCGGGCTGCCGTCCACCGATCTCAACAACTCGGCCTACCTGCCGTTCTGGGACCCCGAGCTGCTCGCGGCCAACGACGCCGCGATCACGGACCCGTCACCGGCAACGATCGCGACGCTACGCGACGAGTACGGGGTCGACTGGCTCGTCGTCGACCGTCGTTACCGGGCCGACCTCCCCGGCATCCGCCGCGAGCTCGGCCAGCCACGCTTCAAGCGCGGGCTCTACTCCGTGTTCGACCTGCATCAGGAAGGCGGCCGCTGACGATCGAGGGCTGTCAGCGGCGCAGGACGCCGCGGAGCAGCCTGCGCCGCGGCGGTGGCGCCGCTGCCCTCCTGCGGGCGCGGGCCTCCTCGACCTCCCGCTCGATCTCCTCCGGCATCGTGTGCAGGCCCTGCATGACCAGCTTCACGACCTGCATCACCTCATCACCCGGGATCGAGGCGTAGTCGCCGATGTTGTAGTCGGGGAAGCTGCTCTGCTCGATCATCTCGGTGAAGGAGAAGCCGCCGAGCTTGCCGATGAGGAGGTTGTCCTCGCGATAGTCGTCGAGAAGCTCCTGGCGGAACTCGGGGGTCATGTAGACCGCGCTGGTGTCGTTCCAGCCGAGCTGGGTGGCCCTGGTGACGAGCTCGCCGCGGAGGATCTGGATCCACTTGAGGCGCGTGGCCTTGTAGGAGTCGACGCCGCGGAGCCGGCCCCGCATCGGTGCCGCGGCCACGATCGGAGCCAGGTGCCGCGCGGTCTCGACGGTCCGCCAGCCGGAGCCGACGTTGCTCGAGGCCGCCCCCTCGCCCTGGATCGGGAGCTCGCACGTGCTGAGGAAGTCCGCGACGGCGTTCCCGTGGCGCAGTTCCTTGCGGATGAAGGGGCGAAGCCGCAGGTCGACGTCGGGGATGGCCGTGGTGATGGTGTCCGCGAACTGCCCGTAGCGCAGGAAGCTCATGTCGAGGGGTGACCATTCGCGGAAGTCTTCGAAGGGGAGATCGACCAGCTCGGCGTGCTCGGGTCTCATCACCATCAGTCGCTCGACGTAGAAGGCGTTGTAGAACGTGGCCTGGTCGCGGACGTAGTGGACCCAGCGGACCTTCGCGCCCGCCTGGCGGGCGTACTCGCCGATCGCGCTGATGTGCTCGGGCTTGAGCAGCGAGAACGCCTCGCAGGAGATCACGGTGGTCTCGGCGGTGCCCGAGGCGATCGACTCGACGAGCTGCTCCCACGTGCCGAGGGAGGGCGTGAAGAGCACCTCGCCGAGGAGCTGGGAGTAGAGGTTCTGGTGCTGGACGCTGTGCGTGCCTCGACCGATCGTCGGGTACGCGACCTCGGGAGGCAGGTTCCCCTCGCGGCTCGCGCGGGCGAGGAAGGTCTGGATCGCCGTGCTCCCGGTCTTGAACGTGCCGGAATGGACGATCAGAGTCTTCTGCATGCACCTCTCCATATGTCGCTGCTGGGATGGGGTGCGGCGCGACGTCCCCGCGTGGCACGAATCTTACCCGCCGGGGCTTATCGGCCGAGCTTCTTCTGCTCGATCTGAGCGTTGATCGCGACCAGCTCGGGATGGGCCTCCAGAAGGGCGACGATGCCACCGGTGTCGAGACGATGGGCGTCGTGGTCCTCGATGAGGACCTGCAGGAGCCTCAGGTCCTCGGGGGTGTCGAGGGTGATCCGGTACGCCGAGGCGTCCCGCTCCCACGGCAGGTTGAGCTGGGGCCGGGCGTCGTCGGTGTAGAGCCACGGCGTGACGTGCTCACGGTGAGGCGTCTCGGTCGCGAGCCGGTCGGCCTCCAGCAGCGCCTCCGCGGAGAAGACCTCGAAGTCGAGCCCTCGCGGGTAGGTGCGCGCCAGGGCGTTGCTGGCATAGAGCGCGGGATCGCCGGCGGCGGCCCAGGCGTCGATGCCGCGGCGTACGACCTCGCCGTCGATCAGGGGGCAGTCACTGGTCACCCGGACGACGACGTCGGGCTGGAACTCCCGCACGGCCAGCGCGAAGCGCGACAGCACGTCGTGCTCGCTGCCGCGGACCACGCCGGCGCCGAGCTTGTCGGCCAGGACGGCGACCGGATCGTCGTCGAGGTTGGTGGTCGTCGCGACGATCACCGGCAGCCCGGCCGCGGTGAGCCGGGCGAGGTGGTGCTCGAGCATGGTGACGCCCGCCGCCTCGAGAAGCACCTTGCCGGGGAGGCGGGTGCTGGTCATCCGCGCCTGGGTGATGACCGCGGTCTTCACAGGACTCCGACCAGCGTCTCGACGACCTGGTCGACCTGGTCGTCGGTCAGGTCGGGGTACAGCGGCAAGGAGAGCTCCTCGGCGTAGAACGCCTCCGCGTTCGGGCACATCCCGCGCCGGTAGCCCAGGTCGGCGTAGACCGGGTGCCAGTAGACCGGGATGTAGTTGACCTGTACGCCGATGCCGGCCGCCCGCATCTTCTCGAAGACCTCGCGGCGACGGTCCTCGAGGATGCGCACCGGATAGAGGTGCCACGCCGGGTCGACGCCCTCGCGCCGGACCGGCAGCCGCAGCCCGTCGACGTCGGCGAGCGCGTCGTTGTAGCGGGCGGTGATCTCGGCACGCCGCTGCTTGAACCCGGCCAGGCGAGTGAGCTGGGAGAGTCCGAAGGCGCACTGCAGGTCGGTGAGCCGGTAGTTGAGCCCGAACTCGTGGACCTCCTGGTGCCACGGCCCCTCGTCCTTGATCCGGAACCGGTCGGCGTCGCGCATCAGCCCCACGAAGTGGAACTCGTGGGCCCGTTGCGCGATGGCGGGATCCTTGGCGACGACGGCGCCACCCTCGGCGGTGGTGAGGTTCTTGGTCGGGAAGAACGAGAGCGTGGTCAGGTCGGCCAGGTCTCCGACCGGACGCCCGTCGGAGAAGCCACCGATCGAGTGGGCAGCGTCGGCGAGAGTCAGGGCGCCGACCCGGTCGGCGATCGGCTGCAGTGCGGCGTAGTCGGCCGGGTGGCCGGCGTAGTCGACGGCGGCGATCACCGTGGTGCGGTCGGTGACGAGCGCGTCGACTGCGGCCGGGTCGAGGAGGGCGGTGTCCTCCTCGACGTCGGCGAAGACGACCTTCGCGCCGAGCAGCGAGGCCCCCGACGCGGTCGCGACGAACGTCATCGGCGTGGTGACGACCTCGTCACCGGCACCCACGCCGGCGGCGGCGTAGGCGATGTGGAGGGCAGCGGTGCCGGAGGTGCACGAGACCGCCCGGTGCCCACCGACCAGGTCGGAGAGCGCCCGCTCGAACGCGTCGACCGTCGGCCCGGTGGTGAGCCAGTCGCCCCGCAGGATCGCGGTGACAGCCTCGATGTCGTCCTCGGAGACCGACTGGCGGCCGTAGGGCAGCATGCTCAGATCCCCGACTCCAGAACCTTGCGGAGGTCCTCGGCGTCGTACCAGATGTCGTTCTTGTCCGAGGCGCAGTGGAAACCGTCGGGGACCGGCACGGCGTCCATGATCGGCTTGTAGCCCCACTGCGGGTTCTCGGGCTCGATCACGTAGTACTTCCCGTCGCGGATGCTGACCGCGCGGCGGCCCTCCTCCGGGCTGATCATCTCCTCGTGGAGCTTCTCGCCGGGGCGCAGCCCGATGTCGACGAGCGTCGCGTCGGGTGCGACCGCCTTGGCCAGGTCGACGACCTTGTGGGAGGGGATGTGCGGGACCAGCAGCTCGCCGCCCTGCATGAGCTCGAAGGTGTCGAGCACCATCTGCACCGCCTGCGGCAGCGTGATCAGGAACCGGGTGCACCGCAGGTCGGTGATCCCGAGCGGCTCGCCGCGCTCGGCCATCGCCTTCCACTTCGGGATGATCGAGCCGCGCGAGCCGGTCACGTTGCCGTAGCGCACCACGGAGAACCGGGTCTCGTAGGAGGAGGCGTAGTTGTTGCCGAGGATGAAGATCTTGTCGGCCGTCAGCTTGGTCGCGCCGTAGAGGTTGATCGGCGAAGAGGCCTTGTCCGTCGAGAGGGCGACGACCTTCTTGACGCCGGCGTCGATGGAGGCCTCGACGACGTTCTGCGAACCCAGGACGTTGGTCTTGATGAACTCGAAGGGGTTGTACTCCCCGGTGTCGACCTGCTTGAGCGCAGCGGCGTGGACGACGTAGTCGACACCGTGGAGCGCCCGGTGGAGCCGGTCGCGATCGCGGATGTCGCCGATGAACCAACGAAGCCTCGGGTCGTTGCCGAACAGCTGGCGGCACTCGTACTGCTTCAGCTCGTCGCGCGAGAAGACGATCACGCGCCTCGGGTTGAGGTTGTCCAGGACGTGGCGGATGAACGCCTTCCCGAACGAGCCTGTCCCGCCGGTGATCAGGATGCTGGCGCCATCGAGAGGATGGTTGATCGGGGCGTCGGACTCTCGAACGTCCGAATTGGGCACTGTCACAGGGATGCTCTCTACTCTGGGCCTCACTGGTGCGCCAACGACACGGCGCGCAAAAGGTGACACATGCCGTGCCGTCCGCCGAAACGGACGAATCCGAGAGGTTGCGCATACATGTCCGTGGGATCGGTCGAGACCGAAGGTCGTTGCGTGGCCATGGTGTGTGACGCCGGTCCCGATGTCGGGATCGGGCACGTGATGCGCTGCCTGGCCCTCGGCGAGGAGCTCGTCGCCCGAGGCGTACGTGTGGTGTTGGTCGCGGACCTGGGGCGGGTGCCGTGGGCCGCGGAGCAGGTGCGATGCCGGGGGATCGAGATCGCATCGCCGGGACCGGGCGATGTCCGCGACGTTCTCACGCGGCTCGAGCCGTCCTCGGTGGTCGTGGACTCCTATCTCCTCCCGGCCTCGGTCTACGCCGACCTGAGGGGACGCTGGCCGCTGCTGGCGCTCACCGACGGCGACCCGCGCGGACGGGAGGCCGACCTGTACCTGGACCAGAACCTCGGCGCGGAGGCCTCCACCTGGCCCATCCCCGAGGGGTCCAGGTATCTCGGTGGTCTCGCCTACGCCCAGCAGCGACGTGACATCGTCCGGCAGCGGCCGAGCGCGCCCAAGTCCGCCGCCGACGAGCACACGCCCCTACGGGTGCTGGCGTTCTTCGGTGGGACGGACGCCTTTGGCGTCTCGCCCCGGGTTGCGCGCCTGGTCGTGCGGTCCGGGGTCGCCGTGGAGCTGACCGTCATCGCGGCCACCCCGGAGCTGGCCGAGCAGATCGCCGGCATCGTGCCGGCGCCCGGCCAGTCCGTTCGGGTGATCGGGCCGACCGACACCCTGGCCGAGCTCGTCGCCGACGCCGACGTCGTGCTCAGCGCCGCGGGGACCTCGGCCTGGGAGCTCTTCTGCCTCGGCGCCGCGGTCGGGTTCGTCTGCGTCGCCGACAACCAGCAGGACGCGTACGTCCGAATGGCTGCCGACGGCCTGGCTGTTGGAGTGGCCACGCTCGATGAGCTCTCCAGCGATCCGTCTGCTGCCGTTCTCCGACTTCAGCAGCTCCTCACCGACCCGGATCACCGCGCCCGCCTTCGCGCCCAGGTCTGGTCCAGAGTCGATGGCCTCGGCCCCGCCCGTGTGGCCGACGCTCTGCTGTCTCTGTCCAAACCTCGCCGAGTCGGCTCGTCTTGACCAAAAACCTCGCCGAGTCGGCTCGTTATGACGAGCCCACTCGGCGAATCGGTTGGGTCAGACCAGGTCCCAGCTCAGGGGCGTACCGGCGGAAGCGTCCTGGGTGAACGGACGGCCGATGACGATGTCGATGTCGGCCGGCGGGAGACCATCGGCGGGACGTACGGATCGGACGTTGTCGGGGGAGGCCAGCTCACCGGCCTTCACGTCGCGGGTGACGAAGAGCGAACGACGGAACCGCAGGCCCTCGCGCTCGGCCGACTTCGGGCCGATCCGGGCCTCGCCGAGCGCCTGCCAGGCGATCCTCGTCTCGCTGACCAGCGCGGCGAACTCGTCCGGCTCCAGGGAGAAGTCGGAGTCGACGGCGCCGTCCGCGCGCGAGAGCGTGATGTGCTTCTCGATCACGCACGCGCCGAGCGCGACGGCCGCGACCGAGGCGCCGATGCCGAGCGTGTGGTCGGAGAGGCCGACAGCGACGTCGAGCCCGTCGCGCAGCACCGGGATCCCGCGGAGGTTGGAGGCCTCGGGAGGAGCTGGATAGGACGCCGTGCAGGCCAGCACCACGAGGTCGTCGTTGCCTGTCGCCCGTGCCGTACGCACCGCTGCGTCGATCTCGGCGAGCGTCGCCGTGCCGGTGGAGATGATCGTCGGCAGCCCGGTCTCGGCGATCGCGCGGACCAGCGGCAGGTCGGTGATCTCGGAGGAGGCGGACTTCAGCATCGGCACCCCGAGCCCGACCAGGAAGTCGACCGCCGTGGGGTCGAAGGCGGCGGAGAAGGGGACCATGCCCAGCTCGGCGGCCAGCGCGAAGATCGGCTCGTGCCACTCCCACGGCGTGTGCGCCTCCTCGTAGAGCTCGTGGAGGCGGCGGTTGGGCCACAGCGGGTGGTCGGCCGAGAGCCGGAAGGCGGGGGTGTCGACGTCCAGGGTGATGGTGTCGGCGGTGTAGGTCTGGATCTTGAGCGCGTGCGCACCGGCCTCGCCCGCCGCCCGCACGATGTCGAGCGCCCGCTCCAGGTCGCCGCCGTGGTTGCCGGACATCTCCGCGATCACGAACGGTTCGTGCCCGGGACCGATCAGCCGGTCGCCGACGGTGATCTCGTGGGTGGTCATCGGGCCACCTCCGTAGCGCGAGCGCCAGAGTACGGACGCGGCCCGATGAAAGATCTGATGGTCGCTCGCTGATGCTCGCTCATTACTGCTCCTTGCCGGAACGTCGGGTGGGTCGGTCGTCGCGGTGCAGCCGGACCGGGATCGCTGTCACCGAGGCGTCGCCGACGGTCTGCTCGAACGGCTCGCCCTCGGTGAAACCGAGCCGGCGGTTCATCGCGCGCACGGACTCGTTGTGGGGGAGCACCTCGCCCTCGAGGACGTCGACGTCGAGTCCGTCCGGCTCGGGGGCGAAGGCGTACGCCACGGCCTCACGCATGATCTTGGTCCATGCCAGCAGCGCGGTGCCGTCGGCGGTGGTGCCGTCGTGGTCGAGGTAGAAGCCCCACGAGGCGGTCCTCGCGGCGGGGTCGTGGTCGAAGTAGGTCACCACGCCGAGGGGACGGGCGGCGTACTCGAACATCAGCACCCGCCGGGTGGGGTCCTGGGCGACCCGGGTCCACCAGGCGGCGTGCTCCTCGGCGGTGATCAGATGCTGGTTGATGCTCACCGAACGGTTGGCCTCCTGGTTGCGCCAGGCCAACATGTTCGGCAGGTCGTCGGCGGTCGCCCGTCGTAACATCGATCTCCTCAGACGTCAGGGAATGCGCGCTCACGTTACTCGCACGTTCAGGACCGGTGAGGTTTTCCTCGCCGGGCGTCACGATATGGTCCGAGGCCATGGAGACTCTCGACCGACCGGCGATCCGCAAGCTCATGGCCGAGGTGTTGGCCGTGCAGGGGAAGACCCTTCCGGACGACGACACCGCGAAGCTGGCCGACATCGGTTTCCGCTCCCTCGACTTCTCCGAGCTCGCGCTCCGGGTCGAGGACGAGATCGGGGACGAGCTCAACTTCGAGGCGGCCGGGCTTCGCTCGATCGAGACGATCGGAGACGTGCTCGACCTGCTCGTGGAGATCCAGGGGCAGTGATCGCCGACAACCTCGTCGTCGACGCCGCGAGCGGTAGCCGTACGACGTGGCGTGAGCTCGCGCAGCGGTCGGGCGGGACGCGACCGACACCGACGGCGTACGCGGTCGAGCGCAGCATCGATGCGCTGACCGCGGTCGCGTCATCGAAGGACGGCGGCGAGCTGCTCGTCGTCGCCGCCGGACGGCTCGATGACTCCCTCGCGGGCGACCTGCGTGGGGCCGGCTTCGACCTCGTCGCCGGCGACGACGTCCAGGCGGCGACCAGCCCGCGCGCGGCCGAGGACGGCCGGGTCTGGTTGCTCACCTCCGGGTCGACCGGCCGGCCCAAGCGGGTTGGTCACACCCTGGAGTCGCTCTCGACCGTGACCGGCGAACTGGCCCCGCGCACCTGGCTGTGCCCCTACTCGCCCGGCACCTATGCCTGGTGGCAGGTGATCACTCTCGGGCTGGGCGTGCCCGGCCAGGACCTGGTGCTCGTCGACCCGGCCGACCTGGACGACTGGCTGGCGCCCGCGCTCGAGCACGGTGTCACCGCGGTTTCCGGCACCCCGACGTTCTGGCGGCGTACGTTGATGCGCCACGGCGCCGAGCTGCGGAAGCTGCCGCTCGAGCAGGTCACGCTCGGTGGCGAACCGGTCGACCAGGCGGTGCTGTCGCAGCTCGGCGAGGTCTTCCCGGACGCGCGCGTGTCCTGGATCTACGCCTCCTCCGAGGTCGGTGCCTCCATCGTCGTCCACGACGGTCGCGCCGGGTTCCCGGTGGAGTGGCTGGACCGCGACGTCCCCGGTCGCCCGCGACTGGCCGTGGTCGACGGTGAGCTGGTGATCACCTCGCCGCACCACGGCATCGACGCCACCGGCGCGGAGCTGGCCGGCGCCGTACGCACCGGCGACGCCGCCCGCGTCGAGGACGGCCGGGTGCTGGTCACCGGTCGCCTGGACCGCGACGAGCTCAACGTCGGCGGCTCCAAGGTGTCGGCCGGTGCCGTCCGGGACCTGCTGCAGTCCCACCCCGCGATCGCCTGGGCGGCCGTACGCGGCCGGAAGGCGCCGCTGGTCGGCACCATGGTCGTCGCCGACGTCGTCGCCGACCAGGACTCCGACGTGACCGTCGACGACCTGACCCGTTGGGCAGCCGAGCGGCTGCCCGAGTACGCCGTCCCGCGGCGCATCAAGATGCTTGCCGAGATCCCGGCCAAGGAGACGCTGAAGAGCGATGTCTGATTTCGAACCCTTCCCGCCTGCATCGGTCGTGCTGGTCTCGGGTGCCTCGCGCGGCCTCGGCCTCGCCATCGTCGCCGACCTGCTGGAGCGCGGTGTGAAGGTCGCGGCCTTCGCGCGCACGGTGACCCCCGAGCTCGAGGCGCTCGCCTCGAAGCACCCCGAGGCCACCCATTTCGGCTCGGTCGACGTGACCGACGAGAAGGCGGCCCAGGCGTTCGTCAAGGAGGTCGAGGCGACGCTCGGCGTCATCGACGGCCTGGTCAACAACGCCGCGATCGGGCAGGACTCGCTGCACGTGCACACCTCCTCGGACCGGATCGCGCAGATCATCGAGACCAACCTGACCGCGCCCCTGGTGCTCACCCGGTTCGTGCTGCGGCGCCTGATCGGCAAGGGCCTGAAGGGCCGGGTCGTCAACGTGACCTCGATCTGCGGCCAGCGTGGCTACCAGGGCCTGGTGGCCTACTCGGCCACCAAGGGAGGTCTCGACGCGGCGACGCGCTCGTTGGCCCGTGAGCTCGGTGGCCGGGTGCTGGTCAACGCGGTCGCTCCCGGGTTCTTCGCCTCGGAGATGTCCGCGGTGCTCGGTGCGAACCAGCTCGAGTCGATCGCGCGGCGTACGCCCTCGGGTGCGATGACCACCCCCGAGGACGTCGTGCCGACCGTGCGGATGCTGCTGCTCGAGCAGACCAACATCAACGGCCAGTCGATCGTCATCGACGGCGGCGGCTCGATCTGATGCTCGACGGCCGGCTCCGCGTCGGCAGCGATGCCGAGCTCGCCGGATATCGCGCCCGCAGCCACCTCCACGACGGCCGGGTGGTCGCCTGGGCGGGTTCCTACGACGTGCCGGTGGCGGTCGACGCCGAGGTGGACCGTACGGTCCCGATGGCCCTCGGGCGGCGGTTCGGCACCGACGGGTTCTGGGAACGATGGACCCGGGCGGAGTGCGTCGTGAAGCTCACCGGCCGTGGTGTCGTCGACATCGTGGACCTGATCGACGACGACGCTGTTCGAGGCGAGCGACCCGGCGCGGGAGTGTGCCTGAGCACCGTGCATCTGCCGGGCGACATCGTCGTCTCGGTCGGCAGACTCCACCGCGAGGGTTCCCTGTGGGGTATCGGCCGGAGTGCGGGAGACTGTTCGTTCGCCTGTAACCTCTGAGTTCGATCAGATTCGCGGGCGCGTCATCCGGGACGCCCTCGTACCGAGAAGGAATGTGCATGGGTCAGGGAATCGTCGACGTCCTGCGTCGCGCCGAACGAAGGATGCCTCAGGGCGTCCGTCGACTGGCTCGTGACGCCGGGCATCGCGTTCTCGGCCACGAGCGCGGTCCGCTCGTCTCCGTCGTGGTGACGGTAACCGACCAGGACAAGCAGTACCTCGCCGAGTCGCTCCTCTCCGTGCGTGAGCAGACGCACACGACCCTCGAGATCCTCATCGCGCCCTATGGCGAGGCCAGCGTGGTGAGCGACCAGATCCTCGGCGACCTCCCCGACGACTACCGCCTGCGGCTGCTGGACAGCTCCGCGACGCAGGCCGAGGCCCGCGACCGTGGCGGCCGCGCAGCGCGGGGAGGCTACGTCTGCTTCCTGCTCGCCGCCGACCTCCTCACCCCCAACGCGATGCGTACGCTGGTCACCTCGCTGGAGGCAAGCGGGTCCGATCTCGCGGTCGGTCGCATCGAGAGCCGCCAGCGGCTCTCCCCGCCCGTGGTGCCGGCTTACGACCTCGTGCACGCGGAGAACCGCTCCGGTCTCACCCTGGACGAGTTCCCGGAGGCGCTGAGCGATGTCGGCGTGAGCAACCGGCTCTTCCGCACCTCGTTCTGGCGCCGGCAGGGCTTCAGCTTCGGCGGCCGTGGCGGTGCCGACGCGGTGGGGTTCGACGGCTACCTGAAGGCCAACCGCTTCGACGTGGTCACCGCGCCGGTCTGCGTGGACATGGACCGTGCCGACGGCACCCCGGTCGAGCAGCTCCACGACCAGACCCTCGGGATGGAGGAGTGGATCGAGCAGACCCGGTCGACCTGGGTCGCGATCGGCGAGCTGGACTCCGGTCTGCGTGATCACTGGGCGCTCGGCGGGCTCGCCGGCCGCGCCAACACCATCCTCGGTGACGTCGAGCGGATGAGCGCCGAGCAGTGGACCAGCCTGCGTGACCTCGTCATCGAGATCGAGCGCGACGTCTCGTCGGAGGTGTGGCTCAAGCTGCCGGTCGAGGTGCGGGCCCGGCTGACCTACCTCATCGCCGACCGGCGCGAGGAGCTGACCGCGTTCGTCGCGTCGCGCTGGTTCGAGCGGGGCAACCTGCGCACCAAGGTCGTGGGCGGCCAGGTGCGCGGGATCTTCCCCGACACGGACCTGCCCGAGGCCGTGACGACGCTCAACGAGCACGAGACACCGGCGCGGGTGCTGGTGCGAGACGTACGCCCGCTCGACTCCGACCGGGTCGTGGTCGACCTGGTGGCACGGATCGAGCTCGTCGACCTCGCCGAGACGACCCCGTTCTTCACCGCGCGCCTGGTGCCGGACCTGGTCGACGCCGACGACGAGGACGGCGCCGCGAGTGATCCCGACGCGACGCTTCCCGAGCCGATCGACCTGACCGTGACGTCGCGACGTGACGAGCAGGCCAACATGACCATCGGGCACAAGTACCAGGACTACCGCGCCGGCGGGTGCCGCGCCGAGATCGACCTCACCCGACTCACCGCCGGGCGCTGGCACCTCGAGGTCACCGTCGGCGTCGACGGCGTCGTCCGCACCACCAGCGAGGTCCAGATCGACACGCGCGGCCCGGCGGGCAACCTGGCCACGCGCTACCGGCCGAGGGTGCACACCTCCGCCGGCCTGTCCGTGGCCTGCGACCGCTTCCTGGACCAGCTCAGCTTCCGCGCCGTCCCGACGACGGCCACCTCCTTGGAGCAGGCGCAGGTCGAGGGCCGCACCGTCTCCCTGACACTGGCCGGCGAGCTGCCGCAGGCCGTGCGGGCGATCGGTGGCGGCGTACGCATCGAGGCGCCCGTCAAGGACGGCAAGGTCACGCTCAGCCTGCCCGCCCATGGGGCCGTCGAGCCCGGGACGCCCGCCGCCTGGCGGCTGGAGACGCTCCAGGACGGGACCTCGGGCCGGATCGTCTGGACCGACCCGCTCGGGGAGCCGTGGGCCGGCGAATGTGGTGGCAGCGTGCTGGCCTCGCGTGACGGCCGCGGCTACACCCAGATCATCGAGGTGGCCGACACCGTCGCCATCGACCGCGTCGAGCTCGGCGAGGGCCGCATCACCGTGCGGGGCCGCTGGCTCAGCTCGATCCCGAAGCACGCCCGGTTGACCCTCGCGGGCTCGCGGCACAGCGAGACCGTCAAGATCGACACGGGCCCCGATAGCAGCACCGCCTCCTTCGAGGTCGTCTTCTCGCTGCGCTGGAACGAGTGGGGCCTGGGCGAGTCCGTCCTGCCCAGCGGTGTCTACCAGTTCCAGCTCACCTGCGGTGCCAAGCGCCCGGGCAACGTACGCCACACCACCGCGTTCCTCGAGCACCAGGCCGAGTTCCAGACCAGTGACGAGGTCCGGCTGCGCCCGGTCAACGGCAACGGCCCGGGGATCACCCTGCAGCCGCCGATCCCCGTCGACCACGCCGGCAGCTACGCCCACAACCTCGCCCGCGAGCGCGTCCTGGCGGCCGAGGAGCCGATCGACGAGTCCGCGGTCTACCTCTCCACCTACGCCGGCTCGACCGCCACCGACTCCCAGCTCGCGATCCACGAGCACCTGCGTCGCACCCGGCCCGACCTCACCCTCTACTGGGGCGTCGCCGACCACGCCTCCCGGGTCCCCGAGGGCGGCATCCCGGTCGTGCTGCAGAGCCCGGAGTGGTACCGGGTCATCGGCACCGCGAAATACCTCGTGCAGAACATCGACTTCGACCGTTGGTGGCGAAAGCGGGAGGGACAGCGGTTCCTGCAGACCTTCCACGGCTACCCGGCCAAGTCGATGGGCCTGCGGATGTGGCGCGCGAAGATGTTCTCGCCGCTGCGCTGCGAGGCCGAGCTGGACCGTACGACCGCCGGGTGGGACCTGATCCTGACCCCGACGCCGGAGATGGACCGCTACTACCGCGAGGAGTACGCCTACGACGGCCCGATCCACAGCGAGGGCTATCCGCGCGACGACGCGCTGGTCCGCCCCTCGGCGGCGGACGACCGCGAGCGTACGCGCAACCTGCTCGGGATCGGCTCCCACCAGAAGGTGGTCCTCTACGCCCCGACCTGGCGGGACCACCTGGCGCTCAACTACCGCTCGGCGAAGATGGTCGAGCACCTCGACGTGGTCGCGGCCAGCGAGGCGCTGGGCGACGAGTACGTCATCCTCCTGCGCGGTCACCGCTTCAACTCCAAGGGGAGCGAGCGCAGCGAGCGCACCGCCCGGATCATCGACGTCACCGACTACCCGGAGATCAACGACCTGATCCTGGCCTCCGACGCGGCGGTGCTCGACTACTCCAGCCTGCGCTTCGACTTCGCCCTCACCGGGCGGCCGATGGTGTTCCTGGTGCCCGACCTGTCCGACTACACCGGCGGCATCCGCGGCTTCCTCTACGACTACGCCGACACCGCCCCCGGGCCGATGCTCGACACCGCCGAGCAGGTCGTCGCAGCCCTGTCCGACCTGGACCGGCTCGAGGCGGAGCACCGCGACCGGATCGCCGCGTTCAATGCCAAGTACCAGTACACCCAGGACGGCAAGGCGACCGAGCGGGTCGTGGAACGGTTCTTCGACAAGCCCTGAGGGCTTCGCACAGAGACAGCGATGGCGCGGCCCCTTGCGGGGACCGCGCCATCGCCGTGTCTACGGGCTCAGCCCAGGATCACGGCAGCCGGGCGAGAGCCGGCTTGTTCACCGAGGTCTTGTCGGGGATCGCGTTCCAGCGCTCCGGCAGGACCACGCGGTGCGGGCCGACCTCGAGGAGGAGCGCGTTGCGGTAGGTCATCCCGTAGGTCTCGACATAGGGCGCCAGCGAGGCGAGCAGGCCCTTGTCGCGCCACTGGGCGGCGTCGAGCACGAGCACCTCGATGTCGAAGGCGTCGAAGTCGAAAGCATGCCGCTGGTGGCCGTCCCGACGCAGCTCGGCCGCCTCGGTGGTGCGCTCGGCCTGCTTGTTGGCGGCGGCGTGGATCTGCTGGAAACCGCTGATCCCGCGGGTGCCGACGACGTCGGCGGCGGCCAGCAGGTTGCCCGCCAGGTCGGTGTCGGCCAGCCCGGCGATGTCCTCGGTCAGCACGGCGGAGACCGGGAGGATGACGAGCTTGTCGACGTCGGGCAGCAGGTCGGCGACCACGAGCCGCTCGACCTGGCCGATCGGGAGCGTGCTGCCGTCGGGCTGCTTGATGCCGTCGAAGCCGGAGACGTCCAGCGCGCTGAGCGTGATCCCCGGCCGGGCGAGCTCGTCGAGCCGCAGGTCGGCGCCGCCGGTCTGGACCCACAGGTGGACCGGACGCGACGAGTGCGCGGCGATGGACTTGATCAGCCGGCGCAGCTTCGGGCGCTGCTTCGGGCGGGCGGAGACGGCGACGTGGATGGCGTCGGCCGGGACCTGCTCCGGGGTGTTGACCGGGTTGCTGCGTACGTCCTCGGCGATCGAGCTGACCAGCTCGCCGACCTTGCGGGCGCCGGCCCGGCGCTGACGGGCGATCTCGACGTCGGCGGCGTTCATCTCGCGCCACTGCGCGTAGACCTCCTCGACGCTGGCACCGGAGAAGATCTTGGTGAGGATCGTCTCGAGCCGGTCGTTCATGCTCTCCCGGATGCCGTCGAACTCGGCGGGGGTGAGCGGGTTGAGGCCGGCGAAGCGCGGGTCGGAGAGGTTCTTCGGACGGAAGTCGATGTCGATGCCGATGCTGCGACCGGGCAGGTAGCAGTGCAGGCGGCTGGTGACCAGCGTGTGGTGGTCGCGGCGGTAGCCCTCGAGCATCGTGATCGCGTCGTCGATGTTCTGCACGAACGGGCGGAACCGGACCTCGTCGAGGCCGCCCTGGGCGTAGGTCGGGGCGCCCTCGGGGATGGAGCCGTCGAAGACGTCGACGTAGCCGACCGGGGCGTCGGGACCGGGCAGCTCGTCTGCGTCGGGGAAGACGGTCGAGACCGTGGTGGTGAGGCAGCCGGAGAAGAAGGCGGGCACGCCGACGGAGAGCAGGATGTCGACGGTCGTCCAGTCGCGGCAGCCGATCGGGGCGTACTTCTTGAGGTACTCGATCGTCTCGTCGGTCATCATGGCGCGGGTGCTGCAGTGGAACGAGACGAAGATCGGGCGCAGGTTCTTGTGGAACGGCATCCCGTAGCGCATCTCGAAGATCGGGTGCATGTACCACCCGAAGCCGAGCATCCAGGTGTCCTCCGGGACCGGCTGGTACATCGACGCGTCGCGCTGCAGGGTCATCAGCTGGACCTTGGCGGAGAGGCCCTCGCGGACGCGCTCGGGGCGGACCCGCTCGCGCAGCCGGTTGGCCAGGTCGTCGAGCTCGGACTCGCCGGTGAACTCCAGGTCCTTGTGGCGCACCACGTGACCGAGGGAGGCGACGGTCTGGACGTGGTCGCCGATGTTGGCCGAGGCGCGGGAGCGGCCGGGGTGGCCGTAGTCGACGACGGCGTAGGAGACGGTGCCCTCCGGTGCGGCCGGGGCGTCGGGCTCGTCGTTGTCGGCCGCCACCCACGGGCGCAGCCAGTCACGGCTCTCGACGACCCACTTGGTGTCGCCGTTGGTGCCGTCGCCGACGGCCTCGTCGAGCCGGGCGTAGAGGCTGCGGGCCAGCTCCTGGTCGCCGAAGCCGAAGACGCGGCTGGTCATCGCGAGCCAGGCGCGCCCCGGGACGTCCGCAGCGCCGGACTCGGCGAGGTCGCGCAGGGTCGCGCGGGTCGTGTCGGGGTCGACGTGGAGGCCGGACATGACGTACTCGTCGGCGGCCTTGACGGCCCACGTCTCCACCGGGATGCCCTGGAACAGAGCCCAGGCGCGCTCGTAGAAGCCGCCGCCGGCGGCGTTCACCGCGCCGTCGAGGTCAGCGGCGACGACGAGCGGCTCGACCTCGATGGAGATCGGCGCCGGCTTCGCGGGCTGCGCTGTTCCTTCCGAGATGGACGGGACCCGGGCGGTCAGGCTCTGACGCAGGCGCTCGGGAAGCAGCTGGCGAGCGAGTCGTCGAGCTGGGCTGGCCATGGGACTCCTTCATTGATGGTTCGACGCAGTGTCGTCGGGCGGAGCCGCGATGTTCGCGGTCCGTTCACACGTTTCCCCCTATGATCCAGGCCGGATATCCTGCCCGAAGAATCGGCATTCCCCAAAGACGCCGACTAATCTCTGCGCATGCCGATCCCCAACCCCCACGAGCAGGTCGCGCTCCCCGAGGGCCGCTACCTCACGATGTGCAACGAGATCGCGACCAAGTTCGGCGGCCAGACGCGGGCAATGATCATGCGCAACCGCCTGATCACGCAGCACACCGGGATCCCGACCACGCTGCTGACCACCGAGTCGAAGCCTGTCTACGACGAGGTGCGCGCGGTGCTGCGCGAGTCCGGCCAGCTGATCGAGGGCATGGACCTCCTCAACCTCTACGAGTGGTACCGCCAGAACACCCCGACCGACGCGCCGGACGAGTCCGTGGCCGCGCTCGGGGGACGCCTGGCCGAGGTGGCCGGCACGACCACCTCGGACGTACTGCACCCCGACGGCACCGTCTACTACACCGCCCACTCACAGTCGGGGAAGGACCTGGCGCGCGACTACCGTCGCGCCGACGGGTCGATCTACCTGCGGGCGCCGGGTCCGGGTGCCCCGGCCGCGTCCCGGGTGCCCTACATCCTCACCGACACCGAGGGACGTCCGATCCGGTCCTGGGAGACCGTCGGCGGCTGGCTCTGGCACTGGCTCGAGATCCTCGCCGGCGACGCCGAGCGGGTCTTCTTCGTGACCGACTCCCGGTTCGCGCTGCGCGATGTCATGCCCCGCCAGGACGACCGCTTCTACTTCCTCCACCTCATGCACAACAACCATGTCGTGAAGGAGCGCCGCTGGAACTCCCAGCTCTCGGGCAAGTACTCCCCGCTGCTCGACAACATCCATGAGTACGACGCCCTGGTGAACCTGACCCATCGCCAGTCCGAGCACATCGCGATGCGCTACGGCGCGACCTCGCACCGGTTCGTCGTGCCCAACCCGGTCGAGCTTCCGCAGCTGCCCGAGACGATGCCCGAGCGGGAGCCGGCGACGTTCGTCACGGTCGCCCGGCTCGAGCCGCAGAAGCGCCTCGAGCACGCCATCAAGGCCTTCGCGAAGGTGATCGAGAAGCGGCCCGAGGCCAAGTTCCAGATCTACGGCGACGGCAAGCTCTACCGACCCCTCGCCGACCTGATCGAGACCCTCGACGTCGGCAAGAACGTCCAGCTCATGGGTCACGACCCGCGGGCCAAGGAAGCGCTGCTGCACGCCACCGGCTTCATCATGACCAGCGTCAACGAGGGCTACCCGCTGGCCACCCTGGAGTCGCTCTCCTTCGGCTGCCCGGTGATCAGCTACGACATCAACTACGGTCCGCGCGAGCAGATCAGCGACGGTGTCGACGGCTTCATCGTCGACGCCGAGGACATCGACGCCGTCGCCGACCGCTGCATCCGGATGATCGATGCCCCCGAGATGGTGGCCGAGATGTCCCGCAAGGCGCTGGAGAAGGCCGACAAACACACCTGGCGCGCGTTCCTCGAGGACTGGCGGGTCGCCTTCGAGGGTGCGGTCGCGCAGCGGCCGGGCCGGATCGAGAAGGCACGTGCCCGGCTCGACGTCCACGCCCTGGGCTGGGCGCGGCCGATGCCCGAGGGTGTCGCCACCCGGCTCCCGGGTCCGGCCAGCCGGCTGGGGCGCACCCAGGCCAGCTCGGCCGCCTTCCGTGACTCTCGTACGCTCCGCTTCGACGCCACGCTCCACGTGACGGGCGAGTGGCCGAAGGGTGTGATGGCCGATCGGATCGTCACCCTCGACGCCGTCTGCAACGAGACCGGCGAGGTGGCCGCGCTGCCGCTCGAGGTCTCGCCCGAGGGCCGGGGTGCCTTCCGGCTCGCCTCCCGGTTCGACCTGGCGGAGGTCTTCGAGGAGTTCTCCGAGGACGCGCGCAACCTGGACCTGCGGCTCCGGTTCACCGTCCACAACTGGAACTGGCAGACCAGGCTCGGCCGGCCCCGCGAGGTGCGCCCGAACTTCGAGGTGTCGTTCGGCCCGAACGACGTCCTGCACCTGCAGCGACGCTGATCGGCGCGCGCGGACGTCAGTCCGTGCGGACCACGTGCAGCTTCGTCCGCCGCTCCAGCCGGAAGCCGGGGCGGTCCTGGAAGTACTCGTCGACCGCGTCGCGGCACCCGCTGTAGTGGAAGTAGTCGTCGAGGACGATCCGTCCGCCCACGACCAGGTGGGGGACGATCCGCTCCAAGCAGGTCATCGTCGACTCGTACCAGTCGCCGTCGAGGTGGGCGAAGGCGACCGGCTCGTCGATCTTCAGGGTGTCCTGGAACAGGCCCTGCACCAGCTCGACGTGGTGCTGCGCCGGATCGATTCCGTGCCTGGTGAACGAGGCGCTCACCTCGTCGTAGAGGTTGTCGCGATAGCCGTAGTAGGTGTCCCCGCCGATCCCCTTCGACGTGCCGCTGACGATCTTCCGGTAGCGCTGATGCACGTCCTCGCCGTCACGCTCGGACGGCTCCGGGATCATCCCGAAGACGTCGTAGACCCGCATCGGCCGCTTCGGGTCCTTCGCCGCCGCCATCACGATCGCGGAGCCACCGAGCGCCGTGCCGGTCTCGATGATCAGGCCGGGCCGGTCGTGGAGGTCGGCGTCCAGCACCTGGCGGGCGAGCACCTGCAGGTTCTCGGGCTTGAGGTAGGTCAGGTGCTCGGCGCGGACGCCGTCGAGGACGGTGCGGACCTCGGCAGGGAGCGCGAGGTCGACGAGCGGGTCGCGTACGGACTCCCGGGTGCGTACGGTCTCGGTCCTCAGCCGTTCCACCTCGGCCTGGAGTTCGGCGGTGGTCGGAGCGGTCTTCGTCTCGGCCGCGGGCAGCCTCGACGCGGGCGGCGTCCCCGCGGCGGGCTTGCGCGCGACCACGACGTAGTTCTTCGGCATCCCGCGCTCGAAGCGGCGACCGGAGACCTCCAGGCGCGCGTAGAGGCGGCTGAGGTGGACCGCGACCTTCCGGTTGAGGAGCACGATCGGGGCGATGTAGGCGAGCTTCCAGCGCAGGCCGCGACCGCGGAGCTCGCCGACGTTCGTGGGGAGGTTGCGGGCCATCATCTGGTAGTTGTAGGCGACCGTGCCGAAGTAGCCCTCGAGCCAGTTCATCCTGGCGATCTCGAAGCCGGCCTCCTCGAACATCTTCCGCAGCGAGAACTGGGTGTAGCGGAAGAAGTCGTAGGGCTTCTGGTGCTCGGCGAAGAAGAGGGGCGCCGATAGGAAGATCCGGCCGCCCGGCTTGAGCACGCGGTAGAGCTCGGCGATGGCCCTCTCCGGATCGGGCACGTGCTCGAGGACCTGGTTGCAGATCACCCGGTCGAAGTACCCGTCATCGACCGGGATGTCGGTGATGTCGCAGACGTAGTCCAGGGGCGCGTACGACGAGTCCAGCTGCGCGAAGTCGGCGGCCTCGTAGCGGGCGTGCTTGAACAGCCTCCGGTAGGGCGAGCGGCCCGCACCGGCGTCGAGGACACGCATGCCACGCTTGGTGCCCCTGGCGAAGCGCGCCATCTCCTGGCGCAGACGCACACGGGATGGATTGACGTGCCGGGGCCGCATGGAGCGACATTAGCGCTGCTGGAGCGGAGTCTCCCGTAAACCACGCAGGACGGCGTCACGCACCGGATCGTGCAGGCGGCGCTCGATGAGGTAGTGGAGCGCGACGGCCAGGACGAGGGCGGTCGAGACGGCGGCGGCCAGGACGACGTACTCGTCGTAGCGGCCGTGGAACGTGTCGATCACCCAGAACGCGAACTGCGCGTGGATCAGGTAGAGCGGATAGGTCAGCGCCCCGAGGGTCGTCAGGAAGCGCGCCTCCACCCGGCCCAGCGGGCCGGCCGAGACCAGCCAGACGAGCGCCGCGAACCCCACGATCGCCCAGCCGGTGACCACCGGCGAGACGGTGGCGCCGACGAGCTCCGTGGCCCGGTCGGCGTACTCCGTCGCCTGGCGGATGCCCAGGATCACGTTGTAGGCCACCGCGAGCCAGGCGATGAACGAGTTGCCGAACCGGTAGATCAGGAACAGCGCCATGCCCATCGCGAAGAACGGGGCGTACTCGGCGAAGAGCAGGGAGTTGAGCATGCCGGAGTCGGTCGCGCGGGCGACCTGGGCGAGCAGCGGCCACAGGAAGACGACCGCGATGACGCGCTGCTTGGTGATCCCGACGAGCAGGAAGACCCCGATCAGCAGGTAGAACTTGAGCTCGATCCAGAGCGTCCAGAACGCACCCTGGGCACTGAGTACGTTCCAGGCGTCCTGGGTCATCGTCATGTTGATGAGGCCGCCCACGAACCCCTGGTCGCGGCCGCCCTTCCAGTAGGCCTGGAGGATCAGCGTGATGATCACCGCGACCCAGTAGGCCGGGAAGAGCCGGGCGACGCGGGAGGAGACGAACCGGGGCAGGTCACGTCCCCATGCGGTCATCAGGATCACGAAGCCGCTGATGATGAAGAAGAGCTCCACGCCGAGGTAGCCGTAGCGGGTGACGTGGTTGAGGGTCGGGAAGACCTCACGGGGGTCGATGCCCCAGTAGGGCGTCGCGATCCCGGTCAGGTGATAGCCCACGACGACGGCTGCCGCGATGAACCGGAGCGCGTCGAGCGCGCCGAGCCGGGAGCGGCGTACGGGCTTCTTGGGCTCGGGGGCGGGTTCAGAGGCGGGGGCCGTGTCCGCCTGGACCGTGGGAGCGCTGGTCATCGGGTCAGTTCCCCGCCGCAGCGTCCAGGGCCTCCTGGATCGGGTCGATGCGGCGCAGGTCGATGACATGGCCGGTGCTCGACGCGATCAGGGTGTCCAGCGACGCCCGGGCGACCGCCTTCGACTCGAGCAGCGTGTGGGACGGCTCCTGGCCGAACGCCTTGGTGCGCATCGGCGTGCCCGTGCGCTCGGGGTTGATCGCGTTGACGCGTACGCCCTGGTCTGCCCACTCGTCGGCGAGGGCCTGGGTCAGGTTGACGGTGGCCGCCTTCGCCGAGGAGTAGAGCGCGTAGCCGCGGCGGCCGCGGGTGTAGGAGCTCGAGGTGAAGAAGAGGAGCGAGCCCTTCGCCCGGGCGAGGTAGGGGAAGAACTCCTGGGCGATCAGGACCGGCGCGATGTAGTTGATCTCGGTCGCGCTGTAGATCGTCTCCTCGGAGACCGTGGCGAGCTCGCCGCGCGGCAGCACGCCGGCGGTGTTGACCACGAAGTCGATCGAGCCGAAGCGTTTGCCGGCGTCGGCCGCGGCGGCGACGATGTCGGCCCGCTTGGAGACGTCGGTGCTGGTGGCCGAGCGGCTGTAGGAGGCGACGTTGGCGCCGTAGGACTCGGCCAGCTCCGCGATGTCGGCGCCGATGCCGTAGCTGCCGCCGAAGACGACCATGTTCTTGCCCTCGAGCGCGGCCCGGTAGTCGGCCTCGGCCTTCTGCGGGAACTGCTGGTGCGCGGTGAGCTGGAAGAGCTTGTCGGCGATGTAGACGTCGATCGGCTCGGTGACCTTCATGTTCTGCTCGTGGCCGTCGACCACCCAGATCTTGGTGTCGGGGAGGTACTTCAGTACGACGCTGCAGTCGTCGGTCGCCTTGAAGTGGGGGTCCTGGTCGGCGATCTCGTAGGCGCGCTTCAGGGTCGAGGCGAGGAAGGCCTGCGGGGTCTGGCCGCGGCGCAGCCGGGAGCGGTCCGGGATCTGCGAGATGGTGTTGTCGTCGTTGAGCTCGATGATCGTGTCCGCGGACGGGATCGCCACGTCGACGGCCTGGTAGGTCACCAGCGCCTTGAAGCAGTCGGTGATCACGTCCTCGCTGAGCAGCGGGCGTACGGCGTCGTGGAGGAGGACGTTGCAGTCCTCGCCCTCGGGGAGGGCGGCCAGGGCGCGCTTGGTCGTCTCGTTGCGGGTGTCGGCGCCCTCGAGGATCTTGGTGACCTTCGGGTAGCGGCCGTCGCGGGTCATCGCGTGCACGGCGTCGAGGTGGCCGGGGGCCATCAGGATGATGATCTCGTCGATCTGCGGGTGGCGGTCGAGCACGCCGAGGGTGTGCTCCATGATCGGCATTCCGGCGATCTTGATGAGCTGCTTCGGGATGTCGAGACCCACGCGGGAGCCCACACCGCCGGCAAGCAGCACGGCAACGTTACGGAGCACTGAACACAAACCCTTAGGTAGATGGCGAGGAGGGGTGGATTGTTCCACGCCGCGCACCGGGGACTCCAATGCTGGGGGCGAGGTGATACCCAGCCGTTGGTTCAGCGTGTTGCCCGTGACCGCGGCCATGCTGGTGTGATGGCAGTCACGTGATCTTGATGTTTCGGATGGATGACGGGCGGCGTACGGTTGTTTCGGCTCTGCTGAAGCGGAGCCCGAAGCAATACGGCTCGGTCACGGTGGCCGAGCAGGCAGGCACAACGTCTGGTACCCATCCCGGCTCCGCTCACAAGGGGGAGTGGTCGGAGGGACTGGAACGAAAGGTCTACAACCATGAACCCACTCAGGGTGGGCGTCGTCGGCGCTGGTCGCGTCGGGGCCGCCCTTGCCGCAGCACTGCGCTCCGCGGGCCACGAGATCGTGGCGGTCGCGGGCGAGTCGGACGCCTCTCGCGGACGCATCGCGGACCTTCTTCCCGGCGTTCCTGTCGCCAAGCCCACGGCTGTGGCCAGAGCGTGCGACCTCCTTCTTCTCACCGTCCCCGACGACATGCTCGGCAACGTCGTCACGACGATGACGGACGCCGGCGCCATCCGGCCCGGGATGTACCTCGCCCACACCTCCGGCCGCCACGGCCTGGCGATCCTCGAGCCGGCCGCCGCGATCGGCGCCCACGTGATGGCCGTCCACCCGGCGATGACCTTCTCCGGCACCTCGGTCGACCTCGCCCGGCTCTCCGGCTGCGTCTTCGGCCTGACCGCTGCCACGCCCGCCGACCGGGGCTTCGCCGAGGGGCTGGTCCACGACCTCGGCGGCACGCCGATGTGGGTGCCCGAGGAGATGCGGACGCTCTACCACGCCGGGCTCGCCCACGGCGCGAACCACCTGGTCACCCTGGTCACCGAGGCGATGGAGATCCTCGCCGCCGCCGGTGCCACCGACCCCGCGGGCACCCTGCGGCCGCTGCTGACCGCCGCCCTCGACAACGCCCTGGACCACGGCGACGCGGCGCTGACCGGCCCGATCGTCCGCGGCGACGTAGGCACGGTGGCGGCCCACCTCGACGACATCCGCACCAACGCGCCGCAGACCCTGGCGTCGTACGTCTCCATGGCGCGGGCCACGCTCGACCGGGCCGTCTCGGACGGGCGGCTCCTGCCGATCCGGGCGCTCAAGATCAAGAACCTGCTCGACGACGCCGACCGTGCCGCCGTGCAGCCGCTGCCGCGTCCGATCCACACCTGGAACCAGTGATGAGCGAAGTCGCATCCACCCGCGAGGAGCTCGCGAAGCTCCTCGACCCTGCCCGTCGTGAGGGCACTCTCGTGGGTTTCGTGCCAACCATGGGTGCCCTCCACGAGGGCCACGCGTCGCTGATGCGGGTCGCCCGGGAGCGGGTCGGCGGCGGTCCCGTCGTGGTCTCGATCTTCGTCAACCCGCTGCAGTTCGGCGCCGGGGAGGACCTCGATCGCTACCCGCGCACGTTCGAGGCGGACCTGGAGGTCTGCGAGCGCGAGGGTGTCGACGTCGTCTTCGCGCCGTCGGTGGACGAGGTCTATCCCGGCGGGCTGCCGCAGGTGACCGTCGCTCCCGGCGAGCTCGCCGACGTGCTCGAGGGCACGACCCGGCCGGGCCACTTCGGTGGCGTGCTCACCGTCGTCGCGAAGCTGTTCGGGCTGGTCAAGCCCGACGTCGCCGTCTTCGGCGAGAAGGACTACCAGCAGCTCGCGCTGATCCGCCGGATGTCGGCCGACCTGTGCCTCGGTGTCGACGTCGTCGGCGCACCGACGCAGCGGGAGCCCGACGGCCTGGCCCTCTCCTCGCGCAACCGCTACCTCTCGGCCGAGCAGCGGGAGGAGGCGACGACGCTGTCGCGGGCGCTCTACGCCGCACAGCGTGCGGCCCCCCACGGTATCGACGCCGCGCTCCAAGCGGCTCGAGCCGAGCTGCGCCGGGCGAAGGGGGTCGACCTGGACTACCTCGTGGTCACCGATCCCGCGCTCGCGGCACTGCCCACCGACCCGGAGCCGGCCACCGAAGCCCGGATCCTCATCGCCGCCCGGGTCGGCACCACCCGACTCATCGACAACATGAGCCTCACGATCGGAGCATCCCGATGACTCGTCTGCGCACCATGATGACCGGCAAGATCCACCGCGCCACGGTCACCCAGGCAGACCTCCACTACGTCGGTTCGGTCACCGTCGACGCCGATCTCCTCGACGCCGCGGACATCCTCCCCGGCGAGCTGGTCTCCATCGTCGACATCACCAACGGTGCCCGGCTGGAGACCTACACGATCGCGGGCGAGCGCGGGTCGGGGGTCCTGGGGATCAACGGCGCCGCCGCCCACCTCGTCCACCCCGGCGACCTGGTCATCCTCATCGCGTACGCGCAGATGAGCACCGAGGAGGCTCGCGCCTTCGAGCCGCACGTCGTGCATGTCGACGAGGCCAACCACATCGTCGCGCTCGGCTCCGACCGGAGCGAGCCGGTTCCAGGGACCGACCAGATGCGTGGACCGCTCGTTCTCACGCAGTAGCGTGCCAGCATGAACATCGAGCTCCTGTCCGCCCGCGATCCGGGCTGGACCGAGTGGGCGGACGTGATCGTGGTGGGCTCGGGCATCGCCGGGCTGACCGCGGCACTACGGCTGAAGGACCAGGTCGAGCGGGTCGCCGTCGTCACCAAGGACGTGCTCCAGGCCGGCTCGACGCAGTGGGCCCAGGGCGGCATCGCAGCGGCCCTCGGCGAGGGCGACACCCCCGCTCAGCACGAGGTCGACACCCTCGTGGCAGGTGCCGGGGCGTGCGACCTGGAGGCCGTACGTGTCCTGGTCGGTGAGGGCGCCGAGGCGGTCCGTGAGCTGATCGCGTGGGGCGCCGAGTTCGACAAGGACCCGGCCGGCAACCTCTCGCTCACCCGCGAGGGCGGCCACCGCCGCGACCGGATCGCGCACGCCGACGGCGATGCGACCGGCGCCGAGATCCAGCGCGCGCTGATGGAGGCCGTCCGCCGCGCTCCCGAGATCCTGGTCTTCGAGCACGCGATGGTCGTCGACCTGCTGACGGCCGCCGACGGCGGCGTGGCGGGCCTGACCATCCACGTGATGGGCGAGGGCGATGTCGATGGCGTCGGGATCGTGCGTACCCGGGCCGTCGTCCTGGCCTCCGGCGGTCTCGGCCAGGTCTTCTCGCAGACCACCAACCCCGCGGTCGCCACCGCGGACGGGATGGCGATCGCGCTGCGCGCCGGCGCGACCCTGCGCGACCTGGAGTTCGTCCAGTTCCACCCCACGGTGATGTACCTGGGTGAGGACTCCCGTGGTCAGCAGCCGCTGATCTCCGAGGCCGTACGCGGCGAGGGCGCCTTCCTGGTGGACTGGGACGGGGCTCGGCTCATGGAGGGCGTGCACGAGCTCGGCGACCTCGCGCCGCGAGACATCGTCTCCAAGGCGATCATGAAGCGGATGCTCGAGACCGGCCACCCCAACATGTGGCTCGACGCCCGCCACCTCGGCCGCGAGTTCTGGGAGAAGCGGTTCCCCAACATCCTCGCCTCCTGCGAGCAGCACGGCGTCGACCCGTCGATCGACCTGATCCCGGTCGCCCCGGCGTGCCACTACGCCTCGGGCGGCGTACGCACCGACCTGTGGGGCCGCAGCGACGTGCCCGGGCTCTACGCCACCGGCGAGGTCGCCTGCAGCGGCGTGCACGGCGCCAACCGGCTCGCCTCCAACTCGCTGCTCGAGGGGCTGGTCTTCTCGCGCCGGATCGCCGAGGTGCTGCCCGGTGAGCTGCGGCAGCTGGAGGATCCCGCCCCCGGTCCCGGCATCGGCCGCGCGCTCGTTCCCGGCGCCGCGCTCAAGCAGCTGCAGGAGACGATGACGACCAAGGTCGGAGTCCTCCGCAACGCGACCGGTCTCGCCGAGGCGGTCGGCGAGCTCGAGCAGCTCGGCGGCACGCCGGCGACCGAGATCGACCCGGCCGCCTGGGAGACGACCAACCTGCTGACCGTATCGCTCGCGCTCGCCAGGTCCGCGCTGCTGCGCGAGGAGACCCGCGGGTCCCACTGGCGCGAGGACTTCGCCGAGCGTGACGACGCCGGGTTCGCCGGCCACTTCGACGTACGGCTCCGGGACGGCGAGACTGTTGCCTCGTTCACGCCGACGCCGGCGACCGACCCCTCAACCCTGGCAGGAGCCTGATGACCATCCGACGCGTGCCCTTCGACGAGATCCCGCAGCAGCTGCGTGACGAGCTGACCAAGGCCGGCCTGGACGCCGGCGAGGTCTACGACGCCGTCGAGCTCGCTCTCGACGAGGACCTGCCCACGTCCGCTCCCGGTGACATGCCCAGCGAGGACGTCACCTCCGTGGCCACCATCGCCCCCGACTCGACCGGGATCGGTGTCTTCGCCGCTCGTGAGGACGGCGTCGTGGCCGGCCTCGGCGTGGCCGAGCTCGTCTTCGCGTACGTCATGGGTGACTCGGTCACGGTCACCGACCGCGTCAAGGACGGCTCCAAGGTGAAGCCCGGGGACGTCATCATGCGGATCGCCGGACCGACGCGCGGGCTGCTGACCGCGGAGCGTACGGCGCTCAACTACGCCTCCCACCTCTCCGGCGTCGCCACCGGTGTCGCGGCCTGGACCGAGGCCCTCGAGGGCACCGGCGCCCAGGTCCTCGACACCCGCAAGACGCTGCCGGGCTTCCGCGCGCTGGAGAAGTACGCGGTGCGTTGTGGCGGCGGCGCCAACCACCGGATGTCGCTCTCCGACATGGCACTGGTCAAGGACAACCACATCGTCGCCGCAGGCGGCGCGGTGCAGGCGTACGAGGCCGTGAAGTTCGCCTACCCGGACGTGCCGATCGAGGTCGAGGTGACCACGCTCGAGGAGCTCTCGGCGCTGCTCGAGGCGGGCTGCGGCCGGATCATGCTCGACAACATGTCGACCGCGACGATGAAGGAGGCCGTCGAGATCACCGCCGGCCGTGCGGTGCTCGAGGCCTCCGGCGGGCTGACCCTGGACCGGGCCCGCGAGGTCGCCGAGACCGGTGTCGACTATCTCTCCGTCGGTGCGCTGACCCACTCGGTGAAGGTCTTCGACATCGGCTTCGACCTGTCCGAGGGCTGAGGCGTCCCGCCATGTCCCTGCTCGCTGTCAACATCGGCAACAGCCACACGGTTCTCGGGCTGATCGCCGACGGCGTCGTGTCCGCGGACTGGCGGGTCTCCACGCTCGAGCACCGCACCGCCGACGAGTGGTGGGCGCTGCTGCGGGGGACCATGGGCGACTCGCTGGTCGCGGGTGTCTCCGGGGTCGTGGTCTGTGCGACCGTGCCCTCGGTCCTGCACGAGTGGCGCGAGATGATCGCCCGCCACCTGGGCTCGGTCGAGAGCGTCGTGGTCGAGCCAGGCGTACGTTCCGGCATCCCGATCCTCATGGACAACCCGCGCGAGGTCGGCACCGACCGGATCGCCAACGCGGTCGCCGCCGTGGCCCTCCACGGCGGCCCCGCGATCGTGGTCGACTTCCGAGGCACGGCGACGACCTTCGACGTGGTCAACGCGGCGGGACAGTACGTCGGTGGCGCGATCCTGCCGGGGATCGAGCTGTCGCTGGAGGCGCTGGGGCGGCGTGGTGCGCAGCTGCGCAAGGTCGAGCTCGCTCGTCCGCGGTCGGTGATCGCCAAGAACACGGTCGAGGCGCTGCAGTCCGGAATGGTCTTCGGAGTCGCCGCTCAGGTCGAGGGTCTGGTCGCTCGGATCATCGCCGAGCTGGGGGTGGACGGCGACGGGACGACGGTGATTGCGACCGGCTATCTGGCGGAGTTCGTTCTCGATGAGAGTAAATGCTTCTCGGCGTATTCTCCGTGGCTGACTCTGCAAGGGCTGGAACTCATATTCCAGCGAAATGCCGTTCGTTAGTCTTTTCAGTATGGCGACCTGTTGATTCATCCGGATCGTATGTAATGCTATGGGCATCTCGCTTAACGGCGATGGCTATATTCGGCCCGTTTCCGGGTGAAGAGCAGTGAAGGTAGGAACATGGCAAAGAAGGTTCAGATCATCCTCGAGGATGACATCGACGGCTCGGAAGCTGCAGAAACGGTGTCTTTTGCCCTGGACGGCACCTCCTACGAGATTGATCTCAGCGATGCCAATGCGGCAAAGCTTCGTGATTCTCTCGCGCTGTTCGTCGGCCACGCCCAGAAGGTGAGTGGCCGTCGCGGCAGCGCCAAGAAGGCGCCCGCCGCAGGTGGCTCGACCCCGAAGGTGATGCGCGAGTGGGGGAAGGCCAACGGTTACACCGTTCCCGACCGTGGTCGCATTCCGGCTGAGGTCCGAGCGGCTTTCGAAGCGGCTCACTGACAAACGGGTCTCACCGCACCGAACGTCCGGCTGTCGCGCCCTCCGGGGCGCGGCAGCCGCCTTTGTGTGCGGTCGGCCGTGACCCGGCGTCTGTCCGGCGTACGGAACGCGTGTTCGCTCTCAGCGCACGGATCGCGTTGTGTTGTCGGGAACGCGTAGGCTGTCTGCGGGGTTGAATCTTGGTGACGCCCCAGAATTCTTAGGAGAGATGCGTACATGTTCGAGCGGTTCACTGACCGAGCCCGCCGGGTGGTCGTGCTGGCCCAGGAAGAGGCCCGCATGCTCTCCCATAACTACATCGGGACCGAGCACATCCTGCTCGGCCTGATCCACGAGGGCGAAGGCGTCGCTGCCAAGGCCCTCGAGTCCCTCGACATCTCGCTCGAGGCGGTCCGCAACCAGGTCGAGGAGATCATCGGCCAGGGTCAGCAGGCGCCGTCCGGGCACATCCCGTTCACGCCGCGCGCCAAGAAGGTGCTCGAGCTCTCGCTGCGCGAGGCGCTGCAGCTCGGCCACTCCTACATCGGCACCGAGCACATCCTGCTCGGCCTGATCCGTGAGGGCGAGGGCGTTGCCGCCCAGGTCCTGCAGAAGCTCGGCGCCGACCTCAACCGGGTCCGCCAGCAGGTCATCCAGCTGCTCTCGGGCTTCCAGGGCAAGGAGGGCCAGGCCGGCACCTCCGGCGCCACCGCGTCGACCGGCACGACCTCGACCGAGGCGCCGTCCTCGAGCCTCGTGCTCGACCAGTTCGGCCGCAACCTGACCCAGGACGCCCGTGAGGGCAAGCTCGACCCGATCATCGGTCGCGAGGGCCAGATCGAGCGCGTGATGCAGGTGCTGTCGCGGCGTACGAAGAACAACCCGGTCCTCATCGGCGAGCCCGGCGTCGGCAAGACGTCGATCGTCGAGGGCCTGGCCCAGGACATCGTCAAGGGCAACGTTCCCGAGACGCTCAAGGACAAGCAGATCTACACGCTCGACCTGGGCGCGCTCGTCGCCGGTTCGCGTTACCGCGGTGACTTCGAGGAGCGCCTCAAGAAGGTGCTCAAGGAGATCAAGACCCGCGGCGACATCGTGCTGTTCATCGACGAGATCCACACGCTCGTCGGTGCCGGTGCGGCCGAGGGCGCGATCGACGCTGCCTCGATCCTCAAGCCGATGCTGGCTCGTGGTGAGCTGCAGACCATCGGTGCGACCACGCTGGACGAATACCGGAAGTACCTGGAGAAGGACGCCGCTCTCGAGCGCCGCTTCCAGCCGATCCAGGTGCCGGAGCCGACGATCGCGGTGGCGATCGAGATGCTCAAGGGCATCCGCGACCGCTACGAGGCCCACCACCGGGTGACGATCACCGACGAGGCGCTGGTCGCCGCGGTCACCATGGCCGACCGCTACATCTCCGACCGGTTCCTGCCGGACAAGGCGATCGACCTGATCGACGAGGCCGGCTCCCGGCTCCGGATCCGTCGGATGACGGCCCCCGCCGACCTGCGGGAGTACGACGACAAGATCGCCGACGTGCGCCAGCGCAAGGAGGCCGCGATCGACGGCCAGGACTTCGAGGCCGCAGCGCGTCTCCGCGACGAGGAGAAGCAGCTCATCGCGAAGAAGGCCGAGCGTGAGAAGGCCTGGCGTGCCGGTGACATGGACGAGGTCGCGGAGGTCGACGAGGAGCTCATCGCCGAGGTGCTCGCCGTGGCGACCGGTATCCCGATCGTGCAGGTCAACGAGGAGGAGTCCGCGCGACTGCTGCGCATGGAGGACGAGCTCCACAAGCGCGTCATCGGCCAGGACGAGGCGGTCAAGGCCCTGTCCCGCGCCATCCGACGCACGCGTGCCGGCCTGAAGGACCCGAAGCGCCCCGGCGGTTCGTTCATCTTCGCCGGTCCGTCCGGTGTCGGTAAGACGTGGCTGTCCAAGACGCTCGCCGAGTTCCTCTTCGGCGACGAGGACGCGCTGATCCAGCTCGACATGTCGGAGTTCGGCGAGAAGCACACGGTCTCGCGGCTCTTCGGTTCGCCTCCGGGCTACGTCGGCTACGAGGAGGGTGGCCAGCTCACCGAGAAGGTGCGCCGCAAGCCGTTCTCCGTGGTCCTCTTCGACGAGGTCGAGAAGGCTCACCCGGACATCTTCAACTCGCTGCTGCAGATCCTGGAGGAAGGTCGTCTGACCGACTCCCAGGGCCGCGTGGTCGACTTCAAGAACACCGTCATCATCATGACCACCAACCTCGGCACGAGGGACATCGCGAAGTCGGTCAACCTGGGCTTCTCCCAGGCCAGCGACGCCGCGGGCTCCTACGACCGGATGAAGGCGAAGGTCTCCGACGAGCTCAAGCAGCACTTCCGGCCCGAGTTCCTCAACCGTGTCGACGAGGTCATCGTGTTCCCGCCGCTGTCGCAGGAGCAGATCATCTCGATGGTCGACAACATGATCGCGGCCGTCGAGGTCCGCCTCAAGGACCGCGACATGGGCATCGAGCTCACCACGGCCGCGAAGAAGGTGCTCGCCGAGCGCGGCTTCGACCCGGTTCTCGGTGCTCGCCCGCTGCGCCGCACGGTTCAGCGCGAGCTCGAGGACGTGCTCGCCGAGAAGATGCTCTACGGCGACATCGGCCCGGGCGAGATCGTGCTGGTCGACGTCGAGGGTGAGGGCCCTGCCGCCCAGTTCACCTTCACCGGTCAGAAGCGCTCCGTCGTTCCGGACGTACCTCCGCTGGAGGGTGCGACCGTGTCCGATATCGAGCTCCCCGACCAGGACGAGCCGACCAACATCGAGAAGCCGAAGTCGGATTCCGAGTAGTTCGACCCCAAGCAACGCCCCGGCCACCGCGGCCGGGGCGTTTGCTTTCCCGAATCGGTGGAATTGGTGGCCGAGTCGTTAGTTGTGGCGGACGAAAGTAGAGTTTCGTCCGCCATTTCTGCGGTTTCGGCGGTTGGTTAGGGGAGGGCGAAGAAGTCTGGTTCCACCTCGGTGGCCAGGTTGTCTTTCAGGAGGCCTTCCAGGGCACGTTGCCGTTGGGTCTCGTCGGACCAGACGACGTCGAGACGGCTCCGATGGACGGGGGAGTCGGCGTCACGGAGAACGGCCAGCAGTCGGCCGCGGCACTGGCGGTCGGTGCCGGCCCAGGTCTGGACCTTACGAGGCGGACCGTCGTACGCCGGGTGGCCGGCGGCGCGCCACGCGCACTGGTCCGCGACCGGGCAGCGGGTGCAGGCCGGGTTGGCCGCGGTACAGACGAGGGCGCCGAGCTCCATCACGGCGACCGACCAGGTGGCCGCGGTCGGATCGTCCTGAGGGAGTACGTCGGCGGCGAGCGCACGCTCGGCCTTGTTGACCGACTGGGCGGGGAACTCGACACCGCTCAGCGTCCGGGCGAAGACGCGGCGTACGTTCGTGTCGAGGACCACGTGGCGCCTGCCGAAGGCGAAGGTCGCGATCGCCGCAGCGGTGTAGTCGCCGACGCCCGGGAGCGCGATCAGCTCGTCGTACTCCGCGGGCACCTCGCCGCCGTGGTGCTCGACGATCGCGGTGGCGGCCGCGTGCAGCCGCAGCGCCCGGCGGGGGTAGCCGAGGCGGCCCCAGGCACGTACGGCCTCGCCGGTCGGCTCCGCGGCGAGGTCGGCCGGGGTCGGCCAGCGCTCCATCCAGACCTCGTGGATCGAGAGCACGCGGGAGACCGGGGTCTGCTGGAGCATGAACTCGCTGACCATCACCGACCATGGTGACGCGGTCGCGGAGCGCCACGGGAGGTCACGGGCGTTGGCGTCGTACCAGTGCAGAACGGCGTCGTGGAGAGCGGTCACACCCAGATTGTGCCGTGCGACAGGTATTGCCACGGAGTGGCACCCCGAAACCCGGGCACGGGATCATTACGGTGTCGCCTATGGCGCGTGCGAGAAGGACGGGAGGGCGGCTGCCGGCCGCCGTCTACTGGCGCCGGCGGCTGGCGGTGCTCGGCATCGTCCTGCTCCTGATCGTCGGGATCTCGCGGTTCTTCTTCAGCGGTTCCGACGCCTCGGACGACGCCGCGACCCCCGTGGCCGACGAGCCCACCGCGACCGTGACGGTCACCCCGACGCCCACGACGAAGCCGTCGAAGGAGGCGGGCAACGCGGGCGGCAACAAGCCCGAGAAGCCGAAGAGCAGCGCCCCGCCGGAGCCGACCGGCGAGTGCTCGCCCTCCGACATCGTCGTCGAGCCGGCCATCGCCGACGGCTACTCCTACGACAACGTCACCATCCCGCTGCAGCTGCGCACGGTGAAGGCCTCTGCCTGCACCTGGAAGCTGTCCGCCGACGCGCTCCAGGTGCGGATCTCGCAGAAGGGCGGCGATCTGGTCTGGTCGACGGTCGACTGCGCCAAGGCGGTGCCGACCAAGGAGATCGTCGTACGCCGCGATGTCGTCACCACCCTCCCCCTCACCTGGACCGGCCGCCGTGTCGTCGCCGGCGAGTGCACCGGCCACGGCCCGTGGGTCAAGCCGAACTTCTTCGTGATCGTCGCCTCGGCCCTCGGTGGCGAACCGTCATCGGCCACCTTCGGCCTCTACAAGCCGGGCACCGCCCTGTCGCGTACGGAACCCGACTCCCCGGTCAGCCGATAGTCGAGCCGTCACCCGCGTCGCCCGAGACGTCAGTTACGTCGGCCGAGACGTCGCCCGTGTCGGTCGAGGCGTCACTGGCTGCCAACTCGGCCGACGTAAGTGACGCTTCGGCCGACCTGGCTGACGCTTGGGCCGACCGGGGTGACGCCTCGGCCTGTCAGACGTAGCGTTCGAGGATGGTGGACTCGGCGAGGCGGGAGAGGCCTTCGCGTACGGAGCGGGCGCGGAGCTCGCCGACGCCTTCGACGGCCTGCAGGTCGTCGACGCTGGCGGAGAGGAGCTTCTGGAGGGTGCCGAAGTGGTCGACGAGGCGGTCGACGACGGCGGGTGGGAGGCGGGGGACCTTCGCGAGGAGGCGGTAGCCGCGCGGGGCGACGGCGCCGTCCAGCGCGTCCGAGGTGGTCAGGCCAAGGACCCGGGCGGTGGCGGCGGGGTCGACGAGCTCGGCGGAGTTGAGCGCCTCGAGCTCGGCGAGCAGCTCCTCGGGGGAACGCGCACGCCGGCCGCGGGGGAGGTAGTCGCGGATGACCATCTCGCGCTCGGCGTCGACGCCGGTGATGAGCTCCTCCAGCTGGAGGGAAAGCAGCCGGCCGTCGGTGCCGAGCTCGAGCACGTAGTCCTCGATCTCGCGAGCGATGCGGGTGACCATCTCCAGGCGCTGGGCGACGACGGCGACGTCGCGTACGGTCACCAGGTCCTCGATCTCGAGCGCCGACAGGGTGGAGGCCACCTCGTCGAGGCGCAGCTTGTAGCGCTCAAGGGTCGCCAGCGCCTGGTTGGCGCGGGAGAGGATCTGGCCGGAGTCCTCCAGGACGTGGCGGGTCTCCCCGACGTACGCAGCGATGATCTGCATCGACTGGGACACCGAGATCACCGGGCGACCGGTCTGCTTCGCGACCCGGTCGGCGGTGCGGTGCCGGGTGCCGGTCTCGGTCGAGGGGATGGTGTGGTCGGGCATCAGGTGGACCGCGGCCTGGACGATCCGGCTCAGCGAGTCGTCGACGATGATCGCCCCGTCCATCTTGGCGAGCTCACGCAGGCCGGTGGAGGTGAACGGTACGTCGAGGGTGAAGCCACCGGTCGCGATGCCGTCGACCATCTTGTCGTGGCCGAGCACGATCAGCGCGCCGGTGCGGCCGCGAAGGATGCGCTCGAGCCCGTCACGCAGCGGTGTTCCGGGCGCGATCAGCGCGAGCGTCTCGCGCAGTCGGATGGAGTCCGCGGTGCGGTCGGCGGGCACGAGAATCCTTTCGGAGTGGGATGAGGTGATTCTAACCGTGGATCCAACCGTAATGCCGAGAACGTTCGGCCACGAGTCACCAAGCCGATCACACCAAGCGGAGGAATTCCAGCGCGGCACTGATGCTGTGGACCTCAAAGACACGCATCCCGTCGACATCGCGCTCTTTGGGGCGGTTCGGCACGGGCGCCCCCGGTTCGGCCGGGACGACGGCGACGGTGAACCCGAGTCGAGCCGCTTCGGAGAGCCGCTGGTCGAGATCACGCACCCGGCGCAGCTCGCCGGCGAGGCCGATCTCTCCGAGCGCGACCACGCCACGCGGCGTCGGCGTGCCGGTGTGGCTCGAGGCGACCGCGAGCGCCATCGCCAGGTCGGCGGCCGGGTCGCTGATCCGGGCCCCGCCGACGGTCGAGGCGAACACGTCACGACCGGAGAGACCGACCCTCGCGTGGCGCTGCAGCACGGCGAGGATCATCGCGAGCCGAGAACCGTCCAACCCCGAGGTCGTACGCTTCGCCCGCTCCTCCGCGCCCAGCACGGTCAGCGCCTGGATCTCGGCGAGCAGCGGCCGGCGACCCTCCATGGTCACGGTGACGCAGGTGCCGGGGACGGAGACATGATGGGTCTCCACGAAGAGCCCCGACGGGTCGGTGACCGCCACGATGCCGTCCGAGGACAGGTCGAAGCAGCCCACCTCGTCGACCGGGCCGAAGCGGTTCTTCATCGCCCGCACCATCCGGAACCGTGAGTCGCGCGCGCCCTCGAAGTGGAGGACCACGTCGACCAGGTGCTCCAGCACCCGCGGCCCGGCGATCGCCCCGTCCTTGGTCACGTGCCCGACGACGACCGTGGTGATGTTGCGGGTCTTGGCGACCCGGATCAACGCCGCCGCCACCTCGCGCACCTGGGTCACCCCGCCCGGGACGCCCTCGACCCCGGAGGCGCCGATGGTCTGCACGGAGTCGACCACGATCAGGTCGGGCCGGGTCTCCTCGATGTGGGTCAGCACGGCGCCGAGGTCGGTCTCCGCGGCGAGATAGAGCTCGTCCTGGATCGCGTTGGTCCGGTCGGCCCGCAGACGCACCTGCGAGGCGGACTCCTCACCGGTCACATAGAGCGCGCGGCGCCCGTAGCGGGCGGTCTGCGCCGCCACCTCGAGCAGCAGCGTCGACTTCCCGACGCCCGGCTCCCCGGCGAGCAGGATCGCGGCCCCCGGCACCAGGCCGCCGCCGAGGACCCGGTCGAGCTCCGGCACCCCCGACGTACGCCGCTCCGACTCGGTCACCGACACCGTCCCGATCGGCACCGCCGCGGTGGAGACGGGGGCCGCCTGCGTACGTCCGATCGGGGCTGCCGCCTCGGCGACCGAGCCCCACGCGTGGCACTCGCCGCAGCGACCGACCCACTTCGCGGTCTCCCAGCCACACTCGGAGCAGCGGTAGGTGGCGCGTTTGGACGAGCGAGCGGTAGCCATGGCCAGCAACCTAGACCACGGCACCGACATCCGAGCCTGCGTTCCCGCGAGGAACGAGCGGGGACGCAACGGGAGGAGGTCGAGCGAGGGCAGCGGGTGAGCTTGCGAACCCGCGAAGCGGGTCGAGACCTGGCCGATGACGGGGAGCGAGATGAGCCCGAAAGCATCCCAACAGGTCAGCCTTCGTTACCATGGCTTGGAACGATCCAGAGTTCCACATCGGCATCAAGGGAGGCAGAGCGTGGCGGTGCCGCGTTCCGGCGGTCATATCTCGGCCGCTCCGCCGACCCTGGCGGACGTCGCGGAGCTGGCCGGCGTGTCCCGCCAGACGGTCTCCAACGCGGTCAACAACCCTGATCTGCTGCGTGCCGACACCCTGGCCAGGGTGCAGGAAGCGATCGACCAGCTGGGCTATCAGCCCAACCGGGCCGCCCGGAGCCTGCGGACGAGAGCCAGTCATCTGATCGGACTCAGAATGCCCGCCCTCCAGGAGGGCACCGCCAACGCGATGATGGACCGGTTCGTGCACACCTTCGTCGAGGCCGCCGCCGAGACCGGCTACCACGTGCTCCTCTTCTACGGCGACCCCGCCGATCCGCTCGACGGCTACGACGAGCTGCTCAGGTCGACCGCGGTCGACGCGTTCGTCGTGACCGACACCCACCTCGGCGGCCAGCAGACGACCTGGCTGCAGTCGCGCCGCGCGCGGTTCGTCTCCTTCGGGCGCCCCTGGACCCAGCCCGACGCCAAGCATCCCTGGGTCGACGTCGACCTCGCCTACGGTGCCGAGATCGCCACCGAGCACCTGATCGAGCGCGGTCACTCCAAGATCGCCTGGATCGGTTGGCACAAGGACTCGCTCCTGGGTGAGGAGCGACGCAGCGGCTGGATCCACGCCATGCACACCAACGGTCTCTCGACCACCGGTCTGGCCTCGCGCACCGAGGACTCGATCAGCTCGGGCAAGGCTGCCGCCGACGCGCTCCTCGACGAGACCGAGCCCACCGCGCTCGTCTGTGCCTCCGACACGCTCGCGATGGGCGTGCTCCACGCACTCTTCGAGCGCCGCCTCCGCCTCGGCGAGGACATCGCCGTCGTCGGCTTCGACGACTCCCAGGTGGCGCAGACGGTGCCGCCGGGCATCACCTCCGTACGTCCCCCGCTCGAGGAGGCCGCCCGCGAGCTGGTCAAGGCGCTCGAGGAGCTCCTCGCCACCCCGTCCTACGCCGCGCCCGGGGTGATGCTGAAACCCGCCCTCACCGTCCGAGGGTCTTCATAGTTCACCGGTTCCGCGCGACGATGGGGTCATGGCAACTGAGCAGATCGTCGTCATCGGTGCTGGTCTCGCGGCAGTCAGCGCCATCGAAGCCCTTCGTGACGAGGGGTACGCCGGCCGCCTGACCCTGGTGGGGAAGGAGCCCGAGCTTCCCTACGAGCGACCGCAGCTCTCCAAGGACTTCCTCTCCGGCGCCAAGGAGTTCAAGCTCTCCCACGACGAGGCTTGGTACGCCGAGAAGGACGTCACCGTCCTGACCGGCACCACCGCGACCGCCCTCGACCTGGACCACGGGAAGGTCGTGCTCGACACCGGCGACGAGCTGCCGTTCGGCCAGGTGCTCCTGACCACCGGCGCCGAGCCGAAGACCCCGCCGATCCCCGGTGTCGAGAACGCGACCACCCTCCGCACCGTCGAGGACGCCCGCCGTCTCAAGGACGCGATCGAGCCCGGCACCAGGGTCGTCACCGTCGGCGGCGGCTGGATCGGCCTCGAGGTCGCGGCGTCGGTGACCGCGCTCGGCGGAAGGGCGGTGGTGCTCGAGGCGGCCGCACAGCCGCTGCTCAACGTCCTCGGCCCGGTGCTCGCCGAGCATGTCGCCGACCTCCACACCCGCCACGGCGTCGAGATCCACACCGGGACGACCGTCGAGTCGATCGAGCCGGGAGTCGTACGCACCAGCGCCGGCGAGATCCCCGCCGACATCGTGCTCGTCGCCGTCGGTGCGGCACCGGCCACCGACCTGGCGAAGGCGGCCGGCCTCGAGGTCGGCGACGGCATCGTGGTCGACGAGGGGCTGCGTACGTCTGATCCTCGGGTCTTCGCGGCAGGCGACGCCGCGCTCGCGAAGCACACGGTCCTCGGCCCGCTTCGGGTCGAGCACTGGGACAACGCGATCCGGCAGGGCCGGCTGGCGGCCAGGTCGATGCTGGGCAAGGGCGGCGCCTACGACTGGCAGCCCTACTTCTTCACCGACCAGTTCGAGTTCTCGATGGAGTACGTCGGCCGCTCCGCGCCCGAGGACGAGGTGCTGCTCCGCGGCAACGCCGACGGTGACGAGTTCATCGCCTACTGGCGGCGTGGTGCGACCATCACCGCCGCGATGAACGTCGGGATCTGGGACGTCAACGACAAGCTTCGCGAGCTGGTCGGGACCGATGCCGATCCCGACCAGCTCACCGAGTCACCCTGAGAGGGTCAGAAGCACTGCGAGGCGCTGTGGTAGACGCTCGACTGGATGCCGAGGTGGATGTGGTCGCTGTGGTCGGGGTAGCCCGGCCCGAGCACCTGCGGGAACGACTGGCGTGAGGCACGCGCGATGCCGCACATGGTCGTCGCGCTGCTGCCGGGAACCAGATCCATGGCCCGTCCGTAGAGGTGGTTGCTGTTGGAGGCGCCGCCGACGGCGTCGTTGCACGCCTTCGAGCGGTAGGCCGAGGTGACCCGCAGAGGGTTGTCGCCGAGCCGGTGCCGGATCGCCTCGGCACGCCACATCGCCTGCATCAGGTTGGCCTTGACCTGCGCGACCGTCACGCCGGAGATCGGTGTGGGCCAGCCGCCGTAGCAGACGTCGTCGACCTCGCTCCAGTCGAAGTGGATCGGGGTGCAGTCATCGTCCTGGAGGGCGTAGATCTTGTTGAATGTGTTCGTGCCCGCGACTCCGTCGGCGGAGAGCCCGTAGGCGGCCTGGAAGTTTCGGACCGCGGTCGTCGTCGCCGGGCCGTAGGACCCGTCGATCGAGAAGACCGTGCCCGAGGCCGCCCAGCCGGCGACGCGGATCTGCAGCTGGGTGACCGCGTTGCCCGAGGACCCCTGCTGCAGGGTGCCGCTCCAGGTGTAGCAGGCATCGGCGTGAGCCGGCGCGGCCGTGACGCTGACCGCGGCGAGGGAGGCCGCGACCGTGAGAAGGAGGGTGCCGATGACCGTGCCGAGCCGACGCCCGAGACGTGGGATGTGGTGCATGGTGAAACTCCTTTCCTTGGGGGGAGTCTCAATGGTCACGCTTTTTCCACAGCCGTGTGCGGTGATTCAGAAACGCTTCCACCAGAGGTTCACCGCGTAGTCGACATACGTCCCCCGGTGTTCCTCCAGGATCGCGGCCGCCGTGGCGGGGTCGAACTCGATGCGTACGACCGCCTCCAGGTCCGCGCGCGAGCCGAAGGACCAGTCCATGTCGACGGGGACGCGTGTCCAGCCGTGCATCGACCAGAACCGTTCCTGCTCCTCCGGCGGCGGAACCTTCGGGTAGCCGCGGCGGAACCACGCGCCGAAGCTCGACCGGGAGCCGTCGTTGTCGATCACCGTCGCCACGCCGCCGCGGCGCATCACCCGGTCGAGCTCGCCGAGCCCCGGCTCGGAGCCGGGACCGAAGAAATAGGCCCAGCGGGCATGCATCACATCGACGGATGCCGGCGGGAGCGGCAGCTGCTGCGCGACGCCGTTGTGGACGGTGACGTTCGGAAGTCGCTTCGTACGCCGCCGGGCCAGCGTCACGAGATCCGGATGGGGCTCGATGCCGGTGACGGTGCGGGCGGTCTCGGCGAACCTCGGCAGGTAGAACCCGGTCCCGCAGCCCAGGTCGAGGACGTCGCGCCCGGCCCACGGCGCGGCGTCGGCCATGGCTGCCCAGAGCCGGCCGTGCGGGTCGAGCGCACGGTTCTCGATCTCGTACGTCGCAGTGTGGTTCCAGATGTTGGGGCTCGGGATCGCTCCCGTCGCCCCCGGCAGGTCGAGCCGGGTCAGATCCGGACCTCGCCGCGCGGGGTGACGAACTTGGCGGCCAGCAGGCCGGGGGTGCCGTGCTCGGCGACCCAGTCGATGTGGACGTTCTCGGCGGGCTTGCCGGTCCACGGGTCGACGCGCTCGCGCAGCTCGTCACCGAGGTAGTCCTTGACCCGCTCGGGGTCGCCGGAGATCTCCAGGTCGGTGAGGGTGATGTCGGAACCGGCGTTGCCGGGGTGGAGCTCGGGGGTCTCCCACTTGATGAAGTAGGGCAGCTGCGGGTCGGCGATCAGGCCGTTGATGCCGATCTGCTGCCAGTGGAGCTCGCGGCCGTCGGGGAGGTGACGGTTGCCGGGAACCGCCTTGCGGCCGAGCCGCTCCTCGATCGGGGTCATGTCGTCGACGCCGATCACGAAGCCGATCCAGCCGCCGCCTAGGGCGGAGCGGGCCTTGACGGCCTGCCCGAACGGGGCCTTGTCGCTGGCGGGGTGCTCGAGTGCCTCGACGACCTCGAGGTAGAGACCACCACGCATCGGAAGGATGTAGTTGCGGGTGCCGAAGCGAGGGTGGACGCCGCCGTCGACGAACTCCTGGCCGAGCAGCTCACCGAGCTGCTTGGCGGTCTGTGCCAAGCCATCGGGTCCTGCAGCGTACGAAACATGGTCCAGGCGCATGTAACGATTCTGAACTCTCGCTGAGAGAGAGACCAATCCAGGGTCACTATCTCTTGATGTCGAGATACACCCCGGGGTTCAGCGCCGCTCAGCGTGGGCTGGCGGGATGGAGGGCGAGCGCGGACCTCGACCGGACGTGCGCCTCGCAGTGACGGACGAGCTCGGCGTACGCAGCCTTGCCCATCAGCTCGGTCAGCTCGGCCGCGTTGGTGAGGTAGACGGGCTCGACGGCGACGTGGGCCTCGGTGTTGCCGGAGCAGTACCAGTCCAGGTCGTGGCCGCCCGGACCCCAGCCGCGCCGGTCGTACTCGGTGATCGTCACCTCGGTGTAGGTCGTCCCGTCGGTCAGCTCGACGTCACGGAACGTACGCCGGATCGGCAGCTGCCAGCACACGTCCGGCTTCGTCTCGAAGTGCTCGCGGCCTTCCTTCGCCGCCAGGATGTGGAGCGCGCAGCCCGATCCGCCGGCGAAGTCCGGCCGGTTGGCCAGGACGCAGGACTCCTGGCCGCGAAACTCCGTTACCCGGGTCTTCCGCTCACCGTCGTCGTCGAGCTCGACCCAGTCGTCGGTCTTCACCTTGCGGCCGGGGTGCTGCTCCCAGATCTCCGGCGTCAGCTCGGCGACGAACCCCGCCGTCCGGGCCTCGTCCTCCTCGTCGGCGAAGTGCGCCCCCAGCGTGCAGCACCCCACGTCCGGCGAGCTCTTGAACATCCCCGGGCATCCGTTGCCGAAGATGCAGGAGTACGCCGACGTCAACCAGGTCAGGTCGCAGCGCATCCGCTCGTCGGGGTCGTCGGGGTTGACGAACTCCACCCACGCGCGCGGGAAATCCAGGGGTACCTCAGGCACCTCGCAAGCCTACGTGGTGAGTCGATGACCGGTGGTTCACCGAGCGCTCCACGGACGCAGCTTCTCGGGGTTGCGCGGTCTGCATGTCTACAACCGATCCGACGAAACGGCGACCCGATCTGTGAGACCGGCCTGACACTTCGGTCGCCTGCGTCGTCGGAGGGCAACATCCACCACGGAGAACAAGGAGTCCAACATGATCAGAGTCGGCACCGAGGTGGGGCGGTCATGAGCGTGCACGAGGAGGCCGCGATCCGCGGCCAGATCGAGAGGGTCATCGACGGCCTGCGTGCCAAGGACCTCGACACCCTGCGGGAGCCGTACGCACCCGACGTCATCTCCTTCGACGTCGAGCCGCCGCTCCAGCACGTCGGGATCGAGGCGAAGCTCGCGAACTGGGCGAGGGTCTTCGAGGTCTTCGAGACCGTGGACTACGAGCTGCGGGACCTGACGCTCACCGTCGGTGACGAGGTGGCGTACGGGTACGCCTTCGGCCGGCTCAGCGGGACGATGAGGAACGGGGTCGTGACGACCGGGATGTGGGTCCGGGTCACCTACGGGCTGCGAAAGATCGACGGCACCTGGGTGATCGCCCACGACCAGGTGTCGGTGCCGTTCGACATCCTCAGCGGCAAGGGGCTGGTCGACCTCGAACCGTGACGGAGACGACTCGGCGGCGATTCCGGAGGGGCGGGGCGGGCGGCGTATTCTTGTAGGGACGGAGCGACCGCTCCGTATCCATTGTGTGTATCACCTCGCGCTGGCCCCGCCGGCGGACCAAGGCGGCACAGAGCCGCGGTTCGCAGCGGGAGGTCACAGAGATGTCGGAGCAGGGCGAGCAGAGTCTGGTGCGCGCCGTCGGGGGGACGTACTTCCCGCTCGCGCTGGTCGCGCGGCTGCCGTACGCGATGGTGGTCGTCGGGGTGCTGACGCTGGTCGTCGCGGGCCGCGACTCGCTGGCGCTCGGCGGTCTGAACTCGGCGATGGTCGGGATCGGTGCCGCGGTGTGCGGTCCGATCCTCGGTGCCGGCGTCGACCGGTTCGGCCAGCGCAGCGTGCTGCTGGTGATCAGCGTCGCCAGCACCGCGGCGCTGGGCGCGATGGCCTGGGTCGTCTACAGCCCGCTGCCCGACGTGGCCGTGCTCGCGGTGGCGTTCCTGGTCGGTGCGACCGCCCCGCAGATCGCGCCGCTGTCGCGTTCGCGGCTGGTGGCGATCATCTCCGCATGCGTCGTCCCGGGGCGCCGGGTGCGGGTGCTCAACTCGACGATGGCCTACGAGTCGGCGGCCGACGAGATCGTCTTCATCGTCGGACCCGTCGTCGCCGGTGTCCTCGCCGTCGCCATCGACCCGTGGGCGCCGGTCGTCGCCGCCGCGATGCTCACCCTGGTCTTCGTCTCCGCCTTCGCCCTCCACCCGAGCGCCGCGACCGCGCAGGCCTCCTCCAGCCGTACGCCGGTCGCCGGCTCCGTGCGTGAGCTCGCCCGTCCGCGCGTGGTCGTGATCGTGGTCGGGATCCTCGGCGTCGGGCTCTTCTTCGGCTCGATGCTCACCTCGCTGACCGCGTTCATGGCCGACCACGGCCGTCCCGAGGAGGCCGGCCTGGTCTACGCCGCGATGGGCATCGGATCGGCCGCGCTGGCGCTGGGCGTCGCCCTCTTCCCGGTGGGCTTCACCTCGGCCGCACGCTGGCTGGTCTTCGGCGGCATGATGTTCGTGGGTGCCCTCGCGCTGCCGGGCGTCTCCTCGGTGACCGGGATGGTGCTCGCCCTCCTCGTCATCGGTCTCGGCATCGGGCCGACCCTGGTCACGCAGTACGGCCTCGGCGCCCGCCGCAGCCCGGTCGGCCGGTCTGCCACCGTGATGACCCTGCTCGGCTCAGCGGTCATCCTCGGCCAGTCCCTCGCCTCCGCGGTCACCGGCGGCGTCGCCGAACGCTGGGGCACCGACGCGGCGCTCCTCCTGCCCGCCGTCGCCGCTCTGGTGGTCGTGCTCGCCGGGGCCGTCAACGCCCGGATCGGTGAGCGGCCTGTGCCCGCTGCGGCTCCCAGCCCCGAGCGCGCGGTGGCTACCGCCGACCGCTGAACGGGGTGACCTTTTCGTAAAACGCACGGTATGGTTCGTTTTATGAAAACGTCGAGTCCGACTCTTCTGCCGCTGCTGCGTTCGCGGCTGCAGGGAGAAGTGCTGGCGTGGGTGTTGCTACACCCCGACGAGCAGCCGAGCCTGTCCGAGATTGCAGCGGCGGTCGGTACGACGGTGCCGACCGTCAAGCGCGAAGTCGATCGTCTCGAGGAAGCGGGCCTGGTCCAGAGCACGGCACGTGGGCGCAATCGGGCCGTCGCCCCTACCACGGACCATCCGCTGTACCGCCCGCTGGCTGAAGTCATGGCGCTGACCTTCGGGCCCGTCGGCCTTCTCCGAGAGGCACTCGAACAGGTGTCGGGGATCGATGAGGCCTTCATCCACGGCTCGTGGGCGGCTCGCTATGCCCAACAGCCAGGCGCCGTGCCTGGTGACATCGACCTGCTGGTGATCGGCACCCCCGACCGCGACGAGCTGTTCGAGGCGATCGAGCCTGTCGAGCGCACGCTGCGCCGCGAGGTGAACTACCGTGTGGTGACGCCGGAGGCGTGGACGGCTGACGGGGGCTCCTTCAAGGCGACGATCCTGGCCCGTCCTCTCGTTCATCTGATGGGAAGCGGCGATGACTGATCAGCCTGAAGCGTTGCCCGGACACTGGCCCCAGGGCGACGCAGAGCTCGAGACGATGATCGATCACGGTGATCTCGAGCGGGTCGCCCCGTCGACTGAGCATGCCGATCTGCTGATGAGCCACGCCGACTAGCACCTCGAAGCAGCCAAGCTGATGGTGGACACGCACCCGACTTCGGCGTTCCCGCTGATCTACGACGCAGCACGAAAGGCGCTCACGGCGACTCTCGCCAAGCAGGGGCTTCGACCGCACGCACGCTCGGAGATCGGTGCCCACAAGGCGACTCAGCAGGCTGTCCAGGCTCGGTTGGGACGTGCCGCAGGCGTGGTACGCCCGTTCGGGCCGATGCGGTTGCGTCGGCACGACACCGAGTACCCGTCCCTGGGTGACGCGCCCATCACCGTTGGTGAGACCCACCAGGCTCTGGACGATGCGATGGGCATTGTCGAGGCCATGAAGAAGCTGCTCCCGCGCCTCGACTTCATGCGAGACGTGGGTCCCGGGGAACTCGGTGACCATCTGTCGATCATGGCTCCAACCGCCGACCTCGAAGCCATGCGAGATGCCGACGCCGAGACACTCGGCAACCACCTTGCGAGCGCGGCTCCCACAGCCGATCTTGGAGATGTCGGGGTATTCGACATGGCGATCGAGACTCGGGATGCCCAACACGGCTGGGAGATCGAGACGGTGCCCAAAGTTGGGCGGCTCGCTGAGGCTTCGCCGAGGTTGCTGTGCTGGGCGGTGTCGAGTGACGCCAACCAATACTGTTGGGACTTGGCGGACGACTCGATGCCGATCATCGTCTTCGACCGAGGATTCCTGGAGTGGACTGCGTACGACTTGTCGTTCACGGACTTCGTCGTGGGGATGATCCAGGATTCGATCCCCGACTACGCAGGCGATCGGATTGCGAGTCACCTGGGATGGCAGATGCCGGTGACGTACAAGGTGCACAAGCGCGATTGCTGGTAGCGCCTCGTCCGTGCACATGGGTTCCGCGCGGATGACGGTGTGGCACTAAAGTCGACCTATGCGTCTGGGCGTACTCGACATCGGATCGAACACGGGACACCTGCTCGTGGTCGACGCCCACGGCGGGGCGGCCCCGTCACCGGCGTACTCGTTCAAGCAGCCGCTGCGGCTGGCCGAGCACCTCGACGAGGCCGGCGAGGTGACCGAGGACGGGATCGAGGCGCTGACCGCCTTCACCCGCGACTCGGTGGCGGTCGCGGAGGAGAAGGGCGTCTCGGAGATGCTGGCGTTCGCGACCTCGGCGGTGCGCGATGCCGGCAACTCGGAGCAGGTGCTCGACCGCGTACATGCCGAGACCGGGGTCGAGATCGAGGTCCTTCCCGGCGACGACGAGGCGCGGCTGACCTTCCTGGCCGTACGCCGCTGGTTCGGCTGGTCCGCCGGACGGCTCGCCGTCTTCGACATCGGCGGTGGCTCGCTGGAGATCGCGGCCGGCCTGGACGAGCAGCCGTACGTCGCCTGGTCGCTGCCGCTGGGCGCCGGCCGGCTCGCGCGCACCTACTTCGGTGATCGGCCGACGGAGGAGGAGCTGCGGGAGCTGCGTCGTACGATCCGCGCCTCGATCGCTGAGGACGCGGGCAAGATACTGCGCGACGGGCAGCCCGACATGGCGGTGGCGACCTCGAAGACGTTCCGCTCGCTGGCACGCATCTGCGGGGCCGCGCCGAGCGGTGAGGGGCTGCGCGTGCGCCGCCAGCTGCCGCTGGCGGAGCTGCAGCGCTGGATCCCGAAGCTGTTGGAGATGTCGCTCGAGGAGCTCTCCGAGCTGCCCGGGGTCAGCCCGTCGCGGGCCCACCAGATCGTGCCCGGCGCGCTGGTCGCCGAGGCATGCCTCGACATCTTCGACCTTCCCGCCTTCGAGATCTGCCCGTGGGCACTGCGTGAGGGGCTGATCCTCGACCGTCTCGATCACCTGTCCTTCATCGGCAGTTCCAACCCGGGAAGGCCCGAATAGGAGGCCCGCGATGATCTCGCTGTCGACGTCCTCGACCTATCCCGAGTCGACCGCCCACGCCTTCACGTACGCCGCGGAGGTGGGCTACGACGGGGTCGAGATCATGGTCGGTATCGACGCGCTGTCGCAGCAGACCCATGCGGTCAAGCAGCTCGCCGAGCACCACGGCCTGCCGATCGTCGCGATCCACGCGCCGACGCTACTGTTCACCCAGCAGGTCTGGGGCTTCGAGCCGTGGGGGAAGCTCGAGCGGTCCGCCGAGATGGCCGCCGAGGTCGGGGCAGCGGTGGTCGTCGTACATCCGCCGTTCCGCTGGCAGCGCGAGTATGCGGCCGGGTTCGTGGACGGGATCGCCACGTTGGAGCGCTCGACCGGGCTGAAGTTCGCGGTGGAGAACATGTATCCGTGGCGGGCGGCCAAGCGTGCGACGCAGATGTATCTGCCCCACTGGGACCCCTCGACCGAGTCCTATGCGAACACGACCATCGACCTCTCCCATGCCGCGATCGCGGGGGACGACGTGATCGAGATGGCCGAGCGGCTCGGTCCGCGGCTGCGGCACATCCACCTCACCGACGGCACCGGCTCGGCCAAGGACGAGCATCTCGTGCCCGGCCGCGGCCACATGGGTGCCGACCGCTTCCTGCGCCATCTCGCCGCCTCCGGCTTCGACGGCGAGATCGTGCTCGAGATCAGCACCCGACGCGCCCGCTCGCGCTCCGAGCGCGTCGCCGACCTCCGTGAGTCGCTCGAGTTCGCGCGGAAGCACTTCCAGGCCTGAGCCTCTCCGTCGGTCGAGCCGCGAGCGGGATCAGTCGTGGGCGGCGAGCCAGGACCAGGTGAGCGAGGTCAGGGTGAGGGCGAGGACGGCGGTGGCGACGCCCCACCAGCCGACGACGTACGCGTAGCCGAGCAGCCAGCCGAAGAGGCTCGAGCCGCCGTAGTAGAAGAGGTTGTAGAGGGCGCTGGCTTGGGCCTTGCCGACCTGTGCCCGGGCCCCGACCCAGCCCGAGGCGACGCCGTGGGCGCCGAAGAAGCCGGTGGTGAGGACGACGAGGCCGGTCAGGACCGTCGCGAGGTTGTCCGGGAAGGTCATCACGATGCCGACGATCGTGATGACGACGCAGGTCAGCATGACCTTTCGCCGACCGTGGGTGGCGGCCAGCCGGCCCGCGACCGAGGAGGAGACGGTGCCGCCGAGGTAGGCGAAGAAGATCTGGCTCGAGATCGCCACCGGCAGCCCGAAGGGCTCGCGCTCGAGGCGGAACCCCAGATAGTTGTACGTCGCCACGAACCCGCCCATCATCAGCGCGGCCTGCCCGTAGAGCACGAGCATGCCCGGGTCGCGGAGGTTGGCGAGCACCCCCTCGCGTACGGACGTCGTCGGCTTGCCGGTCGGCCTGACCCAGCCCTGGGCGCGCGGGATCAGGGTGATGGCGATGATCGCGGCGATCGCGGAGAGGACGCCGCCGGCGGTGACGCCCAGGCGCCAGCCGCCGAGGTCGGCGAACGGCCCGGTGATGACCCGGCCGAGAAGACCGCCGACGGTGGTGCCGGAGATGTAGATGGCCGCGGCGAGGCTGACGTGGCGTACGTGGATCTCCTCGGCCAGGTAGGCGACCGCGAGGGCGGGTACGCCGCCGAGGGCGAGACCTTCGAGGCTGCGCAGCACGAGGAGGGTGGTGAAACCGGGGGCGAGCGGGGTGAGCAGGCCGAGGACGAGGGAGATCGAGAGCGCGATCTTCATCGCCGGCGCCCTGCCGATGCGGTCGGCGACCCACGACCAGCCGAGGACGCTGACCGCGAGGCTGAGGGTCGCCATCGAGACGGTGAGCGCGGCGGAGGCCTCGTTGACCTCGAGCGCGTGGGCGACGGTGGGGAGGATGCCCTGGGTGGAGTACATCTGCCCGAACGTGGCGATCCCGGCGGCGAAGAGGCCGATCAGGATCCGCCGGTAGCCGCTGCTGCCTGCATCGTGCCCGACCCAGGGGCGGCTCAGGGAGGCATCGACGGACATCGTTCTCACGGTAAAGCAGGTGCTGTGGGTGGGTGAAGCCGCGGCGTGCGTGAGATATCTCTACTCTGGGGGCGATGTCAGTGCTGACGGATCGGCTCTCCGATCGACTCTCGACGCGTCTCGTCGGTGTCGACGTGGCGCGCTGCCTGGCGTTGCTGGGGATGATGGCGACGCACGTGCTCGAGCCGGTGGACGCCTCCGGGGAGCTGACCCGCATCCAGGCCGTCGCCGGTGGCCGGTCGGCGGCGCTCTTCGCGGTGCTCGCCGGGGTCAGCCTGGCGCTGATGACCGGACGTCAGGAACCCGTGCGGGGCCGAGTGCTCGCGTCCCGGTCGCTGGGGCTGTCCGCGCGGGCGGTGCTGATCGCCGCGCTCGGGCTGGTGCTCGGGTCGCTCGGCACCAACATCGCGGTCATCCTGACCTACTACGGGGTGCTGTTCCTGATCGGCATCCCGTTCCTCGGGCTGCGGGCACGGTGGTTGTGGCTGCTCGGTGCGGTTTGGGTCGTTGTCGGACCGCTGTTGTCGCAGGTCGTCCGCCCGATGCTGCCGCCGCGGCAGTTCGCCAGCCCGGAGCCATCCCAGCTGCTGGAGCCGGGCCGCCTGCTCGCCGAGCTGCTCTTCACCGGCTACTACCCGGCCGTCCCGTGGCTGGCGTACCTGCTGATCGGGATGGCCATCGGCCGCATCGACCTGCGGAACCGGCTCGTGGTCTCGATGCTCTGGACCGGCGGCATCATCATCTCCGTCGCGGCCACCTGGCTCTCGGAGAGGCTGACCCGGCTGCCGTCGGTGGCCGAGGTGCTGCTGCGCAGCTATCCGGGGACGGACATCGACGGGGCGCTGACCGCGATGAGCTACGGCCTCTACGGGCAGACGCCGGTCGACGGCGGCTGGCAGTGGCTGCTGGTCGTCGCGCCGCACTCGTCCACGCCGTTCGACCTGGCGCAGTCGATCGGCAGCTCGATGTTCGTCATCGGCGCCTGCCAGATGATCGCGCTGCGGCTGCCGGAGCGAGGGCGCACCGCGATGGCGGTGCTGTTCGGCGCCGGCACGATGACCCTCACCCTCTACACGCTGCACGTGGTGATGAGGACCGATGCCGTCTGGCCGCCGGAGACGCCCGACACGTACGTCTTCCACGTGCTCGTCGTCATGGGGATCGGCGCGCTCGTCACCGCGTGGGGCCGGCCCGGGCCGCTCGAATGGCTCGTCGGGCGACCCGCCGCCTGGTTGCGCCGGACGGAGCCGCGCCGCGAGCCGACGCCGTCGGGTTAGCGTGGCCGCATGAGCACGACAGCACCGCGGCGAGGACGCAGGCCCGGTTCGCCGGACACGCGGGCGGCGATCCTGGCGGCGGCTCGGCAGCGCTTCGCGCAGCAGGGGTACGCCGCGACCTCCGTCCGCGGGATCGCGACCGCCGCCGGTGTCGACTCCGCGCTGGTGCACCACTACTTCGGCACCAAGGAGGACCTCTTCGTCGCCTCGCTCGAGCTGCGGATCGACCCACGGGAGATCGCGCCGATCATCACCGCCGGTGGGCGCGACGGTGCGGGGGAGCGCCTGGTGAGGCTGCTGCTGAGCGTGTGGGACGACGAGGAGTCGCGGCTCCCGCTGCTGGCGCTGGTGCGCAGCGTCTTCGAGCCAGAGGGAAAGGCGCTGGTGCCGGAGGCGTTCGGCCGGCTGATCCTGGGGCCGGTCGGCGAGGCGCTCGAGCTCGACGACCCGGACCGGCGGATGACCCTGGTCGCCTCGCAGCTCGTGGGGATCGTCGTGCTCCGCTACGTCGCCCGGATCGAGCCGCTGGCCTCTGCGCCCGCGGAGACGCTGGTGGCGACGTACGCGCCGGTGGTCCAGGGATATCTGACCGGACCGTTGCCGTAGGCCTCTTGCGCGGCGACGGCCGGCGTGCGACATTTCATCGTGTGATGAATAACGTGGTTGAGGTGTCCGGCCTCCGGGTCGTACGCGGGAAGCGCGAGGTCCTCCACGACCTCGACTTCTCCGTGCGGGCCGGTGAGGTGACCGGGCTGCTCGGGCCGTCGGGGTGTGGCAAGACGACGCTGATGCGGGCGCTCGTCGGGGTGCAGGCGAAGGTGACCGGGACGCTGACCGTCCACGGCGAGCCCGCGGGGTCTGCTTCGTTGCGCTCGCGGATCGGCTACGTCACGCAGGCCTCCAGCGTCTACGACGACCTGACGGTCACCGAGAACCTCCGCTTCTTCGCGAAGGTGCTCGGCGCGCCCGCCTCCTCGGTGACGTCGGCGATCGAGACGGTGGACCTGGTGTCCCATGCCGACCAGGTCGTACGCGACCTCTCCGGCGGCCAGCGCTCGCGGGTCTCGCTCGCGGCCGCGCTGCTCGGCTCGCCGTCGCTGCTGGTGCTCGACGAGCCGACGGTCGGGCTCGACCCGGTGCTGCGCGAGCAGCTGTGGGGGACGTTCCGGGCCCTGGCCGAGGCCGGCGCGGCTGTCATCGTGTCCAGCCATGTCATGGACGAGGCCGACCGGTGCGACCGGCTGCTGCTGATGCGCGAGGGCGTGTTCCTCGCCGACGGCAGCCCGACCGAGATCAAGCAGAAGGCGGACGCCGACGACATCGAGCATGCCTTCCTGACGCTGGTGAAGGAGGCGGCACGATGAGTCTGCGACGGACCCTCGCGGTGGCGGGGCGGGTGCTCGCCCAGATCCGGCGTGACCACCGCACCCTGGTGATGCTGGTGGTGCTGCCGACGCTGCTGATGTCGTTGCTGTGGTGGATGTACGAGGACTCGCCCGCGCCCGTCTTCGACCAGATCGGTCCGGCCCTGCTGGCGATCTTCCCGTTCATCGTGATGTTCCTGGTCACCTCGGTCACCACGCTCCGCGAACGCTCCTCGGGAACGCTCGAGCGGCTGCTCGCGATGCCGCTGGGCAAGGGCGACTTCCTGCTCGGCTACGCGCTCGCCTTCGGGTTGTTGGCCGCCGTCCAGTCGGGTGTCGCGGTCGGGGTCAGCGTGGGTCTGCTCGGGTTGGAGATCGACGGCTCGGTCGCACTGCTCGTGGTCGTCGCGATCGTCGACGCCGTCCTCGGCACCGCGCTCGGGCTGCTGGTCTCGGCCTTTGCCACGACCGAGTTCCAGGCGGTCCAGTTCATGCCGGCGATCGTGGTCCCGCAGATCCTGCTGTGTGGTCTGCTCGTGCCCCGCGATTCGCTGCCGGCGGTCCTCGAGACCATCTCCGACCTCCTCCCGCTCTCCTACGCCGTCGACGCGATGACCCACCTCGTCACCTCCTCGGAGACCGGTGACGTCTGGACCGACCTGGCCGTCGTGTCCGGGTTCGTCGTGGCCGGCCTCGCTCTCGGCTCGGCGACGCTGCGGCGGCGTACTCCCTGATCGCCGAATCGGTAGTTGTGGCGGCCGAGTCCGCACTTGTGGCGGCCGAGTCTGCAGTTGTGGGCGACGAACCTCGACTTTAGTGGCCCCCAACAAAAAGAA